>NZ_CP007203.1:1699544-2038227 GCF_000340565.2 Nodularia spumigena CCY9414
AAAAATGTAAGCAAAGAATAAAATCAGACATTTATAGGGAGAAAAGATTTTGAGCAGTCATTAATCTGACAAAATGGCATCAGAATGTATTGTCAATAAGGAGCAATAAGAACGAGAACTAAATTTATGTGATTTGATAGATAAATGTCTATGCTAAATCTCTAAATTCGCAATTTTACTAATATATACAAGCGACAAACCTAGATTTTAAACATATTAATTGAGAACTAATTGTTAAATTAATTAGCCCGTTAATCAAAAATAAAATAACTAATTAAATACGCAATTACGAGAATAGTTAGGTAACGAATTTATAGTAATGAAGACAATCTGATGGTAAAAGCCTCAGAATAAAATCTCTATCTTTATTCTGATTAGAGATTTGAATTTGGTCATTAGATGTAACTAAATGAATTGACTGAAAGCATTGAAATATCCAGCGTACAGTAGGTTTTGCAGTTGGTTTACCTAACTGATTTCTAATTGTTGATTGATTTTCTCGTAAAGCGGCTCGTATTTGTCTTTGTGCCAGGGTATATACCAGCAAGCATAAACCCATAATCATTGCTAGAGATTCAATTCTCTCAGGGCTTTTGAGAAAGATACTATCTGCAAAAAATAATGGGTCTTTGAGAAAACCAAATCCCCGTTCACATGATTGTTGTGCTTTATATTCCTTTAACATTGAGTCATTGCTGAGTACACTAGACTCTAAAATATTTGTGGCAATTACAAATCTACCTGCACTCTGTACTTCCTTGTTAATTTGATTTTCATTCCTGGATACTGTCCCGAATATTTGGTAGAATTTCTCTGGTTGGTTGTCTTTTTTCTTTGATGTGATTTCACTGACGTTACTCTGCTCAATTTGGTGATATTTAAATTGTTTCGATATTTTTAATAATGCCTTGATAGCATCAGCCTCACAAGCAAATTTATCTTGTGATAACTTTTTCAATTCCTTAACAGCTTTTTCTTCAGCCTTGATAATTTTTTGTGAAAGCTTACGCAGGTCTGATTCTTTTCTCACTTGGCTCTGTACGACCAACCATCTTTGCTCTATGTCCCCGTAAGTTATTTGATTTTCTTTAAATGAATATCCTGATAATTCACTTTCGACAAATTCCGAATCGGCTAAATTCGATCCCGCCGCATTTAAGGCAATTACCAAAAATATTGTATCTAGTCCTTTAATAAAGAGTTTATCCATGACTCTACCCAATTTATCATCGTTTAGGTATTCTGGTTTTACTCCGGCTCCTATCAAATGTTCACAAGCTATTGTTTCAAAAAATTTGGGGAACATATATAGTGGTTGAGATACAAATCCTAACCCATTTAAAATCATGGCTTTGACCGCATGACCAGGGCTGACCTTTTCTCCTTTTTCTTCACCTATTAAATCATTAATGATTTCTACCAACCCAATGGCATCTACCATTCCTGCTACTATGCCTAAATGATCTATATTTTGGATTTGGATTTCTTTTACATTCAACATCACAACAGGATTCTCCATGAATTCTGTTTTGATTTTCTCATTTCTATTTTGGTTAACAATTAATTTTTCTAAACTTTTTCGGGATTTTCGCATTTCTCCTGGAATCCAGGTTTTTACCTGAAAGCTTTGCTCATTGGCAGTTGCTTAGGTTTCTAAGACTAATTCTTATTAAGCCTCTTTCTTCTTAATTTAGTTTAGTTCTTATGTACTACTTTAGCGCTCTTTTCTTGATGTGTGACAGTTGAGGGTGCGGAATGTGGGTTGAAATTAACGCCGTTTATAAATTCTCCTAGTGATCTAAGATAAACTTCTTTACAATCGTGAGCATATTTCATATCTCCAATTCCTCAAGCATTTTTTAACGATTCCCCCTTCAGATAACGTTCCAGTGCATCCGTGACCAACTTATTGAGATTCACCCCCCGTTGTTGGGCAAATAAAGCCGCCTGACGATGAAGTTGGCTACCTACACGCACATGAAAACTTCCCTTAAACGCCTTCTCTGGCTCAATACCTTTTTCCTCACACAAAGCCAAATAATCATCAATTGCTTCCTCAAAACTAGCCCTCAGACTAGCCACATCTTCCCCCTCAAAACTGATTAAACTGCGGATATATTCCGCCTGTCCATAAAAGACTTTATCTTCATCACTATAGTGAATAGAACCGAAATAATCCTTGTATTGCATTATGTCATTTATTACCCATCTTAAATCACCAATTCCTCAAAAAAATTTACCATCACCAAATTCTTGTTGAAAAATAACCTCAATTTGTTCTTGCAGAAGTGGAACTTTATTTTGCACAATGTCCCAAATTATTTCATTTTCTAGACTGAAATAAGCATGAGCTAAAATATCTCTTAAACCTGCTATTTTCCGCCATTCTACCGTAGGATAACGATTTCTAGTTTCCGTCGGTACTTGCTTAATTGCCTCCCCGATAATTTGCAGATTTCGCAGCACAGCATCAAACCTCAACTCATCTTCAAAAAACTGGTCATAGCTGATACCTTCCGTATAACGCAAAACCTTGTCACAACTATTCAAAATATCCTCAAAATACAGTCTGAGATTACGAGACATAGATAGCCTCTGTTTCAATGACATCTCTAATTTGAGGCTTTAACATCTTCTTGCTAACTACATCTACGGGACATCCCAAACTATCCTCCAGAAAAAACTTTAAGTCCATGTAACAGTCAAACGTCACCTTACCGTCAAACTCCACTAATAAATCAATATCACTTTTAGCCGTGGCTTCATCCCTCGCTACAGAACCAAATAAAGCCAGAGATTTTACACCATAACCACGAATTTCTGCCCCATGAGCTTTTAAAAAAGCGATTAATTTTTCTCGTTTCATTTTTTTAATCGTCAACCATTTTTCAGGGAATAAACCAGAAATAATCCTGATATTACATCATGTCATTCATAGCAATTCATCACCATATTTTTCTAACCAAACCTGCAAAGCATTTTCGTCAATTTCCCCAGAAGCTAAACCTTCCATCACTAATACTATTTCCGGTTCTGGTGCATTGAAACTATAAGCATTCAACCCCAAAAAAACATACATTGCCATAAAAGCTGTACGCTTATTACCATCCACAAAGGAATGATTTTGACACAAAGCAAAACCATAAGCCGCCGCCAATTCCCAGAGCGAAACCTCCGACTGAACAGAAAATTTATGCTGAAGACGGGCTAAACTCGCTGCTAACAACACCGAATCTCTTACCCCAGATAAACCGCCATACTGACAAATCAAACCTTCATGGATAGCCAGCACCATCTGTTCTGTCAGCCAAGTTGGTTCATTCACTTAGCGAGTTCCTTCAACGCATGACGAAACTTCTGGCTACCTTCCCGATAAATGGCCATCGCTTTCTCAAACTCAGGATCATAAGGACTAAGCTGGAGTCCATGTTCAGTTTCCGTCACAAATAAAGTATCACCTTCGGAAAGGTTGAGCTTTTCTAACGACTCCTTAGAAAATGTCACCCCTACTGAATTACCAATTTTGCGTAACTTTAAGGTCTGGATCATGAAACTTTCCCTAATGTAATTACGAGTGTAACTACTATCTTAACCTTAAATTCCCAATTCCTCAAAGTTTTTAGCGATCGCACTGGCTAATTCCACCGCTTCCTGATTTAAGTCTTTTAACTCAATTAGGACTTACGCAACTGGCACAGGCGATGCCTGCGGCGGGCTACGCCTACGCTAAATTAAAGTACATTTGTATTATACAAGCGATGCAACTGGCACAAATAGGGAGCGGGCGTAGCCCGGCTACGCGACAATTTAAATTAAACCAAGCACATATTAAATTAAACTAAGCACATAGGAATACTTGGGCGTTTGAGTTGTTGAATTAAATAATTAGACAGCAAATTATGCTTGATTTGATAAACAGTTTGTCCAGTTTGATAGGCTAAATTTTTTAATCTGATCCAAACCAACATTGCACAAGCAATATGATTTCTTTGAAGCCTAGCTTTACGACATTGACAAGATTCAATGCCAGTTAGTTGTTTAATCTCTCGGTGAAACTCCTCAATTTTCCAACGAATTTTACACACCTCTTGTACAACATTCGTGGAACTTTGAGATAAATCGTTAGTGGCGACATAATCCGTTCTGTTGGTAGAAACAGCAACCCGGAATAGTTTCACTTTTTTCTGGGCGGGAAATCCTTTAATTTTTATGATTTTACCACATTCTAATTCTTCTTCGCTCCATTCTAACAATTCAATTCGTTTATATTTTTCTTTACCCAATGTATCATCAACTAACCGATTATTTTTTAAAGGGCAATAATAAACTTTCTCTAGACTATCAATATAAAGCATTAAACTGTGTACCGCATACCACGTGTCCATCAAAACCGTATCAAAGGGTAAAAGCTTTTGATACGGTTTTGCAGCATATCTTTCACATGGTCTATCTTGGTTTTACCATCCACATCAGGATTAAAAATGCGGTAATCTATTACCCAAAATTTTTGCACTTTAGGATTTACATATACACAACTGACTACACCAATTCCTTTGATTATGCCATGTTCGTTCCCACTATATTGGCTCCTCACCATCTCTATTTCTTTAGAATATCTTTTGTCTAAAATGCTATCATCAAATATTATGTAACCATTGGCATCAAGTTCAATTACGTCTTTCACATTTTCCCATAGTAACCTCGGTGTTAACTTTTCTCTCTTCAAATAATAATTAATTGCATCATGGCTAATATGCTCTAAATGCTCTGCTAAATTGGTAATCGTGTAATTAATTTGACTGCTTAACAAGTATTGGCAGTAATTAAGCTTTGTAAAGCTCATGCTGATCACCAAAATTATCTCTTACATCTTCTACCTATTTTCTCATGAATATTTTCATGATTTTTCCCAGAGAGCGACTTTCTATTGCAAAAACAAAGCTTATGGCTAACGCCACGCTACGCTATCGGAATCCCGTTTTATTCATACCTTTGTACTATCAACTAAACTAGTACAAGACGGCGTAAATAAACAGACCATTCAAAATCCCTGAAAAGCCCATTTTATAAGCTTTTTGACTTTTGACTTTTGACTTTTGACTTCCGCCTTGCGGTACTAGGCATCGCCCTGTCCCAGTTGCATCACTTGTATAATACAAATGTACTTTAATTTAGCGTAGGCGTAGCCCGCCGCAGGCATCGCCTGTGCCAATTGCGTAAGTCCTATTGCAGTTGTATGGGAAAAGAGTCAGAATCGCGGATTTTGCGGATTAAAGGATTGCGCGGATTTTTGGATTAAAAATCCGTGAAATCCCTTAATCTATCTAATCCGCGATTCTGACTTATGTGGGATAAAATTAACTATAAAACTAACAATGAAACTAACTATGGAACTAACAAGATTTAATGAAATAGATTTTTTACCTGCCTTAAAAGGTTTTTTTAGTGAGCTAAATGTACCGATTAATTATGTAGATGATAAGCCGACTTCGGTAAAAAATATATTACAGTATACTTATAAGGATAATGAGTCTTTTAGGTTAATTAATGACGTTTATTTTGTTGGATTAGTTGATGATGCAGCTTTTAGAGGGAATCAAAGTTTAGAAATCGCCCAAATTAACTCAGATTATGATGGAATTTTGGTTTTTGGGATAACTTTGAATGATCGCCTAAATGGTTTATTGCCAACGCGATCGCAGTTGGCGGAAATAGCACGGGCTTTTAATCGGGAGTTTTGTTATACGCCTGTTGTCGTGGTGTTTAGGTATGGCGAGTATCTAGCATTTGCGAATACGGAGAGATTGAAATACAAGCGGAATCAGGAAGGGGAGAAAGCTGGGAAAGTAACGCTATTAAGGGATGTGAGTATTAACAATATTCACGCAGCACATGAAAAAATTATTTTTGGGGATAAGAATTTTAAGGGTTTAAAGATTGATACGAGTAAGGTCAATAGTTTTAAAAAGCTGTATGACTATTGGCAAACAGTATTTTCATTACAAGCTTTAAACGACCAGTTTTATGCAGATTTGCAAGACTGGTTTTACTATGCGTCGCAAGAGATCAATCTTCCTTTCAAACCTGACTATGTTCCAGAAAAGGAGAATATCAAAAACTTTTTGGTGCGGTTGCTTGCTCGAACCATGTTTTGCTGGTTTATCAAGGAAAAGGGACTAATTAAGCCTGAAATTTTGGAGCTTAGAGATTGGGATGGTCGGGTTTATCCTTTGGTTAGAGACTTTGAGGATGAGAACTTTTTAGAGTCAAATAGCTATTATCGTGGCGTTTTGCAAAATATCTTTTTTAATTCGTTGAATCAAAAGGAGAAAAAATCGCTCAAAGATTTTAAATGGACAAAGTATTTACATTCAGATTTTCAGGTTGAATGGTTTACAACGATTCCATATTTGAATGGCGGTATTTTTGACAAGTTGGATGAAGATAATGCGAAGGAAAGTATTGAAGATACGGTGATGCGTGTGCCTAACTTTCTGTTTTATGGGATTGAGACAGAAGAGAATGTGGCTAAGGGTAAGGCCAAGAAAATTGAAGTTAGGAAGGTTTACCACAAGGGTTTGAATGAAATTTTTAAATCCTATAAGTTCACTTTGGAAGAGAATACGCCCTATGACGAAGATATTGCTTTAGATCCTGAGTTGTTGGGTTTAGTGTTTGAGAACCTATTGGCAGAACTTGATCCAAATTTGGAAGAGAGTACGATCAAGAGTATCCGTAAGCAGACAGGGAGCTATTACACGCCGCGTAAGGTGATTCAGGAAATGGTGAATGAGAGTTTGTTTATTTAAACGGTAAATTTGAAATATATTCCGTTCGCAATCCCCAAGCACGGAATAACCTCAAAGCCATGCAACTAAACGATGAGGTCTTGTTTTACCACAGCCAAGAAGGAAACAGCATCATGGGTAAAATGAAAGTAATCGTCACTGCCCATCAAGACCCAACCACCAACGATCCTAAATGGTTAAGCGCCACCTTTGAACCAGTGCAAACCTTTGAGAAAGCTATCGTATTAAGCCAGATAAAAGAAACTCCAGAATTAGCAAATATCGGCTTAGTCAAACAGCCTAGACTTGCTGTGATGCCATTAACTAAATCTGAGTTTGAGTTGATTATAAAATTAGCAAAATAAAAAGTCAGAATCGCGGATTATAAGGATTACACAGATTACGTGGATTAGATTATTTGTGATAGCAACAGATGCTAAAATCCGTGAAATCCTTTAATCTGTCTAATCAGTGATGCGGATGAGATTATCTGATACAGTGACAGATAATTAAAATCCGTGAAACCCCTTAATCTGTCTAATCAGTGATGCGGATGAGATTATCTGATACAGTGACAGATAATTAAAATCCGTGAAACCCCTTAATCTGTCTAATCAGTGATGCGGATGAGATTATCTGATACAGTGACAGATAATTAAAATCCGTGAAACCCCTTAATCTGTCTAATCAGTGATGCGGATGAGATTATCTGATACAGTGACAGATAATTAAAATCCGTGAAATCCTTTAATCTGTCTAAATCCGTGATTCAGACCTATGGACTTAAAATACCAAGACATCACCCAAAAAATTATCGGCGCATCCTTTGAAGTCCATAAATTTCTAGGTAACGGCTTTCAAGAAGTAATTTATCAACGCGCCCTTGCCTACGAACTCCATCAAGCAGGATTAACCTTTGCCAGAGAAATTGAACAACAAATCTATTACAAAAACCTACCCGAACCAATTGGTACACGCCGCGCCGATTTTGTGGTTGAAGAAAAAGTATTAGTCGAACTCAAAGCAGTAATCCAACTCGAAGACGTACACCTAGCCCAAGCATTAAACTATCTCAAAGTATATAAACTCGAAGTTGGATTATTGATTAACTTTGGCAGTAAAAGTTTGACATTTAAGAGATTAGTATTAAGTAACAAATAAAAGAGTCAGAATCGCGGATTATATGGATTACGCTGATTACACAGATTTTTTTCATTTGCTAAGATAACCAAAATCTGTGAAATCCTTTAATCCGTAAAATCCGCGATTCTTACCTTGTTTTTAGCTATTCACATTTCACTCAGGCTTACTCAGGAGAAGTTGGAAAGGCGATCGCTCTCAAGATTAGTATAATTCGTTACTCAAAACCAACTTAACTGCTTCCCCACACTTGAGCCGTTCGCCTGTGAGTAGGGAAGCGACACCCTCAGACTAAGGCAGGGTGGAGTAGTTCAAGTAGTATATTCTGCGTTAATTTTCACGTAGTCATAACTTAAATCACAGCCCCAGGCTTTACCAAAACCATGACCATTCCCAACGTTAACGGCAATAATCACAGGATTATCCACACGTTGACCTTTTGTCATCCCATTAGCCACCACAGAGGAATCAGCCGCAATTTGTTTTAAATATGCACTGGCTGCTGCACGGTCAAATGGTACTGGTTGACCATTTTCTAATAATAAGAAATCGCCTAATTTTATTTGCAGGTTGTCTTGTTCAAAATTCACACCTGCACGTCCGGCGGCGGCGGCGATACGTCCCCAATTGGGGTCGCGTCCAAAAATCGCAGATTTAACGAGAGATGAACCAGCAACGGTTTTGGCTATTTGACGGGCGGAAGCTTGATCATAAGCGCCAGTGACTTGCACTTCAATTAAGCAGGTTGCACCTTCGCCATCACGGGCGATCGCCTTAGCTAAATGCTGACATACTGCTGTTAACATCGCCTCTAATTTCTCGGCTTCTGCACCCATTTCGGTAATTGCTGGGGTGCGAGATTGACCATTAGCCAAAGCAATTAAACTGTCATTGGTGCTGGTATCACCATCTACGGTAATGGCATTAAAACTTTGGTCAGCCGCCCTACTTAACATTTGTTGCCACAGATGAGATGAAACTGCTGCATCACAGGTGACAAATGCCAACATAGTAGCCATATTGGGATGAATCATCCCCGAACCTTTGGAAATACCACCAATTCTGACAGGGCGTTGGCGCAGCCCGCCGGAGGCATCGCCTATAGTTGTTTCTAGAGCAATGGATTTTGTTACTAAGTCTGTAGTAATAATTGCCCCGGCGGCGGCATCTGAACCCGTTTCCGAAAGTGCCGCTACTACCTTGGGAATCCCACTGCGTAAGGCATCCATTTTAATCCGTTGACCAATTACACCCGTAGAAGCCAGCAAAATCGATTCCGGGGAAATATTCAACTCCCGCGCTAATATTTCCGCAGTTTCTTCGGTATCACGTAAACCTTGCATCCCTGTGGAAGCGTTTGCTTGTCCAGCATTGCAGAGAATTGCACGAGCGCTGTGTTTTGCTTGCAAGCGTTGACGACAATAATCCACACAGGCGGCTTTTACTTGGCTAGTGGTAAATACACCAGCTGCGATCGCCTCTACATCTGACCAGATCAAAGCCAAATCGGGCAATCCCGAAGGCTTTAGCCCTGCGGTGATTCCCGCAGCCTGATAACCTCTTGGTGCTGTCACACCACCAGATATTTCTTGCCAATCTGCCATTTTTCTTCTCCCCACAACTGTTAGCTGCTTGACTGGCGATTATACCAAGTCTTCACTCACAACTGCCAGATATTCGCCGAGCATGAAATAAGGAGAGCAGCCACATGGGCAGCTCTCCAGATCATCAGGGTGCATCATCTACATAGCACAGCATAGCATTTTTGCCGTGAGGTGTAATACCCATTATTTATTTTTGGGATAAATCTTCTTCAGCCCTCAACGACCCTACCCTTCAAAATATGGCTAAAACCACTTGCTAAGAAACTATTTCAATTATTTTTTATTGCTTAATATAATATTAAATAATATATTAATTCTTTCTGAGCAACACTCTTAAGTATCAACAGTAATATTTATTTCTATTTATAAAGATATATATAGCAATCCGAGTTTATTCACCCAGAGGCTAAGATCCCCGACTTGTTTAAGAAGTCGGGGATCTTAATGTTCGTAACTTATTGAGCATTGCTCAAAAGATATAATTTTTTAACTAATGCTAGTATACAATCATTAGACTAAGTATTTCGTTTTCCAGTATGACATTATCAGTAAAAACCCCAATAAAAAGCCTCAAAGACTACGCTTACCAAGCAATTCAACAACACCTCAAGAAAACCGTAAAATGGGAGAAACAAGTTAAGAAAGATGAAGATCCCGAAGCATTGCATCAAATGCGAGTCGGGATGCGTCGCCTACGAACTGCAATCAGTAGGTTTAATTTAGTATTGGATTTACCGCAGCCAGCCAGTGATAAAAAAATCGGTAAAATTGCTCGTCTTCTAGGCAATCTGAGAGACATAGATGTACTCAAAGAAACTTTAGTAAACCGTTACCAACCACATTTACCTCAAAAAGAACAAAAAGTTCTGCAAACAGCTTTCGATGCTTTAGATAAACAACGCGAAAAGGCATTATTCAAGACACAGACAACATTACAAAGTGAAGCTTACAAATCTCTCAAACAAGCATTAAAAGTTTGGTTAGATAAACCCATTTATCAGCCTTTGGCATCTCTACCCATTCAACAAGTGCTACCAGATTTACTTTTACCTGAAGTGAGTAATTTTTTGTTACATCCAGGGTGGCTAGTGGGAACTGCTGTTGTCGATTCCGAGGTAAAAATTTGCACAAACTGGCAACCAGAAAACATAGAACAAGAATTGACAACTCAAGGGGAAAGCATTCATAATTTAAGGAAACAAGCCAAACGTGTGCGTTACCAAATGGAGTTATTTAGTGACTTATATGGTGAGTCTTACGCGGCTTATGTTGGAGAAGTGAAAAGCATCCAAGACATATTAGGAAATATGCAAGATAGTGTAGTTATGGGTGAGTGGCTTGCAGAGATATTCAAATCAGAAATTGATGCTGATCTGCCAACCCTTGCTACTGTATTAAAGGAAAATCGTTATCAGTTTTGGCAGCAATGGCAACCGTTGCAAGAGCGCTATTTGCAAGCTGAACACCGACACAATTTTCATTTAACAATACTCAACTCCATGCCATTAAATAATCATCTTAGCGGCGAGTAGATAAGCTGATAGGAGCCTCAAGGGATAACACATAAATACTACTTTGGGGAATCTGCACAACACGGGTATTTTCTGGCGAACCTAAGCCAGTGAGGAACCCCACAATGCTGCCCAGCATTGCACCCCGGTCAAACTGTTTTGGATCACCTTGGCTGAAAAAGCCCAAAGTATCCCCACCAATTTGGCTCCAAATTGAACTATTTTCCACAGCTTTATCATTAGCTCGTTTGTAGGTAATAGTAGTACCGGGAATTGTTTGACTCGATGCTTTAATAGAAACAATTCGACCATTAATTACCAAAGATTGAGCGACAATTTTCACACCCCCGTCTGTAGGTTTGAGGTTAATAGTTACAGGGGCATTTTTAGGCACTATAATATTACCTTGATTATCTTCAATAGCATTAGTTAAAGGAACGGTGAGAGGATAAGCCTTGCTTTGCCCAACATCAATAGTCACGGATGCTGGAAATTTGACAATAATTGCTGTATCTTGAGGAATTGTGATATCTTCACTAACTGCTTGGGTTTGAGATTGCCCAGTAGGCTGAGGAGGAACAGGTTGAGCGCTAGCTGGCAATGTGATGAAACCTAACAAATAAATAGAATAGGTAAGGTTGAATAACATTTGCATTTTCATGGTGCGAAGAACTAGCCTCAAATGCTTATTAAATTAAGGATACAGCAACTTATAGTCAAAAAAGATAGGTCTAGATTTATCAATAAGACTTATCATTCTGGACAAAAAGCCTAAATTTCCTGGTTTTTTGGTAGAAGAGTTGCCTTAAATTTGAGTTAGCATAACCTTGGGTGTTTGGAGAAAGGCGATGAGCAAAAAAAAGTTGAGTCAAGTTGGGAACCAACAAGGCAGTTCAGCTGTCGAAATATTTAAGAGTAAAACGATTCGGCTGACAACGCCAGTTTTGGCTATAGCCGGATGGTTGGCAATGATGACTTCAAGTATGGCTGTAACGAACTCTTACGCCAACGATTACCGTGTCTGTACAGCTCGACTGTTGAATTTGGGCATCACAAAACAAGCGGTATCACAAGGATGTGCAAAAGCTCTCCGTCCGAGAGACTTGTCTTCTTGCGTGGTGAAAATTAATCAGCAAACTCAAATTAGTGCCGTCGATGCTCTCTCTTCCTGTGGGCAAGCCCGGAGACCTCAAGATTTATCTA
This sequence comes from Nodularia spumigena CCY9414, assembly GCF_000340565.2. Classification (NCBI taxonomy): domain Bacteria; kingdom Bacillati; phylum Cyanobacteriota; class Cyanophyceae; order Nostocales; family Nodulariaceae; genus Nodularia; species Nodularia spumigena. Next base: position 1,711,791 of record NZ_CP007203.1, read on the forward strand.
CTTGTGTAGCTGGTATTGCCAGCAATGCTCCAGAAGCTGTTCACACCACAGTTTTAAATTATTGTGGCCGTAGTTTGTTGCCTGAGCGTTTCGCTCAGTGTGTTGTGGGTTTAAGTAGTGATACTAGTATTCCACCTACCCAGGCAATGGATACTTGTATCGATGCCAGTGATTCTGTTAGTGGCTTTTCACCTGCATCTGCACCACAAGATCGAGTTTTCACACAATTTAGTCCCTCTTTTGAGGTGACTCCAATGCCAGGGAATGTCAGAAGTCAATAAAATAGCACGTATTTAAATTAATTAATTTTCTCTAGGCTGGGCTTACAGCCCGCCTATTCTTTTGTGTGCAAAAAAAGGCTGATATAACAAAAGTCAGCAGGGGCATATTGCAATATGCCCGGACAAAAGTCAAAAGGTTTTGATTCTGAGCTTTTTCACTGTTCTGTAGGGGATTTCCCTGAATTAAGTTTTCCAACTGACACATCCAACACAACTTTTTTCTCTTTGTTTTCCTTGTTTTCCTTGTTTTCCTTGTCCCGCTATCTTAGGTAATGGGCTATTTTTTTTATTTATCAGTCTCTAAACCCTTTCACGTTCGCGTCTTTGCAGGTTCACAGAACCGGCTTTTTGTGGGGTATGGTCGTTCTATTGACATTTTGCTGTATTAGTACAAGGTGTTAATGGTATAACACCTGAACTATCAGTCTTCTTTTCTACCAAACACCATCTGCAAAATCATGGGAATACCACCGCTTTGGTGATATCTATCTGCCCATTCGCGAACGATTTCATCTAGTTCTGCCATTGCTTGCTCCCATTTTTCTGCGGGAATGTCAAGCTCTTCTAAGGCTCGCATGGTATTTGGTCGCCGTTCTGCCCAATCTTTCATCATCCGGAAATACCGGGCGGTATCTTCTACCATGATGTAAGTCCGCTCTTGATCGTCTGCGGGCGCATAAAAAGGACGGGTAAGGGCGTAAAAGGGCATTCCCCAAGGTGAATCAATGCGGGTTACTGTACCGGAGTAGAGTAGCCGACGCTTGATATGCTCTGCTAAAGCTTCGCTTAAGGGCATTTGATGCTCAGGTGGCAAGACTTCTTGCGATCGCTTGTGCAGAAATTCAATCAGATCCAAAAACTCAAAAGAAGTGGTCAATTGAGCATCAGGCAGATTACTGGGTAGTTTCTGCTCGATTTGTCTTTTTTCTTCACTGGTCAAACTTGTACCAGGTACACGAGATCGTCCTGGTTGCCAAGGAAATTTTTCCATCCAGACATAAGGTAACTGAATTAGATAGCGGGGTTCTTGAGAACCTAGCATCTTCAACAATTTGCCTTCTGTCAGCGCCTGTCTGACTTCCTCAACAATAATTTTTACCCGTTTTGGCTCTAGGTGATGCAAGTGACCGGTCATCCGCAGATTTTGTCCTTGCTCTAGATAGGTCATGTATATCGCACACTTAGCTGCCGTTGCGGCTGCATCTAAGAATGCTCCATGCCTATGCCCACTCGTCCGCATGGCACTAAAAGCCAGATAAAGCATGATCTGATCCATTGCACTGGGGCTAAGACGCTTGATCAGATCTATGTCGTTACTCATATTACAGACAGTTGAATAGCACGTTTACAGATTTATTACTCACACAGAAGTAAGTAGTATACACCCAATTGAAGCCAATGTCTTTAATCCAACCTGATTATCTTTTAACTCCGAGGTGATCGGGAGTCAAACATGATCATTACTCTTGAGCGGGGGGGTCTGACTGCAACAACTGTCTGGTGGCGTTAACAAGAAGTATATCTTTCTAAAAGAATTACTTTTTATTAGGCTTTGAAGAACTGTTGGTTGTGTACAGATTTCCGGCAATGGTTGGGAGTTATTTAGGAGTAGGTAACCTACTGAAATCAGGAACATTGGCGGGTTTAGCCAGAATTTGTAAACCAATATATTGCTTACAACTTCCGGGAATTTTTTGGCAGTATAGGCAGTTGACTGGAGGGACAATTATCTACCTGAAATAAGGCGGATAATTTCAAGTTCAAAATACCTTTTATTTTCTTACAATATGATATTCTATTTTTGCTCGTTTTTTTATTAATTTTCTATAAAGTAAACTGTTGGCAATAATTCCATGATTACCATGTAAATTCTTAATATGCAACTATTTATTAAGATTCTCTGATGTTGCACCAAAGACTATAAGTTCAAGTTTAATTAGTTCTTTGGTCTTGACAGGATGGCAAAGAAACTTTTGATGCATATGAAACTGCTTTACTCTTAAGTTTTATCGTTTATGGGTATACTGTCAAGTGGTATGATCACTCAATAATTCAGGTGAAGCAAGACATAGCTAAAAGTTAAAGTTCAAAGACTATAGCAATCCGATTTAATTGTGTGAATGTACAGGCGTGGTCAAGTCGCTCTGCTCCTTGGCAAAATTCCCCAATGGTGATTTAATTTTCCGAGCGAGAAGGTTTAACCTGAGTTCGCATTTTCTCAAAGCTGTAAGCCGCTACCCCAAAACTTACGAACACTACTCCCATAACTTGCGCCACTTCCAAGGTTTCCTGAAGTATCAAACCAGCAAAAACTACGGTTAAGATGGGGACTCCTGCGCCGATAATCGCCGAGGGTAACGCACCTAATTTGCGAATCCCAACGTTGTTCAGCACATAGCCTACTAGGGTGAGAACACCCAAAATAAAAGCACTCAAAATCAGTTCGAGCCAATTCGACTGCTGAACAGCAAAACTCAAATTGCTTGGTAAGGGAAGCATCAAACAGATAAAACTCAACACCAGCATGGTGGTAAAGTTAATTACCGTAAAAGAGACGGGATGCAGTTTAGTAGCACATACCCGCGTCAAAATCACGTAGCAAGCAAAAGCTACGCCAGCGAAGATGGCTGTGCTGCTTCCCAGGGAGAAATTAGCCAAACCAAGGCTTGCAGAACCGCCTAAAACCAGTAATTCGCCGCAGAAAATAGCACCCATAGCAGCAGAGCGGAATCCATTAGGGCGATCGCGAAACAGTAACCACGAGAGAAGTCCGCTCATCATGGGGTAGACAAAGAACAAAGCGATCGCCATTCCAGTTGCTACCTGACCAATAGCAACATAGATCAGCACCTGAGATAAAAACAAAAAGCAACCACTGGCGATAGACAACTGTAAAATTCTTTGTTTCTTGACACTACTATTGGGAGTAGAACTACCACCTAATGATTTCAAAATATTTTGCATATCTTGCCATACTTGTGGATGCATCATGGGAGCCAAGAGTAACATTAGTGGCACAACCACGAGCAACCGAAGCATTAAAATTAACAGGATATTACCCAGTGTGGGCGAAATAATTCCCTCTATCTCTAAAACTCCAAAATTGTCGTAAGCTTTAAAAAACATCCCCTTGATGACTATGTTATACAGCGATGATACAACCGTTGACAACACAACCAGCAAGAAACCTATCTGGATGGGCGAAAAGGTTCGGGAGCTAGGTGAATGTGATGATGCAAGTTTTGCTTTTTCCTTGGTTGCTGGTTGAGAAGTTAGGGGTTTAGTCTTGCGTTCCAAGGATTCCCTGTTGATAACAGAAATGGGTTCGGGAGCATTTCCCGACTTTGGTGGGGATTTGGTTTCACCTTCAGAAAATTCCCTGTTGATAACAGAAATGGGTTCGGGAGCATTTCCCGACTTTGGTGGGGATTTGGTTTCACCTTCAGAAAATTCACTGCTGATAACCGAAATGGGTTCGGGAGCATTTCCCGACTTTGGTGGGGATTTGGTTTCACCTTCAGAAAATTCACTGCTGATAACCGAAATTGGTTCCTTAGCATTTCCCGATGCTGGTGGGGATTTGGTTTCACCTCCAGAAAATTCACTGCTGATAACCGAAATTGGTTCGGGAGCATTTCCCGGTGCTGGTGGGGATTTGGTTTCAGCTTCAGAAAATTCACTGCTGATAACCGAAATTGGTTCGGGAGCATTTCCCGGTGCTGGTGGGGATTTGGTTTCACCTTCAGAAAATTCCCTGTTGATAACAGAAATTGGTTCGGGAGCATTTCCTTGATCGGATGAGAATTTAGTTTCGCGTTCAAAAGATTCCCTGCTGGGTAATGAACTGGGTTGACTTACTTTTCCTGGCTCTAGTGGGGATTTCGTCTCGCTTTCAAAGCCACTACCGATGACTGAAATTGGTTCAGTGGCTATTGACCGTATTTTCTCGGAGGATAACCCTCCTGTAAAAGGAGCAGTATTGTTGCTTTCAGATACGTCTCCAGTAGTTTCTCCAGTAGTTGTAGAACTTGGCTCGGTGGTGCTGGTCTTGATGACTCCTGATTGTAAATGTGTCTGAGAGGAACGGGGCGGTTGTTGCTCCGTAGGTGGCAAAATAGTAGATGGTGGTGCTGTGACTATTGCTGGTGAAATTTCTTTTGTTGTTTTTTCTAGTTCACCGCGTAGATGATTAATAAATTCCTCTACAATTGCTTCCCCCTGCTGCTGTTGGCTCTGCATCCGAGACAACTGTTGGGAAAGATTATTTTGATAATTCTTCAGTTCCTGTTGTAAAGAGTTAAAGGTAATGGTCAGAGTATCATCCAAACTACCAAGCATTTGTTCAGCATTGTGATTTTTATCCCCTGCTGACTTCATAGCAGAGCGTTCCTGGGAATTACCTTCTGCTGATTTGCTGGCTAAACTTGCTAGTGATGATTGCAGTTGGGAAGATATATGCTTGGCTAAGGCTTCTGACAGCTGACGAATCAACACTTGCTGTTCAGTGATTTGTCGTACCTGTTGTAAGTGTTCCTTTTCCTCTAGCAACTGTTGGATTTCGTCAGATAAACGAGTTTTATCCGCCTGAAGCCGTTTTATTTCTTCTTGTAAGGATCTCAGCACATTTTGCTGGAGACTTTCTAAATCCTCCACTACAGCCCATAAAGCTGTCTCTGCTGCTCTGGATAGATCGCCTCTGACTCGCGGGTTGTCTGGTCGCTTCTCAAATCGCCCCATTAGCTTTTAACCTCTAACACCTGGAAGATAAAGCTGCTTTGTGTAAACTTGCTTGGCACTCATACAGATTTCCTGTATTTTGTCAGATAAGCGGAAAACTTTGGCAGGAATTGCGTACATAAATGTAATTTTGTCATGCTGAGTACAAGGTTGGCAAAGTATCTAATTTATTTGCATAACAGCCCTACTATACTGTCTGATCTTCAGCATCACAGAACTGTCTGCCTTGAGACGTATTTAAATTAACGGTTCTCTGGTGAGAGTGGATGAGGAAAAAAACATCATACCTAATATCAATACTGTTTTTTTAATAGCAGCAGTATTTATCAAAAGCTTATAAATACGTTTATTGCCACAACAGGATTATCAAAGTTATGGGCTTGTATGTCAATTTTTGGAGAATGTAGCTTGTGTGACAGTTTACATTCTTAATAGGTATTAAACTAATGTTCCGCAGAAATTTCAAGTATGACTATCCCCTGTCAACTATTTTAATGAATTAACTGCTATTCTGCAAAAACAGACTCTGGTTTTGGTCGAGTAGTAGTCTGATTTTCAGAGAACAGCTATAGAAATATGAATTTATTAGGATACATAAAGAATAAATTTTAGAGGAATAAAATTCTGGCTGTGCTAAAGATGGTAGCGCTGAGGATTGCACTCACGGGAAGTGTAATCAGCCATGCAAGCCCAATACCTTGTAGAGTTTGAAATTTAATTGATTTGAAATTTTGCACCAGTCCAACACCGACGACACCACCAACAAGAGCATGGGAGGTGGAGACAGGTAAACCTAACCGGGAGGCTAGGAGGATGGTGGTGGCGGTTGCAAGTTCGGCACAGAATCCACTACTAGGTTGTAAAGAAATGATGTTTTCGCCAATGGTGGCGATCACTTTTTTACCCCAGACGGCTAAACCAGCGACAATACCAGCACCACCAAGGATTAAAATCCAGATGGGGATAGTAATGCCATTGATCGGTACGCTACCAGTGTAATTAGTATAGACGATCGCAGCTAAAGGAGCGATCGCATTACCAACGTCGTTAGAACCATGAGCAAAGGCGACAAAGCAAGCACTGAGAACTTGAAACCGACCGAATAGGCGTTCAATGGGAGTGGGGAGTGGGGAGTGGGGAGTGGGGAGTATTTGCTCTTTGTCTGCTGTATTCTCTACTTGTTCTAACTGTCGCCAACTAATGACTGTGAGTGCAATGGCTGCAACTGCACCTGTGAACAGGGGAATGTCATAATTAGGTAAGTTTAAACCAATGCGGTGATTCAAGTAATTGGTGAGGGGTTGCGTTAAGGAAGGTAGGACAATTACACCAAATATTCCTAGCAGAATTACACTCAGCCAAGGAATCCATTGTTGTAGTTGTGCGACTTGATTTGGTTGATCTAAAATCCAGTGCTTGATTTGACTGTAGAATAAAGCGGCGATCGCACTACTAATAATCGGCGTACAAATCCAGCCAATGGTGACTAAGCCAATGGATGACCAATTAATTGCATCTACTCCCACCGCTACCCAACTAAATCCAGCGATCGCACCGACAACTGCATGAGATGATGCTACAGGTAAACCGCGCGAGGTGGCGATTTGCAACCATAACCCACAGGTAATTAACACTGCTACCATACCAGTTACGTAAATTTCTGGTGTAGCAGCGAATAAAATCGGATTGGCGATTTTCGTAGCTAAGGTTTGGGATACTTCCTCCCCAAATAATACCGCACCCGTAAACTCTAAAATCCCAGCAATAATTATCGCCTGTTTCAGGGTGATAGCTTTGGAACCTACAGAGGTTCCCATTGAGTTAGCGACATCGTTAGCGCCGAGATTCCAGGCGACGTAAAAGGCTAGTAGGGCGACTAAAATTAATGTTATGGACATTGAGCGGGGGGGTAGATGGAAAGAAAATAGCGGTTCTCAGATAAATCAAAAGCAAGGGCTTATCGTAAAATATCGAGAAGCGCTATAAATATTTTCTACTGTTATCTTGTTTGCCCGGATTACGGATAAATTAAAATTTTATATGTTGTGGGATTTGGTGCGATCGCTTGGGCTACAGCTGCTGATAAGTTTTCTAATGGATAGCGATCGCTAATCAAGGCTTGAACATCGATACTGCGATTAAACACAATCTCCGCCGAGAGACCCTGAAGCCGATAGGATGAACTGTAACTACCCATCAAATCAATTTCCCGACGATAAAGAATATTGGGATTAATGGGAATTTCCACTTCATCGGGGAATTCCGCGAAAAACAGTATTTTACCACCTTTGCGGGTACATTCCAGAGCTTGAAAAAAAGCTTTATCACTGGGAACAGCTAGCAGCGTGACATCAACACCCATTCCCCCAGTCAAGGCTTGAATTTTGGCAGATAAATCAGGATCACGCGCATCAAAAGCCGCATCTGCACCGACATTCAAGGCTTTCTCTACTCTCGATGGTAGTAAATCAGTGGCGATCGCTTTCGCCCCAAAATGCTTGACTAACATCACAAACATTAAGCCAATTGGTCCCGCACCAGTCACCAAAACAGTTTGTCCGGGGGCTATTTGAGCTTTTTTCACGGCTTTGAGACAGCAGTTAGTTGGTTCCACAAAACTCGCCTCTTCAAAGCTAATATGATCAGGGATAGGAATTAACCCCCCATTCTGGACAATATGTCCGGGAACCTTGACATACTCAGCAAAACCGCCACCACTAGCATTAAAACCGGCTGTGGTCGAGATATTTTTATAGACATCGCACATCGAGAAATTATCATTCATGCAGTAAGCGCAACGCATACAAGGAATGTGGTGCATTACCGCCACCCGTTGTCCCACTTGCCAAGATTGTACTTCAGAACCGATGGCTGCGATCGTTCCCGCCGTTTCATGTCCAAATATGCGTGGTGGTTCATACAGAGGATAACGAATTTTTTTAATATCTGACTGACATAATCCCACAACTCCCACCTGTACCAGCACTTCATCTGCTTCCAGGGTCGGAACTGGGATTTCTTCGTAAGACAGTTGATTAACGCCTCTAAATACCTGTGCTTTCACTTTGGTTTTTCCCCACTCATTGTTATTAGATGTAACATTTAGCGGGTAAGCTTAGGTTAAGAGGTTTGAGATTTAATGTTGCTTGCAAATGTTGGTACTTCTCTACTGAGTAATTCTAGAAGATTCTCAAAACTCATCGGTGGCTTTTGCAAACCTTGAGACTGTCGCTGTAATACCTCAATTACTTGTTGCGGATAGAGGTTGTATAGTTCAGTTAGAAATTCATCTGGAGATTGGGCGATAATTTGCCAAGGAGCTAAATCGTGATCTTGAAAGTGCTTTAGATTTGACGTAACAATTATATCAGCCTTAGCCGATACAGCAGTAGCTAGAACATGGCGATCGCCTGGGTGATTTGTCATCACTTCAACCAAAGCAGATGGAACTTCAACCATAGCTTCTGGAAAGTGGACTTTTATTTGTGTCTCAAGGTTCTTGGCTTTTTCTGGTTGCATCTTACCTGTGAGTACAAGATTACGAGTTGCACCATCCAAAATTTCTTGTGACCAACAGGGTATGTATAAACCACCCCAAGCGCAACGAAGCAAAGTATCGCGCAAGTACATGGGAAACAAAACACAAGAGTCTAATACCACCAATCGCCTAGCCACTTTCAAGGTTTAATGACTCCTATTCATAAAATCCTGCTTCTTGACTCATTTGAGTTAGCTCGGTCAAAAATTTATCACGTTGTATATCCCGTTGTTCCTTATATTTCATCAAATCTTCAAATCTCACCCGTCTATGAGTTCCTACCATAATGTACGGAAGCTCACCCTGCTCTAATAATTTAATTAAATAGGGACGTGAGACATTCAACAATTCAGCCGCTTGTTGTGTTGTGATTTCCGGATTATGCGTAACTATAGATACGTTTTGACCTAATGCCATTGCCTGTAAAACTTGGAGTAATACCTGACAGACCGAATCAGGAATCATAATTTCTTCTTGATTACTACCTATCAGTTTTGCTTGGGAACCTTCACTTCTGAGTATGCGCTCCAGTTCCTTGATAGATTGTGCTTCTTGTTCTTGAGGCGTTACAGACTCTGAAAGTACACGTCTAGACATAGTGGTTATTTGTTCCTTTCTTACGTCGTTAGATACTATTTACAATCTTATACTACACACGACATAAACGAAATATCCGAAAAACAAAATATAAAAGTTTCGCCTCTAGCCTCTATCAGTATCTGTAAGAGTCAAGTTAAAATACAGACATTCTTCAAGATGCGATCGCCTTTATGTTAGGTCAGTTACTAGACGGACGCTATCAAATCACTAAAGTCTTGGGTGCTGGTGGTTTTGGACGAACCTACGTTGCTGAAGATACTAAACTGTACCACAGTCTTTGTGTAGTCAAGCAACTCAAACCGATGGCAACTGATCCCATGACATTACAGGTTGCGAGACGGTTATTTGAATCAGAAGCACAGCTATTACACAAGTTAGGCACTCACGACCAAATTCCCCAACTATTGGCGCACTTTGAAGAAAACGAGGAATTCTTTCTTGTCCAACAATTCATTGATGGTCATCCCCTGAGTGATGAACTCACCCCCGGAAAACGGCTGAGTGAACCTTATACCATTGCCTTATTACAGAATATTCTGCAAACATTAGCCTTTGTCCATCAAAATCAAGTTATTCACCGGGATATCAAACCGCCAAACCTGATTCGCCGCAATAGTGACGGCAAAATTGTACTCATTGATTTCGGGGCGGTGAAACAAATTAGTACACAGGTGGTAACTCGACAGGGTGTAACTAAAATGACTGTAGGTATTGGTACGCCTGGTTATATGCCCAGTGAACAAAGTCGGGGTATTCCCAAATTAAGCAGCGATATTTACGGGGTGGGGATAATTGGTATTCAAAGTTTAACAGGATTAATGCCCCAGGAACTAGAAGAAGATGAACAAACGGCGGAAATTAAGTGGCGGGACTTAGTACAAGTCAGCCCACCCCTAGCAGATATTTTAGACAAGATGATACGCTACGACTTTCGCCAACGCTATAAGTCGGCTGTGGAGGCTTTAGCCGCAGTGCAACAGTTGGGGAATGCTTATGCACCCACACAACCATCAACCCATCCCAGAAAACCAATTAATTCTGATCCTCCCCTGTATTCGCCACCGCCCAAGGTTCCCGCCCAATATCGTCAAGAGATTCCCCAAAAGTCTGCACCTGCTGCTGTATCTGCCGAAAGTCCAAACGTAGGGATAGGTTTGTATTTCCAATGGGTATTAGCAAATGTTTTGGGTTCAATTGGGGGACTTGTTTTAGTTTTGATTGGCTGCTGGGGCTTAACAATCGGTTTCATGCAATTATTAGTCCTGCGACGACACATCCCTATCTCTAAATACTGGTGGCTGCTGGGAACTACTTTAGGTACTTTTATACCTTATGCGGTAGCCCTGATCATTTTTGTTGATACCGATACAGCCGTAGGATTTTCCGCAATGTTCGGAGGAGTGATAGTGGGAATAATCCAATGGTGGCTCATGCGACCATTTGTCAAACGCGCCTACTGGTGGATCGTAGTTAATTCCGTCCCATTCTTTTTTTTGTTCGGCGGTATTTTCTCAGGAATCGTATTAGTATACCTCTTAAAAAATCCCAAAAATGCCTCATAGAGTTAGCCCAACCACAGACCTGATCCAGCAACCCTAAACTCAAACAAAAACTCAGCGAACCTTTGCGCTAACCTTAGCGTACCTCTGCGTTTAAAAAATCCCCTCTCATTCCCTCTTCTCAACTATTTTAGAGACTTATATCAAAATGACCAAACAAACATACACAGCAGATATTTTAGTAGTTGGCGGAGGAACCGGAGGAACAGCTGCGGCCATCCAAGCAGCGCGACGGGGAGCAAAAACTATCTTGGTGAGTGAATTTCCGTGGTTAGGGGGAATGCTCACCTCTGCTGGAGTATCTGCACCGGATGGTAATGAATTAATGGCATTTCAAACCGGATTATGGGGAGCATTTTTACAAGAACTACGGCAACGTCAACCAGAAGGGTTAGATAATAGCTGGGTGAGCTTCTTTAGTTATGATCCCCGTGTTGGAGCCGAGATTTTTGCCGACTGGGTGCAGGAATTAGCAAATCTGCATTGGATTTCTGGACAAGTGCCTTTAGAAGTGTTGCAACAGGGTAATTGTATAACTGGTGTGCGGTTTGCAGACTTCACCGTTACAGCCAAAATTATTCTCGACGGTACAGAATTAGGTGATTTATTGGCTTTGGGGGAAATACCTCACCGTTGGGGCTGGGAGTTGCAATCTGAGTGGGGAGAAAATAGCGCCCCAGCAGATTATAATGCTATCACACAAAGTTATCCAGTGCAAGCCCCTACTTGGGTCGTGGTGATGCAAGATTTTGGTGAAGATGTTACTCCAGAAATTCCACCAGCGCCTAATTATGATCCTTCCCTGTTTGCAGGTGCGTGGGATAACTATGGGGCTGAGAAATTCTTGAACTATGGACGTTTACCAGGGGGTCGATTTATGATTAATTGGCCGATATGTGGTAACGACTATGGCGAAGGTGTAGGGCGATTAATCGAGTCAGAAGCAGCCAAAAAGGAATTTTTGCAAGAATCACGCTGGCATAGCCAGAATTTCGCCCATTTTATCCAAAAAAACTTGGGTAGACGCTATGGTTTAGCTGAGTCAGTTTTTCCCTGTGAAGCTGGTGCTTTGGCATTGCATCCTTATTACCGCGAGAGTCGCCGCTTGGTGGGACTAACTACTGTGCGAGAACAGGATATTTTGCCAATGGCTGGGGGTAGGGTAGCGTCTCTGTTCCCCGATGCCATAGCTGTGGGTAACTATGCCAATGACCATCATTATCCTGGGTTCAACTTACCATTGCAACCGAAATCAATGCGTTGGGGGGGACGTTGGACTGGTACACCCTTTACTATTCCCTACCGTTCCCTGATTCCTGCGGAAACAGATGGTTTTTTAGTGTGTGAAAAGAATATTTCTGTATCTCATATTGCTAATGGCGCAACGAGATTACAACCTGTGGTTATGGGTATCGGTCAAGCTGCGGGAATGGCTGCGGCGATGTGCGTTGAGTTGGACTGTCAGCCGAGGGATTTACCTGTCAAGCAATTACAAAATGCTTTGTTAAATTCTTTACCATATCCGGCAATACTTGTACCTTTATTTAACTTAGATATATCTCCTAAAAATCCGGAATGGCTGAATTGGCAACTGTATTATTTAAATAACCCGCAAATTTATCCATTTAATGGCAATTATCCTGGCTCTTCGCCCGATACGTATAATCACTTAAATGATAGTCAAGTATTACCACGTAGAGGCGACCGTTTCACAGGGATTTTCCGGCGGATAAATCAGCAAGATTACTGTTTCACTATCACTGCACCAGATGCATATGATGGTCAAACTTGGCAGGTTGTGACTTTGCGATCGCACACACAAGAGCAACTACAAAGCGCTGTACATGAGCAACAGCTAACGATTTGGGGTCACTTAAATCATGCTGGACATTGGTTACTAGCGTCAGAGATTGACATATCGTAAAAGTAATTTTTTTTCAGTAAAACACACTACTTTTTTCTCAATATTCCGGACAAACTCCCAAAAAACCAGTAGCAGTAGACAAGAGAATTTTAAAATAAACATCTGTTATGCGAGCTACGATTTCACTTTTAGTTTCGAGTTTGGTTTTCACTACCTTAGCTTTTAACTGCCCAGCAAAGGTAAATCGCTTATCTCAGATGTTGCTATCTTCTTTTGGTTCGCAACAGTTACACTCACTGAACGAGCCAGAAAGCCCAATACTACATCGGGGTAGTGGACGCAGAAGCGTTATCGAAAAGTCTGGTGCTAATGCTTAACCTCAAAAGAGGGCATCTCTTCGTGTCATGTCAATATTTTGTAGAGTCAGCAGTTATATAATTGTCAGGGAATCCAGAACTGCGTCTCTAGCAGAGATATAAAACTTAAATATTCACGGTACATTTGCACCAAATCAGCACTGTTGCATCGCTAAACTCATTCCAGACTTATCAGGCGATGGCTTCGCTGCCTTCGGTACGCGCATATCCCATGCAATAATGTGATGAAACGCTTATCTATAAGAGAGTGACTCTGAATATCAGAGTCACTTTTAAACCTCTAACCTAAACAGTTGCAACTTTCACAATTTGCCGATTTTCCGGCATGAAAGTTTACTTCTTAGCTTCAGCAATGGGAACCCACTCAGTGTGGAATGTTCCTTCTTTGTCAAGACGCTTGTAAGTATGTGCGCCGAAGTAGTCGCGTTGTGCTTGGGTGAGATTTTGGGGTAGGCGATCGCGGCGATAGCTGTCAAAATAATCCAAAGATGCACTAAAAGCCGGAACTGGAATTCCCACTTTTGCTGCTGTCATAATTACTTCCCGCCAAGCATCTTGTCTGTCAAGAATAGTCTGCTTAAATTCGGGAGCTAATAACAAGTTAGGCAATGCAGGATTTTCGTTAAAAGCCTTCTTAATCTTATTCAAGAAGCCAGCCCGAATAATACAACCACCCTTCCAAATCCGCGCCATCTCGCTCAGATTCAAATCCCAATTGTAGGTTTTAGAAGCTGTATATAACAGCGCCATACCTTGAGCGTAAGAACAGATTTTGGAGCAATAAAGAGCATCACGAACCTTGTTAATAAAGTCCTTGACATCGCCATCAAACTTAGCACTGGGGCCTGTCAAGCTCTGAGAAGCTGCTACCCGTTCATCCTTAATAGAAGACATAATCCGGGCATTAACTGCGGCGGTAATTGTGGGAATTGCTACACCCAATTCCAAAGCAGTTTGGACAGTCCAACGACCAGTTCCCTTTTGACCGGCTGCGTCAACAATTAAATCCACCAAGGGTTTTTTGGTTTCGGGGTCAACGTAAGGGAAGATATTCGATGTAATCTCAATCAAAAACGAATTGAGTTCATCTGTGGTGTTCCATTGCGTGAACACTTCATGTAACTGAGTTGCATTTAATCCAGCGACATTTTTCAGCAAATCGTAGGCTTCTGCAATTAACTGCATATCGCCGTACTCAATACCGTTGTGTACCATTTTCACATAGTGACCAGAACCACCAGGGCCAATATAGGTTACACAAGGGCCATCATCAACTTGGGCAGCAATTTTGTTGAAAATGGGAGACAGGTACTCATAAGAACTGGGAGTACCACCAGGCATAAGTGAGGGGCCATTGAGAGCGCCTTCTTCACCGCCACTGACACCCATACCCAGAAACCGCAATCCAGCAGGTTCTAACTCTTGAGTACGTCTTTCTGTATCTTCAAACCAAGAGTTACCACCGTCAATAATGATATCACCTTCATCTAACAAGGGTTTGAGTTGGGCAATCACCGCATCCACTGGCTTACCAGCTTGCACCATCACGAGAATTTTGCGGGGACGTTCCAATGATGCGACAAATTCCTCTAAGGTAAAGGCGGCTTTGACGTTCCTTCCTGGGGCGCGCTGCGCCATAAACGCATCCGTTTTTTCTCTGGAGCGGTTATAAACTGCAATTGGGAAGCCATTACGCTCAACGTTGAGCGCTATATTTTCGCCCATTACGGCTAATCCAATCACACCAAAGCTTTGTAGTGTCATAAATTATGTTTGGCTAACTCTTGCAGATCCTTTTATCTTTAGGGTAGACCGAGATTTTGGCTTCTCTCCTAAAGAAGACCTTAAGACTTGAATAAACTGCAAAAATTTACAATTAGCACAAAGAATTAATTGTGGCAAGTTTAATTATGCAATTACAGCGATTTTCAGCTAAATGAATGACATCTTTATATCTCACGCAAAGGCGCATACCGCTAAGGCGGAACCCGTAGGGTAGGCGCAAAGGAAGAAAGGAAGAAAGACATCGGCGCGTGTTTTAAATACCTGAAAACTGCTGTAATTTCTGTCAATTAGAGGATGATTTCACTGTCTCCACTGCTTTAGACATAGTGGAAGGTGGGCAAACAAAGGTGCAGCAGGAAAGCCAAGATGAATGAATCTGTGCAGGCGTTACCGTTATTGGTGTTGCTGGTGGGTATGGCGATCGCTCAGAAGAATCATGATAATTAATTTATCGCATTTGGCTACAGCCTGTAAGCTGACTCAGAGATATAGCAAAAGTCAAAAGTCAAATACTTGCTGTGACTGGGTTTTAAACTTTTTCCATGTCCTAACAACCTTGGCGGCTGCTATAACTGCTCCTATTGAAGTCAGAAATAAATATCTAGATTTGTCTAAAATTTAGATAGCAGCCAAAAAAATAACCATACTAAGGAAAAAATGACAGAAATTATGGGCAGACAATACACTCTAATCATAGACAAATCCGGCAGCATGGAAAGCCCAGGCGACCTTCCAGGCAAAACCAGATGGGAAACTATGCAAGAGAACACCTTAGCGTTAGCGCGCAAGTGTGACCAGCTAGACCCAGATGGTATCAACGTTTACCTGTTTTCTGGCAGACACAAATTTTACTCCGAGGTGACTGCGAGTAAAGTTCAGCAGATATTCCAAGAAAATCACCCGGCGGGAAGCACCAACTTAGGCGGCGTACTGCAAGCAGCCTTTGATGACTTTTTCAAGCGAAGAGAACAAGGTTTAACGCCAAACGGTGAGACAATTATTGTTGTTACCGATGGTGAGCCTGATGATCGTAAGCCTGTGTATGAGCAGATTATTTTAGCCAGTCGCAAAATAGATAGTGATGAAGAATTAGCCGTGCTATTCTTTCAAATTGGTGATGATCCAGGGGCTACTAAGTTTCTGCGGACAATAGACGATGAGTTGACCAACGCCGGTGCAAAGTTTGATATTGCTGACGTGACAACTGCTGATGAAATAGAAGATATCGGATTTGCCGCAGCTTTAGAGAAAGCGATCGTTGACTAAAATTTCTAATTCCCAATTTCTCGTCAAATGATGCAATAAGGAGTAACCAAAAAATGCTGGCATATGTTCTAGCTTTTGTGGTCGGAGTTGGTAGTTTAGCCATTTACATTGCAGCTTTCTTTTTCCCAGAAATCCACCGTAAGAATGACTTTATCTGGAGTGGTGTCGGACTTTTCTATGCCTTAGTCTTATGGGTGTTTGCGCCCCGCATTTCTGGAGGTTTATTGCTCGGTCATGTGGCTAGCGTCGCTCTGTTAATTTCCTTTGGCTGGCAAACTCTTTCGTTACGTCGCCAACTCACCCCGCAAACCGAACAAACCCCAGTCCCCAGTCCTGAGACGGTAAAAACTGGCATTCAGGAGCAAATGAATAAGTTGTCTCTCCAGGATAGGCTAGGTCAGGTGCAAGGAAGTATGGGTAATATCTTGAGCAGCGCGAAAAACAAGGCGCAACAGACGATAACCAAGACAACACCGCAAACTCCCAAAACGGAGGAAACGACCTCTGTACCCCCTCAGAAACCTGCTGTTGAGATTATTGATAAAACTTCTGCGACACCAGAACAACCAGCAGAGGAAAATGTTGCTACTACTGCAACTGAATCTCAAGCTGAGGAAGTCACTCCACCCAATCCCCCACCGGCTGAAGTGGTAGAAGCAGCCCAAGCTGAGGCTGAGACTGAAGAAAAACCACCGATTCCGGCTGAGGAAATTGCTCCGGATGCTGCTCTGGCTCCTCCAGCAGAAGCGCCACCGGAAAAAATCCCACCAAATGATCAGGCTGGTTGACTTGGATGAAACCCAGCGTTATTTAATATGGCGTTGGGTTTTAGTTAATAGCAATTACTCCATTTTCTTAAAACAGAGGCAAAAACTCTATGCGGTCTTGATACTCGTTATCAAGTGAACCTTCTGCTATCAAAAGTAACTGTTCTAGATTTTCACCAACGCTTAATTTTGGACTTAGAATGAATATTCCTGGCACATGATGCTTTTGAGCTATATGATCTGCCAAGTGAACTGGCATAGATTTGCGGTTGTTAGTGACTAGAACAAAATCATTTTCTTCACACCAAAGCAAAATTTCAGGGTCTAATGTTCCCTTTTGTGGAGTAGTTAAATCTCCAACTGCCATGACAAACAAATCAGGCTGGAAGCGGCGTAATTGAATTGTGTAAATCGGATCAACATTCTCATCTATGAGATACTTAAGCGCCATGAGATGGAATCGCCATTTTTTCAGCTTTTAATTGACGTAGTTTTTCTACAACTGGGTTCGGGTCATGGCGTTGTTCTTCTCTCATGCGATCGCCCCACTCTAGCCAATCTGTAATATAAGCATCTACTGCTTGCTGATTGTGTAGGTAGTAAAGAATAGTTGCATAAACTTGTTCTAAAGTCAATGAGGTGTAAGTTTTGGCAATCTCTTCGGGAGTTTTAGCACGGAAGAGGTAGTCAAACAAAATGGTTTCAATTCCTACTCGTGTACCCTTCAGCCGAATATCATCAGGCGCTAGAAAGTTAAAGTATTCTTCAAGTTGCATAGTTAGCTGAGGCTCATAATATATGTATTCCTTGATCGTAGCATTGAGGCAACTTGAGCGATCGCATCAGTATAACTTTAGCTCAATGAGGTCAGGCGATCGCATTAATCCACCTCTAACTCACTTACCACCAAAATTCTCAACTCTGTGACTCGCTTCAAAGCCTGATCATTAGTCAAAAAAGCATCACAGTTACTTGTTAAAGCGATCGCAATCTGTAAAGCATCAGGTAACTGAAGGTTGTAAAGTAACCTTATTCTCGCAGCGTCTTGTGCGATCGCAGCATTAATATCCACAAAAACTACTTCATTACTGAGCAACACATCGAGAAAAGCTTGCTCTAAATCCGCTAAACCCGAACGCATAGCACCGACCAAACACTCAGACAATGTTATGGGAGATACTACTGCTTTGAACCTCCCCACGTCTAAAGCCAGGGGATTCTTGCCTACCTGAAAAAGGCGACAACGGGACATTCAAGTATCCCTCTACTCACTCAAAGAGCTTTTGCTCTCATTCGCGCATACTTTCTGAGTCCTTCATATTTTAAAGATGAACGCTCCATATCCTGCCATTATTCGCCCTTTAACTATTCCGAATCGAGTCGGATATGTCCGTTGCCGGGATTGCTCCGTACTAGGATACTTCAATGCGCTGAAGGTTATTCCTACTTGTTTTCTCGCTAATCTATTTTAACACTGTGGCTAAAGCCACGCAATCGTTTGACGGAACTTAAAAGTTCTTACCGCCTTCTCCCCATGCCTAAAGTCAGGGGCTTGCGTCTCGTTTTTCGGTCATACCAGTTTCCAATCGTTCAAAAATTGGGTCTACTAAATTCACAAACTGCGGATTGCGTTCTACAAAATAGATGACTGGCGCTGTATCAATAAATATATGGTAAACTCCTACCAATGCCTCGCTAATCTTCATTCTTCTGCTTTTAACAAACCTTCCCGATGCTCATCTCCTTCACGTCTAGTCTGAGAAACCCACTCTTGAGCATCTTTATCCAATAGCGGATAGGAGGCCATACCCTTTAAATCACTCCATTTGCGTTTTGACTGTGCTGGAATAACGTGCTTTTTCATCCGTTCTACTAAATACCCCATTACTGTCAATTGGTCTTCTGGGGTAAGTTGGTCAATCTCGCTGAACATTTTTTGAAGTGATAGACTCATCAACTTCATCCCGATTAGTGAATATTGTATTTTCAGATCGTAGCATTCAGGCATTGAGCGATCGCATCATCTAGGATAATTTTAGCTCAATGAGGGTAGGCGATCGCCTCAAAATATAACACCATAATCTGCTCTGGAGTTAAACCAACAGATTCATAGCTTTGTCCATTTTTGTCACTAAATTCTACTTCAAACGCAGCACCATCGCCTAATATTTCGACTATTGTACCAACTTGACCACGCAACAAATTATATTCAGGGATATCAGCTGTGAGTGCTATTACATCTAGTAACTTTGGTGTATTCTGAGTCATTTTGTATAATCTTGATGTATGACAACAATAGTTCCAGTGATTTTTTTATTAAAAAGTCTGATATAATATAGTACGTATGAATTATAGAATTTGACAATAATTTACAAAATTAATAATTATTAAGGTTACATAATCATGTCTAGTATACGCACAGGTATTGAGTGGACAGATAAAACTTGGAATCCCACAACTGGGTGCAACAAAATTAGTCCTGGGTGTTTACATTGCTATGCAGAAGCTCTTACTAAACGGTTTCCTAATAATTTCAAAAATGGGTTTGATTTAACTTTACACCCAGAAAGGTTGACAGAACCCTTGAAGTGGCGAACTCCCAGCAGAATCTTTGTGAATTCAATGAGTGACCTTTTTCATGAAGAAGTTCCGCTAGATTTTATTCAAAATGTATTCAAAGTTATTCAAGTTACACCTTGGCATATATATCAAATATTAACAAAAAGACCTGAACGCTTAGTTGAGTTAGCACCTAATTTAGAATTTCATAAAAATATTTGGTTGGGTGTATCAGTTGAAAATCAAAACTATGTTCATCGGATTGATTTCCTGCGCCAAGTTCCTGCATCGGTGCGTTTTCTGTCCTGTGAACCATTGTTAGGTTCCTTGAATCTTAACTTAGAAAATATTGATTGGGTTATAGTTGGGGGAGAGTCTGGTCAAAAACATCGTCCAATGTCAATTGAGTGGGTTGAGGATATTCGTGACCAATGTCAAAAAGCAGAAGTAGCTTTTTTCTTCAAGCAAGTTGGTGGTAGAACTTCTAAAGCTGGTGGTAGGTTGCTAGATGGGAAAATATGGGATGAAATGCCTGATGCTTGGCAACAACATCAAAAGAAATGGGGCGCATCTCCGCGAAAATTAAGAGTTAAAAAAGAAACTTTGGGGCTTACTGCTTAGGTGAAAATGTCACTTTAGTTGAATCTGCAAAAGTAATTTCACCCTTCCTTTTTGGTCTTTGATGAGCAGGTTTTTCTGCCGTAATTTTACCTTGACCTTCAAGATTATTCAGGGAAGTTTTGTAATTCTTGCTAATGTAGCGTTTACCAACATTATGCTGTAAATAAATTTCTTTCATAGTTATTGTTTGTCCTGCAAATGTATCTAGTAGCATTGCTTCTAATTCGTCTAGAGGACGATAAAGTTCAAACAGCAAGGGTTGCATAGAAGTAGCTGGGTTATATTCAAAAGAAGGTACACCTTGATTTTGCTCAGAACTCTCTTTAGCCATTATCTCTTTCATAATTTCATAGCCCTTAAAGTGCTTACTGACGAAAATTAAATGATGGCTAGTACGGTTTCCGTTTTCATGTTTAAAACGAAAAGGTAGGACGTATTCGCCACCCATTTCTTGCAGAGCTTCGCAAATAGCCTCTACAATTGTTAACTCCCGTTCTTCTTGTTTCAGTTCTTGCAGTTTTTCGCGTAAGCTATCTGCTCGTGTTTCTCCAAACAGCGCATTCATATGTTCTTTGACATATGAGTTACCTAAACCCATATTAATCCGATTATAATTAAAAAAGAAAAGGCAATCACAGCCCCAGTTTTTGACAACTGAGTTTATAAGTTGTAATGATAATCCCTTGTATCCCCAAGGGTCTACGAAAAATAATGTCGGAACTAATTTTAGCTGATTAAATGTTTGGACAATATTTTCGCCAACTTCGTAATTGATTACGTTAGGTTTGTATTTTAAATTTTCAATGCCAGGAATTGAATTTATAGAATCTTGAAGGGAATGAGTATGTTCGGAATTAGCATCATTAAATAATGTTTTCAGCATATTTCGCATATCTGGATCAGAAATTGCCGTTTCTAAAACTTTTATGGGTGTCGAGCTTGAACCATCTTTATATCGACCAGGACCAGCAAAAAGGTCTATGTAGGCAATTTTATTACCTGCTTTTTTAGCCGTTGGTATAATTACATTTGCCCAAGCCCAAAAATATTTTTTAACAATTCTAGCTTTTATTAAAGATTGCTCTTTCTGTTCATCAAAGAAGGAATCACTAGCCATACGTAATTACTCTATGTTATTCTAAGTATATTAATTTATAAATTACTGAATGTCTAGAAATGCAACTGAGCGTAGCATTGAGCTAATTTTAAGCGATCGCACATCGCTGTAACTAGCCTTCATCCCATCTCTTATAATTGATCGGATAACCTGCACATATAATCTTAGGCATGAGACTGTGACAGAACCTGGAAGCTACAAAGATACGGTAAACTTACCCAAGACTAAATTCGATATGCGGGCTAACGCTATCAAGCGGGAACCTGAAATCCAAAAATTCTGGGCGGAAAATAACATTTACGATCGCCTGTCCCAAGAAAACCCCGGCGAATTATTTATACTCCATGATGGGCCTCCCTACGCCAACGGCTCATTGCATATTGGTCATGCCTTAAATAAAATTCTCAAAGATATTATTAACCGCTACCAATTACTACAAGGGCGTAAAGTTAGATACGTGGCGGGTTGGGATTGTCACGGATTACCCATTGAGTTGAAAGTTCTGCAAAATATGAAGTCAGCAGAACGGCAAAGTTTAACGCCTTTAAAATTGCGGCAAAAAGCTAAAGAGTTTGCGTTAGCTACTGTAGATGACCAACTGGAATGTTTTAAACGCTACGGTATTTGGGGTGACTGGGAGCATCCTTATCTGACTTTGAAGCCGGAATATGAAGCGGCACAAATCGGTGTGTTCGGTCAGATGGTGTTAAAAGGATACATCTATCGTGGTTTGAAGCCGGTTCACTGGAGTCCTAGTTCTAAAACGGCTTTGGCTGAGGCAGAATTGGAATATCCAGAGGGTCACACTTCGAGAAGTATCTATGCGGCTTTTCCCATTACAGGGCTGTCTGAGGCTGCTAAACCTGTGTTGGGTGAATTTTTGCCCCATTTGGGTGTCGCTATCTGGACTACTACTCCTTGGACGATTCCGGGGAATTTGGCTGTGGCGGTGAATGGTGATTTGAATTATTCTGTGGTGGAGGTGTCACGCAGAGACGCAGAGGCGCAGAGTGAGTTTTTGATTGTGGCTACTGATTTGGTGGAAAGGTTGGCTGCTACTTTGGATGCTGAGTTGGCGGTGAGGGCTACGTTTAAGGGGCAGGTTTTAGAACATTCTACTTATCGTCATCCTTTGTTTGACCGTGAAAGTCCGGTGGTGGTGGGTGGTGATTATATCACTACTGAGTCGGGTACTGGGTTGGTACATACTGCACCTGGTCATGGTCAAGAAGATTACATTGTTGGTCAGCGTTATGGTTTGCCGATTCTTGCGCCTGTGGATGATAATGGTGATTTTACTCAGGAGGCGGGTGAGTTTGCTGGGTTGAATGTTTTGGGTGATGGAAATCAGGCGGTAATTGATGCTTTGACTGCGGCTGGTTCTTTGTTGAAGGAGGAAGCTTACGCCCACAAGTATCCTTATGATTGGCGGACGAAGAAGCCGACGATTTTCCGGGCGACTGAACAATGGTTTGCTTCTGTGGCTGGATTTCGGGATGAGGCTTTAAAGGCGATCGCTAGTGTAAAATGGATTCCAGCCCAAGGTGAAAATCGCATCAGACCAATGGTTGCAGAACGTTCTGATTGGTGTATTTCCCGTCAGCGTTCTTGGGGTGTACCCATTCCGGTGTTCTACGATGAAGCCACTGGGGAACCTTTACTGAATGAGGAAAGTATCAACCACGTCCAAGGAATTATTGCTGAGAAAGGTTCTGATGCTTGGTGGGAAATGTCGGTAGAGGAATTATTACCAGAGTCTTACCGCCATAATGGCAAGTCTTACCGCAAAGGTACAGATACAATGGATGTCTGGTTTGATTCTGGTTCATCTTGGGCGGCTGTGGTGAAACAGCGTCCAGAGTTACGCTATCCGGCTGATATGTATTTGGAAGGTTCCGACCAACATCGGGGTTGGTTCCAGTCCAGTTTACTTACCAGTGTAGCAGTAAATGGCATTGCACCTTACAAAACTGTATTAACTCACGGCTTTGTTTTAGATGAACAAGGGCGAAAAATGAGTAAATCTGTGGGAAATGTGGTTGACCCCCAAATTGTAATTAATGGCGGAAAAGACCAGAAAAAAGAACCTCCTTATGGTGCTGATATCCTGCGGTTGTGGGCTTCGTCGGTAGATTATTCTTCTGATGTGCGTCTGGGTGGTACTATCATCAAGCAAATGAATGATGTTAGAGGCAAGATTCGCAATACAGCGCGGTTCTTGTTGGGTAGCTTGGATGATTTTGACCCGGTAAAGGATGCAGTACCTTTGTCAGATTTGCCAGAACTTGACCGTTATATGTTACACCGCATGACCGAGGTGTTTGAGGAAGTTACCGCAGCTTTTGACAGTTTCCAATTCTTCCGCTTTTTCCAAACTGTGCTGAATTTCTGCGTGGTGGATTTATCCAACTTCTATTTAGATGTTGCCAAGGATAGATTATACATCAGTTCCCCGGATGCTTTCCGTCGTCGCAGTTGTCAAACAGTTTTGCAAATTGCTTTGGAGAATTTAGCACGAGCGATCGCACCTGTTTTGTGTCACACTGCTGAGGATATCTGGCAATTTATCCCTTACGAAACACCATATAAATCAGTGTTTGAAGCTGGTTGGGTGCAGGTAGATAAAACATGGCTTAATCCGGAATTGGCAGAATTTTGGCAACAAATCCGCAAAATTCGCGATGATGTGAATAAAGTGTTAGAACAAGCCAGGGGAGAAAAAATGATTGGTTCTTCCCTAGAAGCAAAAATCCTGCTATATGTCAAGGATGAGCAATTGCGTTCTGCGGTAAAAGCCCGAAATCCTGAAATTGGCAATGGTATCGATGAACTGCGGTATTTATTTATCACCTCCCAAGTGGAAGTATTAGACTCTGCGGAAGCTTTGCAAGGTTTGAAATATAATTTGCAGTCAGATAGCTGGGGAATTGCGGTAGTAGATGCAGAGGGTAAAAAGTGCGATCGCTGTTGGAATTACTCCACCCATGTGGGAGAATCAGCAGAGCATCCCCTGCTGTGTGAACGCTGCGTTCCAGCCTTAGCGGGAGAGTTTTAATAAAATACAGAACCTCACCCCCAGCCCCTCTCCTTACTAAGGAGAGGGGAGAATATCAAGTCTAGTTTAATACTTGCTACTCCCCTCCTCGCTGTCCTACGGTGTACACACATCCTGATTAAAAAAGAGTTTTCAACCCTAAAACCCGAATTTCACTGTAAATCCGGTTCCCCTCCTCGCTTGCACCGGAGGGGCTAGAGGTGGGGTCTTATGATTTCAAATTCGCCCAGGACATTAGAACATAAACTGATCATAAAAGTTAGACACCGAAAAGCTTTTACCCCACTCCCCACTCCCCATTCCCCATTCCCCTACAACTTCTGCAACAACTCCTGAGTTAATTGAGTAAATGCTTTAGAACCAGATGATTGAGGTGCAGTTAACACAACCGGCATAAAACTATCAACAGCCTTAGCCACATTCATATCAACAGGTATTTGTGCCTTACAGATTTTATCAACACCAAAATCTTCCACAACCCGGTGCATAACTTGTCTGTAATATCTGCCATTTAACAGATTAGAACTAGCCATACTAAAGACAATTCCCAACATTTTGATATTAATCTTAGCTTCATGTTCGTGACTGTCCTTTAATTTAGCAATGCGTCTTTCTAATAGCTGAATACCCACCACAGATAAAGGTTCGGGTTTAGCAGGAAGAATGTAGAAATCACTGGCTGCTAAAGCACTTCGAGTCAATAAATTATAGCCAGGCGCACAGTCTAGAATGATGAAATCATATTCCTCGCGCACTGGTTTGATAATATTATTAATCAAGACTCTTTCAAAGCGATTCCAAACAGTTTCAAAATCCGGTTCACCCAAAGCAGTTGCTTGTTGATGCAGCATTTCTGAGACTACAAACTCATCATATAAGTCAATATCTCCGGGTAATAAATCTAGTCCAGGCAGATTACAAACTGGAGATTGAATAATATCATGAATTGTCAGTTTTGCTTCTGGTTCAGGATTGATAATTTGGTCTATCAAATATCGAAATGTCTTGCGTTGTTTGCGACGCTTGGCAAAGTCTAAGGGCGACATTAAACTAAGTGTAGCGCTGATTTGGCTATCTAAATCGAGGACAAGCACCCGCTTACCATGATTTTGGGCTAAACAAGTAGCGATGTTGACGGTGAGGGTGGTTTTACCAACGCCACCTTTCATATTTGCAGTCGCAATTACATTTCCCATTTGGTTAAGTCCTTTGTTGACGCATTCCCATATTTAGGTAGCGTACACCTGTGCTGAATAATTAAAACTTCTATTAAATTTAATATTTTCCGCAACCTTGAAGGTTAGCTTTGTCTGTCTTGAGGCAGTTAGATTATAGCAGTACGGTTTTATTTAGACTGAAGGTATGCTAATATTTTTAGCGAATAAGCTTTGTAAGCGGTGTGTTTGAGCGCCCATTTGGTAAAGTAAATCACCTTTGCCTAAGAGATAGGCGGCTGATGTGTCTGTACCTCCCAGGACAATTTTTGAGTCGGCTTCGCTAGCAGTTCGCAGGGCGACTCTTCCGGGTAAGTTGGAACGAATAATGGGGGTGACAATTCCGGCTTCTGGGCGTTGTGTGGCAATAATCAGATGAATACCGGCGGCTCTTGCCATTGCTCCCAAACGTTTTATACTTAATTCTAATACTTTGCGAACTTCTCTTTCTGCCATAAAGTCGGCATATTCATCAAAAATGCAGACAATTCGTGGTAAAATATGAGAGGAACTTTGATTGTAGCTAGTCAAATCGGCACATTTAGCGTTCTCAAATTTTTGGTAACGAGATTCCATCTCTGCAACTAATTGTTCCATAAGTTCGACCGCGCGATCGCAATCTTTAACCACTGGCGAATACAACCAAGGCATTTTTTCAAACTCTGGAAATGTGACTCGCTTAGGATCAACTAGAGCAATTTTGAGATGTTGGGGAGAATGACTATATAGTAAACTGAGAAGGAGCGATCGCAAAAACTCACTTTTACCGCTTCCAGTTGTACCACCAACCAAAAAGTGACAAGTATTCGGATCAGATAAATCAGCCTCTAGCAAATACCCCTCTATACTCACCCCCATTGCAATTTTTACAGGTACTGTAGGCGGTAAGAATTGCGGCTGAATATACGCTTCAAAACTAGCAACTTGCCGATTTTGACGTGGCAAATCAATACTAACATAACCAGCTTGGGGAGCAATTAAAGGCGGCTTTTCTAACCCCAACTGCACCTGTAAATCGGCTGATAATTTAATGATGGCATTAACTTTCACACCCCGATGGGGTTTAAGCTTAACTCTGATAAAAGCTGGCCCCACAGTAGCCCCCAGGTAGTCAACACCAACATTAAAAGATTGCAGAGTCGTCACCAATTCTGCACCGATAAAATCAGCATTTACAGATTCTGCTTCCTTGCTTGTATTGTGTGTAATATCTTGAGTAGAATTTGCATCTATACTCTTATTTTCTGAGAGTAAATTATCTACCTCATCTGCAACAGGCGCAGTAAAAAAAGTTTGACACTTTTCCTGCTGGGGGCAAATTTCGCACAGATAAGATTGAGTTGTGGGTGGTGGCGTATTGGGTTGTGGTGGTTCCCAACTTAGCCATTGCTGCATCTGAAATAATTTGTGGGGAATCAGTTGATTAACTGTATTTTCTAGCTGTTCCCAAGAGTATTTATATTCCTTAAACTCTGGTAAAACACAATAAACCGCCGAATCAACAGGTACTTTCTTCTTTTGCCATAGCATATAACTATAAAGTGAAACCTGGGCTAATTGTGATGATGGGTCTACAGGCTGATAGGTTTTAAACTCTATCATACACAGCCGATTTTGAGCAAAGTTAAAAACTAAACAATCAAATTCTCCTCTTACCAGTTGCTGTGTACCATCAGGTAAAGTAAAGTCATACTCAATACTGTGTTCTTGAGATATAAAAGTGTTACTAATAACGGTTTCAGCATTGCAATACTGGCGGTTAATAATCAGCAATTCGGCAAAGCGTTTAATTAGTCCTTGTAACCCTTGCCAAACTTGGAGTAAAGTTTGCCCGTGACTAGGGTTTTTATTCGTTGCTGTTTGCAGGTAGGGAAAAAATTCTAATTGATAAAATATTTGTTGCATTTGCGAGGAAACTTCCTCTAGCTTTAGCTGTTCTGCGGCTGGCTTTAATACAGCTTTGAATCGTGGTTCAATCAGCGCTAGTTTTACAAATTCATCTGCTAATTTATGAAATGGGTTGCCAATACCAGTAGCACTATTTGGTGGAAAAAATATAGCTTTGTCACCAAACTTATGATTTAAATAAAACAGCCGGGCGCACTCAAAAGCAATTCTAACTTTAGTAACATTTAAAGGTGAATTTACAGATTTTGCTGTTATTGGATGTGAGATATGATTTACCATATTAAAAATATTTGCTACAGCGTGAGGTTCGGATATTTCTAGTAACTTTCTATGCACAGCAGCTAAATAAACCGTATCCATTGCTGCATATTTTACTTGCTTGTCGCTCAGGGGACGCTTACCCCAATCGCTGCTGCCTTCATCTGCATCGACATTGACAAAATGACAAAGTTCTGCTGCTAAAGTTTTAAGTTTTAAATTGGAAACTTTCAGGCGATCGCGAGTAATTTTTCGAGCTATTTGGTATGTACAAGTAATATTTTGTGCGAGTTTTTTTCCTAAATACTTGAGATCAAAACCAGCATTGTGAAAAACCTTCTCAATGTTGGGATTAATCATGATTTGGTTAATGAAATATTCTGCCAAATCAGGTTTATCTAATACATCAAGAAGGTAAGCGGATACACCTGTGGAATCTGTAGGATCAGCCAATACCTGAATCAGCGATAATCTGGGATAGTGAGTAGTAAAATCGGCAATTTCTGTATCTAACCACAGAGTTTTGTGAGATGTTAATGTGGAGATGAACCCACGGATTTCTGTTGCTGTTGTCAGGTAGTGCATTGACTGAAAATTTATAAGAAATAATTAACTTTAAGCCATCAAACAAATTAATTGGTCTTCAACTTTAGCTTTGGGGTCGATAATTTTTACTTTCCTTTCCTGAGATAATAGGTCAATTAAGTGTTGAATGTCAGTTTCTTTTACATCCGGAAACTGTTCGGCTGCTTTTGAAATTAAAATAAGAACACCGAGAAACTTTTGGGTTGTGACTAGGTTTAATAAAAAATCTTTGACAGGTCTTAAATCTCTTTGTCTTTTTCCATTTTCACTAGGCTCATCAGATTTATTAACAATCCCTAATTCCTGCAACAAAGTACAATTTTGCAAAAGTTCAGACTGACGGATTAAAGTTTGTAATGTCTGCAAATTAATAGTTTTGTATCCAATAACTAATTCCTGAGCTAATACAGAATTAACTAAGGAATGGTAAGTAGCTAAGTAATGAACTGACTGAAGATTTGGTTTGATATGAGTGTTCTGAATCTTAGAAAAAATCTGGCTGTACATTTTATAACCTGCAAGTTTTACGTTTCCTACATTACCAATTCTTATTAAGTAAAGTTTTTGGCAAATATTTTCTTGAATTGCTCTCTGACAAGCATTCATCACATGAAAAAAACTTGTCATATTGGCATCTTCTGTCCAGATTATTCCTATTCTTTCTCTTTGTTTAGGTTGTTGATAACTCAAGGAATAGCCAGTATATTTGCCTGATATCAGTTTAGGTTTTACTAACTGTACTTCTAATGCTTCTAAAGCCACTTGCAACATCCTAATTAAATCAGGCGATGATAGCAAAGAAATTTTAGGAAATTTTTGCTGATTTTTTTTATATTCTTGCTGCCATAGTAATTGAAACTCTGCTTCAACGTCTACTTTTACTCCGCCACCATTTCCTATAATACTATTTTTATATTTTTGATACTCACCCTTACCTAGAAGCAATGCATTTCTAGGGTTGGTTTTACCCCCTGGAAAATAGTTCTCTAAAATTTGGCGATTTAAAGGAGTAATAGGAGATTCTGGTTGAGGTTTAGCTGCTTGATGTATTGGCTGTAATCTATACTGCCAAAGCGCTTCCGCTTGATTTAAGTTAATATTTTTAAGACTAACTAATTTATCTATTCTAGCTTTATCAGACTGTGGAATATATTTCCAACTATGCCTGCAAGGATCTGTGACTATAGTAATTATAATTAGAAAATTCTGGATATTTTCATTGTGAAGAGTAGTGTTTATATTAAATATTGCTTGTGGATTAGACAACCAATTTGGTATACTTTCCACCTGATCAAAACATAAAACAATTGGCTGAGTTGCAGTAGAAATTTTGCCAAAATTTGCTAATATGTTTTTAGCTGCATCTTCTGTATCAATGCACTTTTTGATTTTTAAAGCTTGCAAGGATTCTTCACTTAAATCATCTCCTCGTAACCACTCACAGGCTAGGGGATAAAGTTCTGGATTTGTGAGGTAATGTATAATGCCAAAAAAAATGTCAGGATTATAAATACTCGAAGTTTGATAGTTTTGCTTGAGATGTTTAATAAATTGTTGACGATTATCCAGCAATAAATCCCAAACATTATCATTAAACAGTTTCTTTTTCAGGCTATTTTTTGTGAAAGCGGATAAACTTTTAAGCCAGAGAATTAACTGAGATTCTTGCTGTCCATCTGGGACTTGAATTAAACTATCTACTGTATAACGCAAGATATGTCGCCAGATATACTCATCATCAACCCAAGGTCCTATGTAAGCAAAAAAAGCTTTAGAATTAAGGGTGCGTTTGAGTCTACCTAAAAGATAGCTTTTGCCAGAACCTGAATCACCAACAAGTAAGATAGTTCTACTTAAATTATCTGTAGTTACTAAGTTGAGAACTTCTTCAATTTCAGCTATGGCTTCTTGATGAATTGAATCAACTATAGCTTCTTTATCTTCGTCTTTGACCCAAAAATTACCTGTCCTTGAATTTACTCGGTCAAAGGGGTTAATTTCGCGCTTAATAATGTCGTCGATAGATGCCATAGTTAATTACTGTGAGAGAGCAAACTTAATTTTAAAAAACTAATTTATCTATTGTTAGATAACACTTATAAAGAACAGCGAACCACCAACATTTTGTGAAATTCCTGCATTAATTTGTTCTGTAGTGTAAGGTGTAGGATCTAACAATGAACTCAATTCAATTTTGTCAGTTCTTTGCAAGCGATACAGCGCCTGATCTAATTCATCTCGTGATAGGGGCGGTTGTAGCTTCTGACGTAAATGAAAAATGGGTAAATAATTCTCTGTACCTAGTTCTTTATCTAATTTCTCAATCATTTGTAAGATATCTTGATCACTGACATTGAGAATCGTTTCAGGAGCAGAATTTTCACTAACAGGTGATGAAATAGGGGCTGATTCTGGCTTCACTCGGAAATTCTGACGCAAAAACCGCAAGTAATTATTGAGTAGATTCAGATTGATGTTTGCTTTTCCTTCGGGGGTGTATTCATCCCGCAAATACTCAATTCCTCTTTGGGTTAGCCAAACCTCAGCTTGTGTCCTTTTCATTTTCTCTTCAGATGAAATCAAGCCCCTATCACTCAGCGCTTTCAATATCGCGTTTCGTTCTGCTGCTTTGACTGAGGTGATTTTGCTGGGGGCGATACCTGAAGCTTTACTTATCTTGTCTAGTACCTTGAGTTCTTTAACTGTGATGGGTACTTGAGCCGAATCAAGTTTCAGCAGTGCCTGACCTGGAGGTAAAATTTTAACCGTGGCTATCTCACGAGAATAGTCTACCAGCTCGCGATCGCCTAATTTTTTACAACTTGTATTCCTACCACTCAAACCTTCCAAGGGTTTTTTACCCAGACTTGAGCGATAATTAGCACACCCCAACAAATTTAAGAGGAATTTTAACTCATTCGTATCCATGCGTGTCAGCCTGCTTGTACATAACTCAGAAATACTGTAGCTTGAATGGCACTAATTTACACATATTTCCTATAATAGCTAGATTTTGTGATGTTGGCTACAGCCAGCTATGCGCCTCTATATCCTCCCACACCTGAATTACCAACCCAGTTAAGAAACTAGTACCGCAAGGCGTTCGTCAAAAGTCAAAAGTCAAAAGTCAAAAAGCTTTTATGTTGGGCTTTTGAACCTTTTGAAAGGGTATCCATATTTACGCCGCAGTGTACTAGATAAATATTACTGCTGTGCTTTTTTGATTAACTTGAGTTTGAGCAATTTAGCCAAAGTTCTCGGAACACCATATAATTTATTAAATGCCAGATTCCAAAAATAACCATATTGGGGAAAAACCTTGATCAAGAGAATATCGGAAAAAATATGAAATCGCGGTGGTTTCAATGCAGGATCTTTATCGATGTATCTAATTTGTTCTGGTTTTGGCATCCAATGACCAATAATAGCATCTGGCTGAAAAAATTGAGCTTGGATAAATAACCCAGCTAATCTATCCAAACCAATTGCTGGTATCCAGGTTACTGCTCCTAACACTTTTGTGGCTCGTGAAAGTTCTGGTAAACCTTGCTGAATTAAATCATTTCTCCAAACAATATTATTAAAGTTTTCAAAATGATAACCTTCATTATCTCTTCTGGTGAGAAAAGGCCAAATTAAATAACGGAAATCAAAATTTTTCTGTAAGGGAGCAATGGGAACCTCTAACAAACCTTGAAAGTTACCATTTTCGTAAGGAAAAGGATTTTCAGGTGTTTTTTTGCACACTTGGAGTTTGTCAATATCTGGAATTTCTGCCCAAGGTTGCTTAATTCGCGGTTCATCGTTGATGTCTATGTTCAGTTTTTGCAACCTGATAATCCAGCTTTCAGGAAATATGTTAAAGTATTTAGTTATTAATTCACATACTTGCGGATGAACATAATCATCATCATCCAAAGCTAAAACGTATTCTCCGGTAGCATTGAGAAAACCTACATATCTTTGCAGCCATTCGCCTTTATAAGGACTAACTATAACTGTGACTCTAGGATCATCGATCAGTTTAATTTTGACTTGAGGAGGATAAATAAAAACAAATTGGACAGCACCTTCCACATTTAAGAGGTTTTCTAGCCAATAATCGGAAAATTTACCTAATGTAGCCGTAACTATAGATAGTAATGGTTTATTATTCATGTGTGATATCTACACAATTTTTAATAATGTTATTTACTGGAATTTATCCATTATGCTATTTGTACCGATTTTAGTCTAGCTTTTTGATTCCTGAGACTGATATTGGGAATAATTTTACGAATAACTAAAAAAATCAGCAGAATTATATGCGTATTCTGATGCTATCTTCTACATTTCCTTATCCACCGAGTCGAGGGGGAACAGAAATTAGAACTTTTAATTTGCTCAAATATTTACAGCAAAACCATTCTGTGACTTTAGTCACGCAGCAGCACGAGGGGGTTTCGGCGACTGAAGTAGAGGAATTACGAAAATATGTGAGTGAATTGATGGTTTTTCCTTTAGCGCCGGAAATACCGGAAAAAAAGCCTGTCGCACAAATATTTGGGAAAATAAGACGCTTTGCCGAATCAGTAATTAAAGCGACACCAGCTAATGTGTTGCATCGCTATTCACCAGAGATTCAAACCTTAGTAGATAATTACATTCAAGGGCAAAAGTTTGATGTCATCACCTGTGAACATAGTGTGAATGAAATATATATTAGACCAGAATTTCGCCAAAATATCAATACAGTTGTAGATATTCATAGTTCAGTTTATAGCTGGACTAACGACCATTTAAAAATGGGTGCTTCTCAAAATCCATTACGCGATCGCCTGTATCTAGCCTTCATCCTAGAACGTTACGAAAAACGTTACTGCAATAAATTTTCTCACATAGTTGTCACCACAGAAGACGACCGCCAAGAATTTCTCAAACTTCGTCCTGAAATGGAAATTCAAGTCATACCCAACGGTGTAGATTTAGAATTATTTCCCTATCGTGACCAAGATCCAGGCGGACATAAGTTAATATTTGTGGGAGCGATGGATGCATCCCATAATATAGATGCGGCGCGTTTTTGTGCGTTAGAAGTGCTACCAGAACTGCAAAAAACTTATGCTGATGCCACATTTAGTATAGTCGGTGCCAGACCAACACCAGAAATTTTAGCACTAAAAAACATTCCTGGAGTCATCGTTACTGGTCGGATTCCCTCAATGGTAGAATATCTACATCAATCCACTGTTTGCGTAGTTCCCCTACGCACTGGCTTTGGGATTAAAAATAAAACTTTAGAAGCAATGGCTGCTGGTGTGCCGGTAGTGGCTAGCGATCGCGGTTTAGAAGGACTCGCTATAGAGCAGCCAATCAGCGCATTACGCGCCAACAAACCTGCTGAATACGTCGCCGCCATTAGTCAACTGTTTGACAGTCCCCAACTGCGTGATCAATTATCTCATAACGCTAGACAACTTGTAGAAACCGAATTCACTTGGGCGATCGCCGGAAAACGTTATGAACAAGTTTGTTTGGGACTTAATCATC
Organism: Nodularia spumigena CCY9414; assembly: GCF_000340565.2. Taxonomy (NCBI): domain Bacteria; kingdom Bacillati; phylum Cyanobacteriota; class Cyanophyceae; order Nostocales; family Nodulariaceae; genus Nodularia; species Nodularia spumigena. Next base: position 1,745,411 of record NZ_CP007203.1, read on the forward strand.
AAGGATAGAAAATGGAAAAAAGAGGAGTGAGCAGCGATCATATCATATTTATACCACCGCCATCACTCCTTTAACCTCGCGCGTTGATAAGCTGTTATGCTTATTTACAAATACACCAAATTAATCATTAAGTTTTATCTAACTAAAGTCGCTAATAATTGTTAATAAATTACGTGATTGACTATACAAAATTCAGATTTTAATTTTTGATAAAATCACTGTAGTAAAAACTACAAAATTTATCATAAGCTGAAAAAACCTTATTTTGCACAACATATTTAGATACAACTCTTGTGGGATGGGCATCTTGCCCGTCCAAATTGTGCAAGTTGAATGCTCAACAGCTTATCTTATTTTTATAAAACATCCTCTAAAACCTCACCCCAACCCTCTCCTTCTTTCCTTGGGACAAACAAAGGGAGCCGAACTGTATTCCCGAACACAAGAAAACTTAAAATTAACCCTATACCTAAGTTAGTAACAGACTGATTCCTACGGTGGACGTTAGAGACAAAAAAGGCAGTTACCGTCATAAATGAAGGCAATAATCATCACAAAGATTAGATACAAAGCAGTTAAACCAAGAGTCAATTTTTCGAGCCTGAGATATAGAGAAACACAAATTAAATTGCTGAAAAACCCTTAAATAGCGTAAAAATCTGATTGACGGCATATTTATTATGGACTGGTCTAAAAACCTACAACAATTCCAAGACTTTGTATTATTCAAACTTCCCGAACCACCATACTTTTTACTGTTAATTGGCTTATTAATTAGCCTTTTATTGTCTCACCAAAGGTAGAAGTAACTTTTCATCACAAAATGTAAACTTTGAAGTGGAGAAAACTATGTAAATAAAGATAATATGCCATCTACAAACACAATACCTGAGCCAAATTGAAAAAAGCCTTGATTCGTAGGTTGGGTTGAAGCATGAAACCCAACAAATGCCTTGGGTTGTGCTGTCGCTTAACCCCTACTACCAAAAATGGCTAAAGTATTGCAAACAGTTAAGTAATTCCGCAAGTTCACCAGATACCGATTTTGTGGTAGCTTGGAGAATTAGTATTAAGACTTACGCATAATTTACGTTTTCTTGGCGTTCTACAGCCCTTGCGGGCATCGCTGCGCGCGGGCGACTAAAGCCCTGGGGGCATACGCTGCGCGAAGGCGGTTAGATAAATCAAGATTTTTGGCAATTGTTGCGTAAGTCCTGAGTATATATATGTAGATATTCAGGGTTGATTTGGGCAGCAGTTGCAGCTGATTCAAAGTTTGATCATTGGGCATCTTCAAGAGTGGTGCAATTGATCCCAGTATTGATCTAGTGGACTTTTTTTGCTCAACCTCTGCAAGCAAGTAGCGGGAATTTAAGGTGAACATAGAACAATTCATTCAAAGCACAGAAGCACTGCACAGCCGTTTAGCAGATTTGTACCAAACAGCTAGCGTATTACCTTGGATTCCCCCGGAACTGCTACCCCAAGCTTTTAAGGAACTCTATAGCACCTCCAAAATGGTGCAATTAGCGGCCGAGGAACTTTATCTGCAAAATGAGGAACTGATTGAAACCCGAAATTGGCTAGAAACCGAACGCCAACGCTACCAAGATTTATTCGAGTTTGCACCAGATGGCTATTTAGTCACGAATACCGAAGGAATCATCCAAGAAGCTAATCTAGCCGCAGCGCAATTGCTCAACGTTTCCAGACAATTACTCGTAGGTAAACCAATAGTTAATTTTGTCCGCCTGGAAGAACGAGAACCCTTTCGCAGTGAACTCAACCAGCTACGCCAATCGGACAGAGTGAGAGAATTAGTAGTGCGTCTGCAACAAAATAATGGCGAGGATTTTGACGCAGCTTTTACTGTGGCGGTGGTGCGTAATCAACAGGGTAACGCCAACTCTCTGCGTTGGTTGCTGCGTAACATCAATGAACGTCAGCAAAAGAAAACAGAATTAATCAATAATAACAGTGATTTAATTGAGGAGCGCCCTGTACATAAACATACTAAAGGAGAAACTATTCTCCTCAATCCTTTAGTAGTTTGGTATGTTCGCCAGGGGTTAGTTAAGCTGAATACTTTTTGTGAAACTGGCGAAGAAATATTGATTGGATTAGCGACACAAGATATGGTTTTTGGCTCTAACATGACTTCTCTACCCATTTATCAAGCCACAGCCCTATGCGATGTGGAATTATCCTCAATTTACGTAGCAGAAATAGCAGTTAACCCAATGTTGAGCCATATTTTGTTACCAAAAATCAATCAACGGTTACAACAGACAGAATCTTTTTTAGTTATTGCTGGCAAACGGCGGGTTGAGGAAAGATTATACCATCTTTTGCAACTTTTAAAACAGCAAATTGGTGAGCCTGTACCAGAAGGAATTCGCTTAAGTGTTCGTTTAACTCATGAAGATATCGCTAGTGCGTGCTGTACTACCAGAGTGACAATTACCCGATTGATGGGAAAGTTACAACAACAAGGTTTAATTAGTTTTGACTCCAAAAAATATATTATTTTGAAGGAGTGAGTCAGGACGAGAAGGGAGAGCAAGTCCTAAGTTGACAATTTCATAGACAAAACTATACTTATATTGACAAAAATCAATATATATTTTAGGAAAAAATCAACTACTTGATATATAATACGGTGATATCAAGTATTGAATTGAGACTATTGCCGACGCGAAAACCAAGCAATGATGGTGGTAGTCTTTTTCAGAAACTTAATTGGAACACAATCGCGTCTGGCTAAGGCGTGAAAGTCTACTGAGGGATAACTGCTCCCATGCTCCCGTTGAAGTAGAAAGTAAAGTCTAGTTTTGTCTAGGTTTTATATAGCAGAAGGAAGAACGATAGCAGCTATAGCAACCGCCAAGGTTGTTAGGACATGGCAAAAGCCTAAAACCCAGTCACCGTAGGGGCGGGTATGGCTACGCCACGCAAGCTACATAGATATCATTCAATATCAACGAGGATATGAGTAAACCCGCCCCTACTTTTGACTTTTGACTTTTGACTTTTGACTTTTGCTATAGTTCTCCCCACCTCCCCACTTCATCTCCCTCGGCTGGTTTCTAACATCAACTTTGAATCCCAAGTGTAGTAGCCAATTTTTTCAGGGACTCTAGAAAATCGCCCGGTGCGATAGCCTCGTGATAGTTCATTTAGCACCTTGGTTTTCACCTCTCGAACTTCCTGCTCATCTAGTTCTCCATAAAGACCGGTGATGATTTGAGCAACACTGAAAATTCTCCCCGAATGTTTTTCTAAGAAATCAGAAAGAGCATCTATTAAAAATAAACCCTCAAATTCTGCAAGCATGGGGACGACATTTGTCTGGGAGATTGTCTGCGGTTTCTTCTGTTTGTATTTCCCGGCTTGAGAGTAACCTTTGGTTTTGTTGGAGGTGACTAAACTTAAATTCAGAGTGTAACAACCAGGTTCGTCAGGAATACCTGACCAAACACGCCTTTCTCGACCTTGTGTCAGTGAGGATTGGACTCTACCTTTGACGACTTTGAAGATGGCTGGCTCTAATTCTCCATAAAGCGATCGCACAATAAAATCGATATGACAAACAGTACCAAGATGTTCGCGCAGAAGACTCTTGATAGCTTCCATGCGACTTTCATGTTGATACTCAGGTAGCATGGGAATATCTGGCACTTTGATTGATTGATCTTGAGCGTCAGTTGATGTTGACGACTCTGGAATCTCTGTAGTTGTCGCAGCGAAATTATCTATATCCAAGTTGTCTGATTCTGGAAACTCAGACTGGGTAGAATCAAGAGTTTCATCAGCTACGGATAATAATGAATCTTCTTGATATGAAGCGGAAACCTGTGGAAGCATCTTAAACTTTGCCAGATTACCGTTAGTATCTGACGAAGAAGAGCCGTTAGACAATAAAGCATCTACATGATCGAGTTGCGATCGCGCCTGTCTGTATAAGCTTTCATACTCTTTGACGAGGCTAGCATAGTAGTCTCGTAACTCTAACAGTGGAGAGATAAAAGCTTCAGGGGGTTCCAATGGTAATAGATTATTCATCAAACTTAAAATCATCCTAAATCGATATCACTTTTGTAAGTCATGGCTCTAGGTTTTGCCTTTTGAGATGACTGATGAGATTTCTTTGGGGCTTGCGGTGGTCGGCATTGCTCGCAATATAATGGACGAGGCCCAAAAGTTTCGCGTTGTGTAGTTTGGTCGCATTGCTTACAGACAAAATGGAAAACACGAGTATGAATCTGTCTTTTATGCGCCCGGACAGTATATTCCCTAACATGAATGTATTTACTAGTCATAATCGGTGAAGAGTGAATTTGTTTCTATCAATATAGCTATTCAAGCAAATGAAATGTGATCCGTGTATGTTCAATTGTAAGTTTTATTCAAATCACTGATTTTGGCTCAGAGTAACTTGGAGTAACCAATAGGCGATCTTTTTGAGATACATATAGTTAATTATCACCATTCAAGTGTCTATTGCTTCTATACCTCTGGGGTACTAAATATAGAAATTAGACAGATTTTCGGGAAAATTTATGACAAATTGGCTGGAGTGTTCATATTGCACTTAAGATTATGGGTTTTTATGCTATTTGTGAAAATGCCATAGACATCTGGTGATCAAGAATGTAGAGACGTTGTATGCAACGTCTCTACAAAGGTTCACCCAAGACAGATATTTGATTTTTAGATTATATTGTCTCATAGCCAAATGTCTCTCCCATCATAGCACCAGGAGAGACAGCCGCTTTGTGTTGCAGCTCAGGCTGATCAATTACCACAACTTCTCCCATTTGGGGTTTTTCTTTAGCTGTGTCAGGTATGACTATTCCACCAGGGGTTTTGACTTCAGATTCACTGATTTTAATAATGTTCACAAATCAGCATATCTGTGCTATGTATGCTAACGCCTAACTGCATCTCTTTGGTTAAAGATATAGCTCCCACCTACAGGAATTATTCGACCACAGATAAACACAGATAATATAGTCCCTAGTAGACTAGTACAAGACGGCGTAAATAAACAGACCATTCAAAATCCCTGAAAAGCCCATTTTATAAGCTTTTTGACTTTTGACTTTTGACTTTTGACTTCCGCCTTGCGGTACTAGGACAGGCTGTATACTTTTACCAGACAACATAAAAATGATTTTATAATCTACCTTGAGAAATATTTTAGGATGAAGTTTGGCTTTAATTTAGACACTTTGCTGTCGGTTTATACTTGATGCAAAGTGTCTTTTTGATCGTCAATGGGTAAAACGCGATCAAATTGAGTCTTTAGAAGTTTCTCTGGCTCAACAAAAAGAATTCGGTGAGTTAAAACTGCGCTTGTTTGCGATGATTTTTCATGAATTTCGCACACCTTTGAGTATTATTTTGCTGTCGTCTCAATTGTTAAGTGAAACTCTGAAGGAAGTGGTAGATGAGCAGCCGGTAAAAAATCTCTACCGGATTCAGTCTTCAGCTAAATTAATGAATCATTGCCTAGTGTGATTAAACGAAATTTGAAGATTTCTATATCTAAGGGCAGAATTGCAGAACTAGAAAATGAATCGAATAACCATCTAGAGACAATCACCCATCAACGCCAAAGAATTGAAAATCTGGAAAGGCATTTAAGTTTAAAGGATAATCCCTGAATATTTGAGAAATTTCGATTTTATATGGAGGGATGTGTTTCACGCAGAGGCGCAGAGGCGCGGAGAGGAAGAGTTGGAGAGATTTGCTTTTTGATTTTCATCGCTTGTTTTTGTCGCTTCGTTGAGGAGGAAGGGTAATAAAGCACCACTTCCGATGACAGCAGTATCTATCATACTAATGGGGGTAATTTTTAACATGTTCCTCAGTGGGGGGATGGCTACAGCTAATAGTTGAATGGCAAAAGAAGCTATAATGGCAGTATTTAAGTAAGGATTATTGGGTAGTTTATCTTGACTAAATATGCTGTGATTTTCAGAACGACAGCTAATTGTATGTAGTAATTGTGCCGTTATTAGGGTCATACAAGCAACTGTGCTGGCGCGCGCCCCAATGCCATATTTGAGGAGGGCATAGCTGTATGCTGCTAAGGTACTGACAGAAATTGTGGCTGATTCAAACATAATTCTACCAAAGTCAGAATCTTTGATGATGGGTTCATCAGGATTGCGGGGTGGTTGACTCAATACGTCAGGTTCTGGTGCTTCCATTGCTAGGGATAAACCAGGGAAAATATCAGTGACTAAATTTAGCCACAGCAGTTGAATTGCATTTAAGGGTTCGCCTAAACCAGCAGCTGTAGCGGTTGTCATTACCATGATTTCGCTGAGGTTGGTAGACAGGAGGAAATGCACAGATTTTCTAATATTGTTATAGATAGTCCGCCCCCGACTGACTGCAATGATCATGGTTTCTAGTCGGTCATCTTCGAGGACTATATCTGCAACTTCACGGGCTACATCGGTTCCGCCTTTACCCATCGCAACGCCCACTTGTGCCGCCTTCAGTGCCGGTGCATCATTGATTCCGTCCCCGGTCATGGCCACGACTTTTCCGGCTGCTTGCAAAGCCTGGACGATTTGCAGTTTATTACTAGGACTGATGCGGGCAAAAACGTTAACTTTGTCGCTGACTGTTGTTAGTGCCTCTGGTGTGAGATGATCAAGGTTAGTAGCATCGAGAATTTCTAGTTGGTTATTTCGACTCAATTCTAATTCTTGCGCGATCGCATAAGCAGTTGAACTTTGATCGCCGGTCATCATCACTGTATCAATTCCAGCTTGATGAAACTCCCCAATCAATTTTTTCGCCCCCACTCTAATTGGATCTGTCATCGCTACCAAACCCAGCCAGGTGAGGTTTGTTTCATGATTATTGCCGTTGTGATCATGATGAATATGGCTGTAGGCTACTCCTAAGACTCGCAGTGCTTTTCCCGCCAAACGGTCATTTTCTATTGCGATCGCCCGCTTGTCTTCTGCTGTTAAAGGCAATATTTCTCCATTTTTCATCCCCCATTGACATATTTCAATCATTTCGGCGGGATTACCTTTAACTGCAATCAATTTGTGGTGATTATTAGTCTCATGAATTGTACTCATGAGGTTACGGTTTTCGGTTCGCAGGTTGGTTTCTATCAGTGCATACTTTTGTCTGAGTTGTATAACATCCACCCCAGCACTAATTGCCAAATTAATCAAAGCATTTTCCGTGGGCGAACCTGTAACCACATACTCACCATTCTCCTGTTGACTGACTTCACTTTCATTGCAGAGAACCGATATATGCATCAGCTTTAACAGTTCATCGTTAGTATAGGGATTAATATTTTCTGAACCCACGGTAATTTGTTGAGTAGTTGTCCGGATTTCCACCACTAACATTTTATTTTCGGTAATTGTCCCGGTTTTATCCAAACAAATTGTCTGCACAGAACCCAAAGCTTCCACCGCACTGAGACTGCGAACCAGGACATTATTTTTCCTCATTGCACGGATACCTAAAGCGAGGGTAGTGGTTGCAATTGTGGGTAAACCTTCGGGAACCGCAGCTACTGCGAGGGATATAGATGATTGCATCATTGTCACTAAACCATATCCCCGCAGCACTCCCAAACCAAAGACAAAACTGCAAATTCCCATACCGACTAAAACCAGTTGACTTCCCACCTGATCTAGTTGTCTTTCTAAGGGAGTTTCTGTAGAAATCGCCTCATTCACAAGTTGTTGGATTTTGCCCATTTCTGTAAATTTACCTGTGGCGACAACCGCAGCCAATCCTTCACCGCTAGTAACAAAAGTCCCTTTATAAACCATGTTCAAACGGTTAGCTAAGGGGATATTTTCATCAGACGCAGGCGCAGTAGTTTTTGTAGTCCGAATACTTTCGCCAGTCAAAGCAGATTCGTCTACACTCAAGTTATCCGCTTCGATGAGTCGGGCATCTGCTGCTATATAAATACCAGGTTTGAGAAATAAAATGTCTCCTACAACCACATTTTCTGTAGGAATTTCCACCTGCTGATTTTCTCTAATTACCCAAGTTAATATTTGTTCCCGATTTTGGAGAGATTGAATAATTTTGGCTGATTGGCTTTCTGTGATGTATCCAATCACCGCATTTAAACCAACAACACCCATAATTACCACAGCATCGACCACGCCGCCAGTAATAATGGCAATTCCCGCCGCCGCTCCCAGTAAAGCCACTGGCAGAGATCTAAACTGATCAATTAAAATATTTACAGGGGAACGGGTTGGTATTGTCGATAAAATATTAGAACCGTATTTAGTCAGATTTATTGTGGCAGACTCACTAGATAATCCTGATGTTTTGGAAGTATTTAATATATCTATAACTGTATCTGCTGTGATTGAATGCCAATTTTCTATTTTTTGGTCTTGGGCATTGTTAACAGCTAACTTCTGTTTTTTTAAAGATTTTGATACTTTTTCTGTTGGAGATAAATTAGGAAATTTCTGATAATCTTTTACAGCTTTGTCAATGAGTAAGCCGATGTCATGCCAGCTATTTTCAGCTTGAAAACAGACGAGAATATTGCTTGTTAATGAATTAGCCGAAACATACAATATTTCTGGGTAATTTGCAAGCGATCGCTCCAAATATCTGGCTAAAGATGGTGAACGATAAAGTTGATTAACTTTGTATCTAGCTCTCCCTTTAACTCTCTTGTGTATAGCTTGAATCACAGCAAGTTTTGCTCCTGTAGCGCCCCTAATAACTAATCAGATTCTAATTTCTATGCTCGATCATTATTATAGTTGCCAAAAGCAAGCTAATGAATAAGTCTACCATTAAGACTTGCAAAGATCCAAAAAATAAAGGTAATATACCTCTATTATACTTCCCTAATCTTTTGGTAAGTTAACTAACTTAATTTCGTCTTTATCGTTAAGTTTTACGAAGCTATCAAAAGCAAACCATGCTAATATATACCAAGGAATTTCTTCAAGTTTTAGACCCTGTTTCAACAATTGTCGGATAGCAAGTATACTCAAAGCTAGAGGGACTAGCAACCTTAAATCCACAACACCGTTCGTCATTCTATCAACATCGGCATTGAGGTCAGACATGACATTGACAAAATCCTCAGCCACAGATGATCTACCATCTGTCAGATAGTCTTGGGTATTTACTTCTGCTGCCCTATTTTCAAATCTCTCCATTGCTTCGTTAACGACTTCCTGACATCTTTGAGATAAAGCCATACCTTCTTTGATGGTATTCCTGATTACAGGTTGTTTAACAGCTTCAGCAACAGGAATAATGAGCGGAGAGAAAATTATTGTCGTGAGACTATCGACAATTTCAGGTACATTAACTTTTTGCCAGTCGAAGGTAGATGTCATCTGCAAATTTTCTCCGAAAGTAGGGCCTTTGTATATCAAGATTGATTAAATTTACCTTTATTTACATCAGCCTAAAGTTGCAAAATCAGATCCTATGGAATTTCTCCGAGGCAAAAAAACAGTAATTTTCCCCACCTGGCGATAAAATAAATTTTACTATGCTACCTGCGTGATTTACGCCAACCATTTGCGATCGCCTCTGACTCTGTACAAAACCACCTTTCTCCAACGGCTGGATTGATAACTGTGGATTCATAATATTTCATACCCGGAAGGTGATAAATCTTACTACCTGTTTTCATAGAGATATTGCCCTTGATAGTGCATTTTGGTGTTTTGATGGATGCAATCACAGAGGCAGAAGAACGAGGACTAGACTTCATTGTCAAAAGCGCCAATACAACCACAATCCCCATAATAAAAACAGTTGACCCTAGACTTTTATTGATGACAGGTTCCATAAAATAACCTCATAAGAATTTCAGCGAATTTATTTTCAACCTGTAATACATCTAATCATATATATTTTACCTCTAGAGGTATACATGAAAGAAAGAAATTTCATATAACTCCACCTCTAGAGTCACGTAATTAATCATAAACATCGTTAATAATAAGAACAACTTAGAGCAATTATCCAAAATCAAGCAACAGATTTTAAAATTCACTGCTTATTAGTCTAGAAAAGTTAGATACATAAAAGAGTCATGACAACTTCTACAGACCGAGGTCAACAAATCCAAAAACTGCGTGAACTGATTGCAGACATTAGTTGTGGGATGTTAACCACAATTGATCAAAATGGCCGTTTGCACAGTTGTCCCATGTACAAAAGTGGTGACATTAACTCCGAAGGCGCAATTTGGTTCTTTACCTCCGCCAATACTCAGAAAGCGGATGATATTAAACGCAATCAGCAAGTAAACGTTAGTTTCACCTCACCTGATAAACAGAGATATGTTTCTGTTTCAGGTACAGCAGAACTCGTTAAAGACCGTAACAAAATGCAAGAACAATGGCAGCCAGAACTTCAAACTTGGCTACCCAAAGGACTAGACGAACCCGACTTGGTTTTACTCAAAGTGAATATTCACAAAGTTGATTATTGGGATAGTCCATCCAGCATTCACCCCCAAACCATTGGAGTTAATTCCAGATAAATCTATATTCACAATATCAAACTGCTTAACTTTTTTTGAATTTTGAATTGATTTGAAATCCTCCCCACACTATGACCTACTGTATACACAAGTCTAAAAACCTTTCATTTAGGTAGGGTGTGTTATGGACTTTAGTCCTAACGCACCGATATTTTAAGATGGTGCGTTGCGCTACGCGACAACACACCCTACAAAAAAAGGATTGGGAATAAACGCATAGGGGATTCAAACATTCACAGGAGCTTCCCTGCTATAGCGTCCCATCAGTTCTACAGCCTCTAAAACGTGACCTTTCATAGCTGCCAGTACCTCAGTTTTACTCGCCCTTGGTGGCAACCCTAATAATTGATCAAGAGCGTAGAGTTTAAAAAAGTAGCGATGGGTTCCATCAGGTGGACAGGGGCCACCATAACCCAACTCACCAAAATCATTTACCCCTTGCACACCGCCATGAGGTAAATGAGGTTCTTTTGTAATCCCTTCTGGTAGGTGGCGCAGATTTGCAGGTAAATCGTAAATTACCCAGTGCGTGAAAGTTTCCTTGGGGGCATCTGGATCTTCCATTACCAATGTAAAACTTACAGTACCTGCGGGTGGGCTATCCCAAGCTAGGGGAGGGGCAATATTTTCGCCATCGCAGGTGTATTTGAAGGGAATTGTACTGCCGATGAAAAAAGCTAGGCTTTGAAGTTCCATAAGCGATGAATAATTCAGTTTTTTTGGTTTAGTTGGGTTGCACCTTGGGGATGAGGATTTTCTATGTGTTGGTTTAAACTTTGAGCCATCTCCACGGCGACAAGAATTAATTGCTGTTCCATGCGTCCACTGCTACCTTCATCGCTGACTTTTGGGTAAATATGGGGGTTGGATAGCATGGCGGCTAATAGTTGCGATGCCGTTTGTTTGAGTTCATTAACTTGTGAGTTCACAGGCTTATTCCCTCCACTCTAATGGTGGTTCAATTAAGGTCTGCTCAGACTTACCTGCGCGAACACCTGGCTTATCAACAATCTTGACGGTGCTAGCTTGGGGGCCTTCTTCACCCATTTCTAGGGCAAAATGCACAGCTGTACCAATTTCTAAGCGTTCAAAGTCATGATGTAACACGCTATTACGGTGGAAGTAGATTTCTCGACCTTCTAAAGTTCTTAAGAAGCCATAGCCCCTATCTTTAAATAGTTTGGTGACAAGTGCCGTTGTTTCTTCGGCTTGTTCTTGATTTTGAGGGCGCTGGCTTTCGTGTTGTCGTTGGTTGAGTTTAACTAGTTGCTGACGAGCCGCATTAAAAGCGTCCCGAATCACTGCATCTAAAGGGTCGTATTGATTACTCTCTGCGGGATTTCTTTCTGCTACGAGTTCGTGACCGGGGGGTACAGTCATATCAATCCGCACACGGTAAGGTGAACCACTACGGGGGCGATCATGTATCTTTTCAATGGATATATGGCAGCTACTTATGCGATCGCAAACATTCTCTAGTTTGGCGATTTTTTCATGCACTAGGTTATCAATCGCATTTGTTTTCTCGACATTGCGATAAGTAATTTCTGGTGGTACTTTCATATTTTTGTGATATTCCAAATAGGCTATTGGCAAAAATCAATCTTGATATTCCCAAAGGCCAAAGCTTGTTTAGGTAAGAGTTAATGGTTCATGGCTGGTTTGGGCTTTTGCTAGCAGCTCACGAACTTGATCATCTGTCGTTTGGGGAAAGTCTTCGTACCATAAACCCACACTATAAAAGGGGTCGGGTGTGGCAGCGCAGACAATTTCATCCACTGCAACTTGTAACTCTTGGCAAGTGGCGCTAGCAGCCACGGGTACACCAATGACAATTTTCGCGGGGTTTTGTCGCCGCACAGATGCTACCGCCGCCCACATGGTTGCGCCTGTAGCTAAACCATCATCTACTAAGATGACTATGCGTCCTTCTAAATCGGGGAATGGGCGATCGCCTCGATAAAGAAGTTCGCGACGTTCTAATTCTCGTTCTTCTTGTGCTGCTACTCTGGCAATTGTGTCCTCGGAGATGTTCCCCAAGTTGGTAATATGTTCATTAATAATCCGGACTCCGCCAGATGCGATCGCACCCATTGCCAATTCTTCTTGCTCAGGTACACCCAATTTACGCACCACAAGCACATCTAAAGGAGCATTTAAGGCTTTTGCCACTTCATAGGCGATGGGTACACCACCCCTGGGTAGAGCTAATACGATCACATCTGAACGATTAGTATAATCTGCTAATTCCCCGGCTAAAATTTGACCTGCTATTGTGCGATTTTTGAATAGCATGGTATCACTCTCCTGGTATTTGTCTCAAAAATGAGGTTTTAGATATTAACGGGTATTTTTCCTCTAGATTTATTTGCGCGCTCAACTGGTGATGGTTACTAATACCAGTCACTAAGTTCTGCTACTGCTTCTAAATTGATCATAGAAAGCAATACGTTGCATAACCTCTGACTAACGAGGCGACATGATCAATCTATCTATCTATCTAATGGAGGAAAAGGGGCAGGGGGGAGGGTGCAGGGAGTCAATATTAGTTAATAATATAGGACTACTATTTGATTATTGAACAAACACGTAGGGTGTGTTAGCGGTAGCGTAACGCACCAAACCCTTAATAATGGTGCGTTACGGATTTCATCCTAACGCACCCTACAATACTTATTTTTTTCATAAATCAAATATGATTCCTATAGTTAGCAAATATTTAGCTACGGTGTGGGGATTTAATAAAATATAGAACCTCACCCCCAGCCCCTCTCCTTGCTAAGGAGAGGGGAGGCTTTGATGCAAGTTAAAAACGGGGTGAGGTTAAAAACCAGATTTGCAGGTTATTTAATTGAGGGTTTTGTCTGGGAAATGGGGAGTGAGGAAATTTGCGATTCTCTACTCCTAACTCCCATGATTCTACGGACGCTCTTCAATTACACGGTCGATTAAACCGTATTCTTTGGCTTCAGCAGCAGACATGAAAAAGTCACGATCCATATCTTTTTCAATCTTAGATATGTCCTGACCAGTTTTCTCAGCATAAATACCGTTTAGCTGGTGACGAATCCGCAGAATTTCTCTGGCTTCAATTTCGATATCGCTGGCTTGTCCACGAGTACCGCCGGAAGGCTGGTGAATCATAATCCGAGAATGAGGTAATGCCATGCGTTTACCCTTGGTGCCGGCTGCTAACAGGAATGAACCCATTGAGGCGGCTAAACCTACACAAATTGTCACCACATCTGATTTGATGTGTTGCATGGTGTCAAAAATTGCCATGCCGGATGTCACCATCCCACCGGGAGAATTTATGTATAAATAAATATCCTTACCTGGATCATCTGAATCCAGATACAGCATGACAGCGATAATTTGGTTAGCAATTTCATCATCAACATCTCGTCCCAGGAAAATAATTCGTTCCCGGTAAAGGCGATCGTAAATACTAATCCAATCTGTATATTGTCCTCCGGGCATCCGGTAAGGAACTTTAGGAACACCTATAGGCATCTTCGTTACTCCGCTTGTAATTTAGTCATTAGTCATTGGTCATTGGTCATTAGTCATTAGTCATTAGTCATTGGTGAATTTCCCAAAGCATAATGACTATCCACTGTATTTAGAGAACACTGGCAGGTAATGGGGGATTGGCGAGTTCTTCTTTCTCAAAAACTCGGTCAATTAAACCGTAGTCCCTGGCTTCATAAGGAGTCATGTATAACAGACGATCCATGTCCTTGGTAATTTTTTCGGGTGCTTGTCCTGTGGTGTGACCCAGAATATCAACTAAGGAAGCTTTGTTGATCAGAACTTCCCTAGCCCGAATTTGAATATCCGTTGCTTGACCTTGGGCGTAGCTCTTGGGTTGATGCAGGATAATAGAGGAGTGGGGTAAGCTGGCGCGACAACCTTTTGTACCAGCACTGAGTAGCATCGCGGCCATACCCATTGCCGAACCAATACAAATGGTGTGGATGGGAGGCTTGATGTATTTCATGGTGTCATAGATGGCGAAGGCTTCGGTTTCAAAGCCAATGGGTTCGCCACTGTAGCCGGAAGTCCCCGTTGAGTTGATGTAGATTTTAATGGGCTTTTCGGGGTCGTCGGACTGTAAATAAAGCAATTCGGCGATAATTAATTCCGTAACCGCCGGCACTAATGGCATTCCCAGATATACAATTCTTTCCTTCATTAATAAGGAAGGTAAATCTGGCGGCGGTGTCCGGTAAAAACTATCACCTTGATAAGGGGCTTGCACAGCCTTGATGGGGGAATTGTCCATAGCAACTGAATCGCCTGAAACTATGCCGTTAACTGTAATACATCCTAACGCGATGCTAACCTACATCAAGTGTGGATTTCTCGCTAATTAGTCATTGGTCATTAGTCATTGGTCATTGGTCATTAGTCATTGGTCATTGGTCATTGGTCATCTTCCCCCCCCTGCACCCTGCACCCTGCACCCCTGCCTCTTTCCCCCCTGCACCCTGCACCCCTGCCTCTTCCCCCCCCTGCACCCTGCACCCTGCCCCCCTGCCTCTTTCCCCCCTGCACCCTGCACCCTGCCCCCCTGACTCTTCTCCCCCACTCCTAATTTTTCCGTAGTGCTGATGTGGCGTTTTGAAGTTATTTATATAAATATGCTAAATAGGAATTTTGGGTTATGAAGGTCAATTTGCAGCCTACCTTGAATGATGGTAATTTGGACGCGCATCAACCGAGTAGTCAACGTCAGTTGGCTGTTTCGATTTCGGCGATCGCAGAAATTCAAGACCGCAATATTCCGCTAAATCTCTGCTTAATTCTCGATCATAGTGGTTCGATGCACGGGCTACCCCTAGAAACTGTCAAGCAAGCCGCTATTGGTTTGGTTGATAAACTCAAGCCGGGCGATCGCCTGAGTGTTGTCGCTTTTGACCACCGTGCCACAGTTTTAGTCCCTAATCAAACGATTACCAACCCAGGACAGATTAAAAAACAAATTAACAGCCTCACCGCCGATGGTGGAACAGCCATTGATGAAGGTTTACGTTTGGGAATTGAGGAATTAGCCAAGGGCAAAAAAGAAACTGTTTCTCAAGCCTTTTTATTAACTGATGGCGAAAATGAACACGGTGATAATCAACGCTGTTTGAAATTTGCTCAACTGGCGACTGGCTATAATTTGACTTTGAACACATTAGGATTTGGTGACAAATGGAATCAGGATGTTTTAGAAAAAATCGCTGATGCTGGCTTAGGTAGCCTCTCCCACATTCAAAAACCAGAACAAGCCGCAGATGAGTTTAACCGCCTGTTCAGCCGAGTGCAAACGGTGGGATTAACCAATGCTTATTTACTCATTTCCCTAAAACCTCATATCCGGCTAGCGGAACTCAAACCCATAGCCCAAGTAGCCCCAGACACCATTGAGTTACCCATACAGCAAGAAGCAGATGGACGCTTTGCTGTGCGCTTGGGAGATTTAATGAAAGATGCAGAACGGGTGATATTAGCTAATATTTATCTGGGACAGTTACCAGAAGGTAAACAGGCGATCGCTCAAGTCCAAGTCCGCTACGATGACCCGGCTCAAAATAAAATGGGTTTATTAACAGATAATATCCCAGTGTATGCCAATGTGACTGGGGTTTACCAACCACAGATAGATTCTCGTGTGCAGAAGTCTATTTTGGCCTTAGCCAAATACCGCCAAACCCAGTTAGCTGAGACGAAATTACAACAAGGCGATCGCGCGGGTGCAGCTACTATGCTACAAACTGCGGCGAAAACTGCTTTGCAAATGGGAGATCAAGGTGCGGCGACAGTGTTACAAACTTCAGCTACACAACTTCAATCTGGTGGTGAATTATCAGAGAGCGATCGCAAGAAAACCAGAATTGTCTCAAAAACCGTGTTGCAAGATACTCCTCACCAATGAAAGTTCAATTGCTCTGTGCCTTAAATGATACTAATGTTGATGCGGCTCAATCGAGCAACCAACGTCAACTATCTATTTCAATTTCTGCGATCGCCGATGAACTTGCCCAGCATTTACCACTCAACTTATGCTTAATTCTAGATAAAAGTGGTTCCATGCATGGTCAACCCATCGCCACAGTAATTCAGGCCGTAGAGCAATTATTAGATCGGCTACAGCCAAGTGATAGCGAAACGCCCACCTCTGGCGACCGCATTTCGGTTGTAGCCTTTGCTGGGGAAGCCCAAGTAATTATCCCCAACCAAACCCTCCAAGACACCGCCAGTATTAAAGCCCAGATTCACAAGAAACTCAAAGCTAGCGGCGGTACAGCAATTGCCGAAGGTTTACAACTGGGAATCACAGAACTGATGAAAGGGACAAAAGGAGCAGTTTCCCAAGCATTTCTGCTCACAGATGGTCATGGTGAAAGCAGTTTAAAGATTTGGAAATTTGAAATTGGCAAAGATGACAATAAGCGCTGTCTAGAATTTGCCCACAAAGCCACAAAAATCAACCTAACTATTAACACCCTTGGTTTTGGTAATGATTGGAACCAGGATTTATTGGAAAAAATTGCTGATGCAGGAGGTGGCACTCTAGCCTACATTGAGCGACCTGAACAAGCATTAGAGCAGTTTCGTCATTTATTGCAGCGCATCCAGTCTGTGAGGCTCACCAATGCCTACCTGTTGCTATCTTTTGTTCCTCATGTCCGCCTCGCAGAATTGAAACCCATAGCCCAAGTTTCCCCAGACACCATTGAATTACCAGTGGAAACAGAAACTCATGGAGGCTTTGCCGTGCGCTTGGGTGATTTAATGCAAGATATGGAAAGGGTGGTTTTGGCGAATATTTATCTGGGACAATTGCCAGAAGGTAAACAAGTCATCGGACATTTACAAATCCGCTACGATGATCCATCTGTAAATCAACAGGGATTAGTTTCACCGATGGTAGCCATATATGCAGATGTGGTCAAACCCTATCGACCAGCACCCAATCCCTCAGTGCAGCAGTCTATTTTGGCATTAGCTAAGTATCGACAAACACAGTTAGCCGAAACGAAATTACAACAAGGCGATCGCTCTGGTGCTGCGACAATGTTACAAACTGCTGCTAACACCGCCTTAAAAATCGGAGATCAAGCCGCAGCCACAGTCTTACAAACCTCCGCCACCCGTCTACAAGCAGGAGAACAACTGTCAGAAGCCGACCTCAAAAAAACTCGCATCGTATCAAAAACAGTTCTACAAGATTCCTAAGTATAGGGTGGGCATACTATGGCTAACGCCACGCTACGCGGTAAGCGCAGCTATGCCGTAGGCTTTACGGCAAGCTCAGTACAAGTCTTGCCTGCCCTTTATAGCTGGTCCGTGGGGAGTGGGGTAAAAGCCTTTCGGTGTCTAACTTTTATGTTCAGTTTATGTCCTAACGTCCTTGGCGCTTGCTATAAATGAAAAATAATCATAAAAGTCAGCGTGGGTAATTGCTGATACATAGCATTTTCGGCGGATGAGACTGAACTTTACAGTATTGGGTCGTAACCTAGTTGTTGAGTAATCCGTTGTCTAGCTAAAACGCGGTACTCCCAAAAATGTTCTCCAGCAGCGCATAGTCCTAAATACATATTGAGAACTTGAGGCCTTGTGGTCAGAATTTGCCATAGTTGTTGCCAGAACTGCCCACGAATTTCAGGTCGCTGTAAGCCCTGATGCCAGATTAACTGAGCAACGAGCCGCAAACCCTGACCTGGAGAAAATTGCATGGTTTGCTTTCGCTGCGCTAAGGAGCCAATACTCAGACATTGCTGAAAACATCGTCTGAGATAATTTTTGGGTTCATATAATGTCCACAAGCCTTCTACATACTCTTTAGCGATTTCATCGATAGAGCGAGAGGGCATGAAATTCATTAAGGTATTCTGGTCTCCCATTGGAGTGCCATCAATACCCTGACTCGCCAATAAACGCTGCTCTGTTTGCAGACGGTTCCATAAAGCAGTATTGGGCAAAGCTTGAAGGATGCCCAACATCGGTTGAGGAATACTAGTTTGTTCAACAAAAGCTTGGATTCTTTCTCCTGCTCCTGGGCGTTCTCCATCAAAACCGAGGATAAACCCCGCATAAATCAGCATTCCTGCTTCATTGATCTTCTGACAAGCTTCCACGAGAGAATTTCGAGTATTTTGCAGTTTTTGTGTTGCTTGCAAACTGTCTTGGTCAGGAGTTTCTATACCCAGAAAAACTGCATAGAAACCAGCTTCATTCATTAATTGCAACAGTTCTGCATCTTCGGCTAAATTTACAGAAGCTTCAGTGATGAAGGTGAAGGGATAGTTGTGCTGCTTCATCCACGGAATCAACTCACGCAGGAGGCGTTTGACATTACGCTGATTGCCAATAAAGTTGTCGTCAACGATAAACAGTGACCCTCGCCAGCCTAAATCATAAAGAGCCTGTAATTCGGCTATGGTTTGTTGTGGCTCTTTTGTGCGTGGTTTGCGACCGTAGAGTGTAATAATATCGCAAAACTCGCAGTTAAAGGGGCAACCGCGAGAAAACTGGATAGCCATCATCAAGTAGGCATTCCGTTGCAACAAGTCAAAACGGGGCATTGGGCTTTGGGTGACATCAGGTTTTTCCTGAGAGCGAAAGATTCCTTGTTCTTTTCCGTCTTTTAAGGCTTCCAGAAACTTAGGAACTGTTAGCTCTCCCTCATCTAAAATTAAATAATGCGCTCCAGAGTCCAGGGCATCTTGTGGGATTGATGTGGGGTAAGGGCCACCGACTGCCACTTTTTTGCCTAAGCGCACTGCTTTTTGAATGAGGCTATGAAAATCTGGTTTTTGTACTAGCATTGCCGAAAGGATTACGAGGTCACACCACTCCCAATCAGCTTCTGTTTCCAGATTGACGTTGCGATCGCAAAATTTAATTTCCCAGGACTGGGGTAATAGTGCTGCAACTGTAATAATTCCTAGTGGCGGCAGGACGGCTTTAAGTCCGGCGATTTCCATGAAGCGATCATAAGACCAAAAGGACTGGGGAAACTGAGGGTAGAGCAATAATGCTTTCATAAAATCCTGGTTGCAAAACTTCTCGTATCTCGAACACCTATCAATAGCCAAAGTGATCTGCTCGTGAACTGAAATGCTGCTCTAAACAAATTAATGCCTATAAGTAAGTGGGCGTTAATAAAGTTAACTGGTATTCGCGTAACGTCTCCACTAGGATAGAGTCGTCATTTATCCTTTGTCATTAGTATCGCACATTTTAACTCTAATAGCACCTAACATTTACCTCACGCCAAAGCTGAAGCTTGGGGTTTAGCAAATATCATCCGTCCGGCGGAGGTTTGCAAAGCACTGGTGACGACTACCCGCAGTTCGCCACCGACATAATTACTACCTTCTTCAACCACAACCATTGTGCCATCGTCTAGGTAGCCAACTCCTTGACTGGGTTCTTTGCCTTCCTTGAGAATCTTCAGGTCAAGATTATCACCAGGCAAGTAAGTAGAACGTACAGCATTCACTAAGTCATTGACGTTCAAAACAGGCACTTTCTGCACGCTGGCTACTTTCGATAAGTTGTAGTCATTAGTCAGTAGTGTACCGTTGATTTCTTGGGCAAAACGGACTAATTTAGCATCGACTGTGGCAGTATCTTCGTAGTCAACGGGGTTAATCAAGATGCGCTCTGGGTACTCTTTCTTAATGCGGGTGAGAATTTCTAATCCGCGCCGTCCCCGTACCCGCTTTTGGTCTTTACTCGCATCGGCTACTTGTTGCAATTCCTGCAAGACAAACTGTGGGACTAAAATTTGTCCTTCCAGAAATCCGGTTTCTAGTAAGGCTTCAATGCGACCATCAATAATGCAACTGGTGTCTAAAACTTTGGTATGGGCAGGTTTGAGTGTTCCTTCCACTACCATTGTTTCTACGGTGTTGGGATTAATAAACCGCAATAAACCCCGCCCGTGGGTATCGGCTAAATTCATCCCGGTGACGGCTAGTAATATACTTCCCACCACTGCTACCAATGGCTTGATAAAGCCAAAATCTGTGGGAATCGGTAGCAAAAATAATGGGGCTAGCATTAAGTTAGCTAGCAATAGCCCAATTACCAAGCCAATAGCACGAGTTAAAATCATTTCTAGGGGCATTTCTCGGACTTGTACTTCTAAGCGCCGATATGACGTTTGGAAACTCAGTCCGATTGCACCGCCAATAATAGCGGCAAAGACGGCTACAACTAAGCGTAAGGCTTCTAAATTTGTTACCGCGTCTAGGGAGCCATCGGGTAGTAGTTCAATGCTATAGAACCCTATTCCCGCAGCAGCTAGGATGAATGAGATAATGATAATGGCATCAAGCATAGTTTTGTGGTTTTCCTGCGATTGTGTGATCCTATAAAGTCAAGTATTTTTCATCGGTTAGAGCGATTGATCAATATTGACTTAGACTAGGCGTTGAAGCAGGGAATATCTGCAAATATTATAACCAAAGTGATTTCTCTTAATATTTTTCATGATTTTGTTGTAAAACGCTAAAATTTTGTCAAAAAACTTCTTATTTTCGCTGTTTTAATTTTTCAGTTAAATTAATTAATTCTTTCTCATAATGAGTCAAAAAGTTAATATTTCTGGTATTGTCAGTTCTGCTTATGTCCACATTCCTTTTTGCAGACGGCGGTGTTTTTATTGTGATTTCCCTGTTTATGTGGTGGGCGATCGCCTCCGGGGAGAAACATCTGGTACAATCTCTCAATATGTAGAGGTGCTATGCCAAGAAATTGCCATGACGGCAGCATCTGGTGAACCTCTGAAAACGATTTTTTTTGGTGGTGGGACTCCTTCTTTACTATCTATAGAACAGTTACAACAGATATTAGTAACCCTGGAAAAACAGTTTGGTATTGCTGCTGGTGCAGAAATTTCTATGGAAGTAGACCCAGGTACGTTTGATTTAGCACATCTATCTGGCTATGGTAGCGTGGGCGTAAATCGGGTAAGTCTGGGTGTACAAGCGTTTCAACAGGAATTGTTGCAGGTTGCGGGGCGATCGCATTCTGTTGTAGATATTCTCACATCAGTGGAGTTAATTCACCAAGTAGAAATTGCCGAATTTAGCTTAGACCTCATCTCAGGTTTGCCGCATCAGTCTTTGGAACAATGGCAGGATTCTCTCAAGCAAGCAGTAACGCTGATGCCTACTCACATATCTATCTATGACCTTACCATAGAAGCGGGGACAGCTTTTGGTCGTTATTACAAACCGGGGGACAAGCCATTACCAACGGATGAAACCACTGTCAAAATGTACGAAACCGCACAGCAAGTTTTGACAAGTGCGGGTTATGAACATTACGAAATTTCTAATTATGCGCGTCCTGGGCATCAATGTCAGCATAATCGAGTGTATTGGGAAAACCGCCCTTATTATGCTTTTGGGATGGGTGCGGCGAGTTATATAGAAGGGAAGCGCTTCACTCGTCCGCGCAAAACTCAGGAGTATTACCAGTGGGTAAAAGCTGGGGGTGTAATTGATTGTGAAGTCACACCACCGAAAGAGGTATTATTAGAAACTTTAATGTTGGGGTTGCGTTTGGCTGAGGGTGTGAGTTTGGCAATGTTAACCCAGAAGTTTGGGGAAGAAAAATTAAAAGAAATTCACCAATGTTTACAACCTTATTTAGAAAACAGTTGGGTAGAAGTCTTTGGGGGAAGGTTGCGTTTATCTGATCCCCAAGGGTTTTTGTTTTCTAATGTGGTGTTGGCTGATTTGTTTGAAAAGTTGGGTTGAAGAGGAACGAACCACGAAGGAGCAAAGGACGCAAAGACAATAAATCCTCAGTAGGGTGTGTTAGCGACAGCGTAACGCACCAAAAACATCTCACTAAAACGAGCATTGACCAAAATTACACCCCCCAAACAGGTAGACTAACCTGATAAATTTACGACAGCGTAACGCACCGAAAACATCTCTAACGCACCAACATTACACCCCAAATGGGTACACTAACCTTGTCATCTACATTAATAAAATTCTTTGCCTAATTATAGAAGACTCATAATTCCAGGCGGGACTTACTTTTTCACCCAAGTGACTTATCAACGTCGCCCCTGGTTATGTAGCGATATTGGTCGTTTTACATTGCGTAAAGCAATTAACGATGTCCGTCAAAACTATCCGTTTTCAATTGATGCGCTGATTTTATTACCAAATCATCTTCATTGTATTTGGACTTTACCCGATGGCGATACTAACTATACAACTCGTTGGCGACTAATCAAAACCTTTGTGACCAAACAATGTAGCGAAAAATTGGCAATTGAATCACAACTAACCGATTCACGCCATAAACGCCGGGAAAGTAACTTATGGCAACGCCGATTTTGGGAACACGCTACGAGATGAAGCTGATTTTGCCGCCCATTGTGATTACATACATTACAATCCGGTGAAACATGGATTTTGTCAAGCTCCAAATCAATGGGAGTTTTCCAGTTTTCATCGATTTGTTGCACAAGGAATTTATCCAGAAGATTGGGGTAGTGAAGCCGTACCAAATATACCTAGTAATGTGGGGTTTGAATAGATATCATGCTTTTGCTATCTCTCATATTCGTATTAGTAGGGTGTGTTAGGACGATAGTCCGTAACGCACCTCTTAAATATGCTATGTGGTGTCAGCAGAATAGCCCGTAATTTTACCAGATGTGCGTTATGCTTACCAGACGAGACGGTGCGTTACGCTGTCGCTAACACACCCTACTTGATTAAATGGCTGGGATTATGTATTATATTAATTACTCATCCAAAAATAAAAAAATATTTTGATTGCGCCAAGCGCGAGACGGTAAGAAGGGCAAAGAAAAAAGAGCAGAGTGCAGAGTGGAAAAGTGCAAAGGGCTAAAGAGTCCTCGCAGCACCACAACCACACACAACCCGAAAACCGAAAGTGCCGTACGCGAGGTCTGGGTAGAGGTTGTTGCGATAGGCAGAACGACAGTCCCCAGGAAAGTCGTACCACGAACCACCGCGCAGCAGCCGAAAAGGATTATCATTCTTAATTAACCAAACTCTAGCGTCTGCTGGTGCATTATCATAATTTTTGTGCCACTCATCCTGACACCATTCCCATATATTACCACACATATCATATAAACCAAAGGGGTTGGCAGAAAATTTTCCTACATCGGTTGTTTGCTTTCGATATTCACCCTTTGGTGCAGAACCATAAGTGTAATTGCCGTCGTAATTAGCCAAATCCGTGGTAAGTGTCTCACCAAAATAAAACGGCGTAGTCGTTCCCGCCCGACAAGCATATTCCCATTCTGCTTCACTGGGTAAACGATAGGTTTTTCCAGTTTTTTGAGATATTCGGGCGCAAAACTCAACCGCATGATTCCAAGAAACCGATTCTACAGGTCGATTAGCACCTTTAAAATTGGATGGGTCGGGATTTAAATCAATTTTTACTTTATCAAAAGCTGCAACTGCTGCCCATTGAGCTTGAGTAATGGTAAATTTCCCCGTGAAAAATGGTTGAATGGTGACGCTGTGCTGAGGACTTTCATTCTCAAATCGTTTTGGCTCATTTTCTGGCGAACCCATGAGAAATTTACCCCCAGGAATTTTCACCATATCTAGAACTACACCATTACCCAAGTTTTCTGTAAAAAACTCGCCGCTTCGCCGACTGCGGTTAATTTCATAGCTTTTCACTATACCTAAAAAACTTTTACTTATTACCGTTATGGTAGCCGTATCAAATTCAAAAGACTGAGTTTGAATACTTGGGGAAGAAGGAGTTTGAGCTTGAATACTTGGGCGAGAAGGAGGTGGAGTTTGAATACTTGGGGGAGAAGAAGGTTTAATTGATCGGGGTATATACCTTTCTGTCAGCACTAACTTACTACCGCATTTCTGACAGTATTTAAAATTATCGGGGTTGGGGTGCAGACAGTCTGGGTTCAGACAGTAGATCATGTTCATCATGTCTGGGGGTGAGGATTGTTCGGATGTCAGGGTAGTGATATTTTGCTACCCAAAAGCATTATACACAAAATTTGAGTGTTATTAGCTACCTTGCTACTGCAAACGCGATACTCTCAAGAAACACATTTTAAAACCGTTACCAGATAAAATTTTCCTGTTTTCACATTTTTATGAAACGAACCACTTTGGCGCTAGCGTCTTTCTTTGGGCTACGGTGTACACACATATAAGACCCCACCCCTAACCCCTCCGGTGCAAGCGAGGAGGGGAACTAGATTTCCGCTTACAGCAGTTTTCAGGTATTTAAAACACGCGCCGATATCTGTCTTTCTTTCTTCGTTTGCGCCTAACGCACTTCGTGCTTCGCTAGAGCCTCCGGCACGCTACGCGAACGCTGATGCGCCTTTGCGTGAGATATAAAGATGTGGTTCATTTAGCTGAAAATCGCTGTAAATCTTGTTTTTAAGTCAATTAGTTTTGCAGATTGTAGGTTGGGTTGAACGCAGTGAAACCCAACACCAACACACCCTCCCAAATGTTGGGTTACGCCTTCGGCAAACTACGTTAACGTTCCTCTACCCAACCTACATAGATAAAACAAAACACCTAAAAACCTAAGTCAGCTTTTGCTAGTTCAGCAGCAGCGAATACTTCTGCATCTGGTTTTTCTTCCCAAGCAGCATCTCCGATTTCTGCATAGAAAGTTGCGTCATAAGGACGAGTTTTCACAACCACTGGCATGGGGACAGCATGACCTAAAATTAAGGCTTGTTGCTTTGAATCTAATTTGGCTAATACTGACCGCAAACCACCCGCACCAGATACACCTGTAAAAATAGCATCAATATCTTTATCATCATTGAGCAAAGCGGTGATCCGTGTCCCAATTTGAGACATAACTTCATTATCTATCCCTGATGGGCGTTGGTCTACAACTAACAAAGTTACAAAATATTTTCGCAGTTCCCTGGCGATAGTTCCAAAGATTGTACTTTGTACCACTGCTGAGTCTAGGAAACGGTGCGCCTCTTCAATTGTAATCATTAATGGCGTGGGGCGATCGCATGGATTCTTGCTTTGTAAAAATGTATCGGCTTTTTTGACATAATGTGCATGAATCCGTCTGGTGATCATATTAGTCACCAACATATAAGAAAGCATATTAGACTGAGAACCAAATTCGATAACTACGTTTTTCCCAGCTTCCAAACACTGCACAATTTTACTGATATAATTATGGGGGCAAGCAGCTCGCATATACTTTAAGCTATCCATACGCATCAGTTTACGCTGCAATGCCATAATTGAAGATTTATTTCCCCGCTTTTCGTTGCAAAAAGTTTCGATTTCTTCGTTAGTCATATTCAGCAACTGGACAATCCAAGTTTTACCAAACTCGCTATACAAAATATTGGCGTTATCCAAAGCTGCATCCGACAGTCCTAAATCTCGACTGCATAACTTGATATCTTCCACGTCAATTTGCTCGTAACTCAGATAAAGTTCTTGAGCATCACGCACACCCCGACGCTTTGTAGATTCAGGATCAAGAGTGTAGACTTCTACTTTACCAGGAAATAGTTGCTTTAAGCCTTTAACAGTATTAACATTTTTACCTTCGGCGACTGCTTCCCAGCCATATTCTGAATGCATATCAAATATCAAGTTAACTGCCGCATTCTTGCGAATCACCCCAGCTAAAAGTAAGCGGGTGAGAAAGGATTTACCAGTCCCAGATTTACCAAATACTCCATTACTCCGTTCAACAAAGCGGTTTAAATCGATACAAACTGGCACATCCATATCTAAGGGTTTACCGATAGAAAAATTTCGCCTTTGGGGGTCATCTTCCCAACCAAATACGCGGCGAAAATCCTCTTCAGTGGCTTCGTAAACTTGGCTAAAATGACTGGGAATAGTTTTAACCGGTAGTAATTCCATTGTGGTACTGGTTTGAGCCTGAAATGACGCTAAACCATTAGCTGATTTACCATTCCTTGACGATAAAGATTCATCAGATTCAGGAGTGAACATCAACATCGGTGAGAGGTTGATCGTACCATAAGTACCACTACCGGCTAAAACCTCGCGTAAAAAAGTATCTTCCCAATTAGGGGGACTAGCGATAATGCGATCATTCGCCGTTCCCAATGCTACATCAGTCAGCATACAGAAAAAGTGCGATCGCAGTCCATGCACAACTAAAAATTTACCCACCCGCATATCCTCAACAGAAATATCCGGGTGTAGTCGTACTTCTAGTCCCCCAGTCAGAGAACCTTCTATTACCGAACCTAATGGTTGTGACGAATTCATTTGAATTAGTGACAAAGTTCTCTGTATTTATCTGTGTTCATCTGTGTAGCCTACGGTAAGCCACTAACGCGTCTACATCTGTGGTTGATAACTTCTTAAAAATCCCCTCACTCCATCATCTCATCATCTATTCAATTTGAATAGAAGTTGGGGCTGATCCAGTTGTAGGTGTACCGATTAATGGTTTCCGGAATTGAGCATAAAGGCGATCGCGCCAAGAAAAGAATAGTTCATAATTAGGATTATCTGCCAAACCTGGGACACCTTTACCTAGCAGACTTGCGGGTAAATCGAGATAAGGGACATCGGGGAACTTCAGCAATATAGATAAACTCGCCACAGCTAAGTCAGCTAAAGTTGGCTCATCGCCGGTTAAATAGGGACTATCCGCCAATATTAGTGTTAACGATTCTAAGTCTTGTTTCAAGTCAGCGATCGCGGACTTAATCACATCTGGACTATAACCCACCCCAAAACCCAAAACAGTCAACACATCACTGGGGACTCCAGCCACGAGAGTTTTGAAGACATCAGGTGTAGAATTAGGTAACAAAGATTTGCGAAAATTTTGGTCTTGACTAATAGCCGAAAACAGAGCCTTCCTACCTTTGACACCGATAGACTCATCTGCCCATTCTTCCATCAACAAGCATAAACCCCGTTGCTTAGAATCTTGAGGTATGAGTGGGCGCTCAGGATATTCTAAATCTAAATACTTAGCAATTTCCGTAGAATCAACAATATATCTACTCCCGTCTTTTAAAACTGGCACTTGTCTTTGACCAGTCAGCCGGAATAAATCTACTTGTCCCATCCCCGGTGTAACTTCTATTTTACGGTAATCTAGCCCTTTATAATCTAAGATTAACCGAACTTTCTCTGAGTAGTGAGATAATTCCCATTGGTATAATTCCAACATAATCTATACTTTTAACAGATGAATTGCACAACGCTCTCATTGTATCTTTAGTTCGAGTAATTTTCCTGAGAAATTCCGCAATTTATCTCAAAAGTGATAGAGAAAATAGGTAATTTATTAGGTAATTGTCGGCAATTACGTGATTTTGATCCAGGACTTACGCAATAATTGCCAAAAATCTTGATTTATCGTTCGCGTAGCTTGCGCGAAGCGCATACCGCCAAGCCGCCTTCGCGTAGCGTCTCCCCTTCTCCCAAAGGGAGAGGCTAGCGCCAAGGTAGAAGAACGCCAAGAAAATGTACAGTGTGCGTAAGTCCTATGATCAAAAACTTATTTTCTAATTGATTAAAATCTTGAAAACATAACTACTAACCGTACATAGTCCTTTGCACCAACAATCGAGAGGCTTGATTTAGATATTTTGCATAGCGAAGTGTTATAAATCTTTATGTGACCTGTATAAACTCAAAGACAAACAAAATTTATGAAGACAAATTACAGCAAATTGTTGACCAAATTGGCAGGCGTAGTCGGGTTAGCGAGCGTGAGTCTCCTGATCACTTTACCATCTACAGCCAATGAGACAACTAATAATTTAATAGCACAGACAGGAAGTGGAGTCCTAAATCCTCGACCCAGTATTTTCAATGAACCTCCCTATAACCGTGGTACTCGGAGTACACCTTCGGTTACACCCACGCCAAGAACACCCCGCACAACTCCTCCGGGAGTAGGGACACCTGGAACTCAAAACCAAACCTTGTTATCATTGGCAGAGTCTAGCCCTAACTTTAAAACCTTAACAGCAGCCTTAAAAGCAGCCGGATTAACAGACGCATTGCAAGGTCAAAATCCACTAACAGTTTTTGCTCCTACAGATGCTGCATTTGCCAAATTACCGCAAGATGCTGTCAGAGATTTGTTAAAGCCAGAGAATAAAGAAATTTTGCTGAAGCTGTTAACTTACCATGTTGTCAATGGTACAGTTTTATCTACTGATTTGTCCTCTGGGGAAGTGCAAAGCCTCGAAGGTGGTGCAATCACCGTTAAAGTCGGTTCTAATGGTGTAATGGTAAATGATGCCAACGTAGTTCAGGCAGATATTAAAGGTAGTAATGGTGTCATACACGCCATTGATCAGGTAATTTTGCCTCCTGACTTATAGGTTTGAGGCTCAGGTACAATCAGTACCCCAACTAAAATTCTAGCTAGAGTCATAGGGTGCTACGCTTTTAGCCGTTTTACCCCTACCTCAACATTTCCTAGGTAGGGGTATTATAGCAAAAGTCAAACAATTTTAGATTTTAGATTTTAGATTTTAGATTGACCCCACAGATAAATCTACGGGCTTGAGGATTTTAGATTTGGGATTTTCGATTGATTCCACAGATAAATCTGGGGGCTTGTACCATTAAGGAACTATTGCTCAAAAGTTAAAAGCTCACTGTGAATTGGTTTGGGAATTTTGTCATATCTTAAGCGCCCTGTCCGTTGCTATAAATCCCGTTCAGATGTTCATTCTGGTCGGGATTGTTTTGTCAAACAATTTTAGATTTTAGATTTTAGATTTTAGATTGACCCCACAGATAAATCTACGGGCTTGAGGATTTTAGATTTGGGATTTTCGATTGATTCCACAGATAAATCTGGGGGCTTGTACCATTAAGGAACTATTGCTCAAAAGTTAAAAGCTCACTGTGAATTGGTTTGGGAATTTTGTCATATCTTAAGCGCCCTGTCCGTTGCTATAAATCCCGTTCAGATGTTCATTCTGGTCGGGATTGTTTTGTCATTCGGAAATATCTACCAAAAGGGGGTAGACTTAAAAAAAATGAATAAAAATTCACTTAACATAACTTTTTGTAACAGTTTTTTTTAGCTCCCCCCCTGATAGTTGAAATTATGTGTCACAATCAGTTTGAGAATTAATTCGGCGACAGCGTTTGTTTTTAGTATTGACAGGCTTTTTCCTTGTGGTATTTACAGACTTCTCTCCGAAATCTAAATCTCTACACATTTGCGATTTTGGAGACTATCAATGTCAATTTATATAGGCAATCTCTCTTATGACGTTACCCAAGACGCTCTAAGCGGTGTTTTTGCAGAGTACGGTACTGTAAGACGGGTTCAAATACCTACTGACCGTGAAACAGGTCGTGTACGTGGCTTTGCATTCGTAGAAATGGGTTCAGATGCTGAAGAAGCAGCAGCTATTGAGGCTTTAGACGGTGCTGAATGGATGGGACGCGACTTGAAAGTTAATAAAGCTAAACCCAAAGAAGATAGAGGCGGTTCCTTTGGTGGTGGCCGTGGTGGTGGCTCTCGTGACCGCTATTAAGAGGTAGGGAGTAGGGAGTAGGGAGTAGGGAGTAGGGAGTAGGGAGTAGGGAGTAGGGAGTAGGGAGTAGGGAGTAGGGAGTAGGGAGTAGGGGAGAAAAAACTTCCCATTCCCCATTCCCCATTCCCTAATTCCCATTCCCCATTCCCTAATTCCCAGGTTTTCAAACCTGGGATTAAATACTTTAACTCCGAACGAGGACTAGTCCTTGTTCGGAGCTTTTTATTTTTTACGTAAAATGGGAAAAACCTATATAAATTTATAGGATACCCCAAAAGTGGAGAAAGCCTTGACCAGAGAACACTTCCAAAAGAATAGCCGATACAAAACCAATCATTGCAAAACGACCGTTCCAGTTTTCGCTTTGAGAAGTGAATCCCCAACGTAAAGCATTAGGATCATTTGAAGCTGCATTCTTAGTATCTGGCATAATTAGTATTCCTAGTTTTTATCTGGCAAAAATTGCGGTTATGTAAACTAATGTAACAGACATTTACGAAAATGCAATACAAAAACCCAATATTAATTGCAGTAATTACCGTATACGATCGCAAATTTCAACTACTATCGGCGTGTATAACGATGTTTCACGCCAATGGGGAAATATTCAGAATCACCCATTGAAGCTAATGTAACTTGTGGGGTTTGATATTCTGAAGGAACATAATTAGCAAACTCGCTGTTGAGGCGCAACAGTTGGGAAAGAATTGAGGATGTAATGGCTTGTCGCTGCTCTTCACCACCTTCTACCCCTGGCGCTAACTCCACAACTATAGATAAAAAGCGGTTTTTATCTGCATCTTCTTTCACCTGTAACACGAACTTCCCTGTCACCCATTCTGTAATTCCGCCTTGTTCTAATCCCACTGTGACATTTTCGGGATAAATATTCGCGCCAAAGTAGGAAACTGTAAAGTTAGAGCGTCCGAAAACATAGACAAAAGGTAAGGGATGAATTCCTCTGGGTAACTCCTGAGTCTGAGAACGCAGATTTGCCACAGGATCAAATCCCCACTCAGCCAAGAACTCAAGCATGGTATCGTAACTAATGATTCCCCCAGTATCCATGATGTTATAGCGGATTAAGGGAACACCATTATCTCCTGAAAATAGCAATGTATTATCTTCAACTTCAAACAAGCGACTACTGGGGTCGTATTGTAATAATGTAGGTAAACGAGATTCGCCAAATAAAGCTTTAGCTGCATCTGGATGTTCTGCCAAAAAACGACGAATGCAGATACTCAAGGGTGTTTCATTGCCCAAAACACCTGCGTCCGCAGTACCGTAAAGTGAAGCAAAGTCGTAGCAGGGATTTTGCGCCCCAATTCTCTCACCCACCAAACTCCGCCATTCTTCACTAAATACCTCTCCCGCCATTACTAATTTAATCTGATATTGTTGCCACTCCACACCACGGGCAGTACCAGTATCAATCACATCTTTGAGAAATGGCGGATATCCGAGTAATACGACTTGCTCAAAATCTGCACCGATTTCCTGTACAATCCGCAAAATTTCTGCTTTATTATTACCGGGGGTAATTACAGTCAGAGGATACCCTTTACTGGCAAGATAGCGACAGCAATTGGTGGTGAACATTCCACCTACCCAAGTGCCTAATGAGAAACAAATTATAGCTAGGGTACGTCTAATATCTGCATGAAAACTATCATGGAAAATCTGTTCAAATCTTGTAGCAATTTGCAGTTCATCAGTGAAGAACCGCGGCCAAAATGTGGGTTTACCTGTGGAACCAGAGGAAGCTGCTATCATATCGCAGGCTTCTAACTTTCCGTAACGGCACAATTGGGCTAAAGGATAACGGGATATATAATTTTCTTTGTTAATTACTGGTAGTTTCTGAAAGTCTGCAAATGTTTGGATAGCGGTGGGATCAATTTCTTGTGCTGCTAAAAAAGCTTTGTAAGCAGGTACATTGGTAGCTACAGCATGAAATAAATTTAAGGCTGTTGATTGGCTGGGAATTTTTTGATGTTGTTGTAGTAATGTTTCTAAGGGAGTAGAGACAAAATCTTCAAATGCCTTAATAGCTCGCGTTGTTTGTGATTTGTCTTTCATGACGTTTATTGTTATCTGTTACCCGTATGTTAGCCATTATCTGATTTCTTCAAACTTTTGAGCAGGCAAATTGCGGAATCATCACCGTAATTGACACTGCATTCGTTGTAGTAAGTTAATAAAATCTTAGTTGAGCCTTAAGCATGATGCAGGTATATTGCAGTCAACAACACACAAACATCGGTGGGAACCGTTTTTGTATTCACTGTGGTGAGCCATTACCTCTGGCTTTAGGTACGGTTGTAGATAATCGTTATCGCATTATCCGTCAATTAGGTCAAGGTGGTTTTGGGCGGACTTATTTGGCGGAAGATAACCATAAATCCCAGCAAACCTGTGTGTTGAAGGAATTCGCTCCCCAAGTGCAAGCACAGCAGGATTTAGACAAAGCTAAAGAATTATTTGAGCGGGAAGCTAATGTTCTCAAAACACTCCAACATCCCCAAATTCCCCGTTTTCACGCTTCGTTACAGGTGCAGATAGGAAGTAAAGATTTTTTCTTTTTAGTGCAGGATTATATAGATGGTATTAATTATGACCAATTGTTAGAGCAGCGCCAAAGTCAAGGAACAGCTTTTAGCGAAGGGGAAATAATCACTTTATTGGAACAAATTTTACCTGTGTTGTCTTATATCCACTCAGGAGATGTGGTTCATCGTGATATTTCTCCTGATAATTTAATTTGGCGACGTTCTGATCATATGCCGATGCTGATTGATTTTGGTGGGGTGAAGCAATTACCGGCGGCTCAAGGTTTTTGGTTGACTCATTTGGGTGGTAATAACACTTTGCTAGGTAAAAAGGGCTACGCACCAGAGGAACAGCTACGACAAGGTAAAGTTTTTTTTAATAGCGATTTATATTCTTTGGCGGTTACAGTTTTAGTGTTGCTGACAGGTAAGGAACCTCAAAAACTCTATGACAGCTATCAGGGAATTTGGTACTGGGGAAAGGAAATTAGAGTCAGTAGTAATTTTGAGTCTGTGTTAAAAAAAATGCTTGCTTATAAGCCGAGCGATCGCTATGAAAGAGCAGACCAAATACTGCAAGATTTATCTTCTAACACTACCGCCACACCCCAAAATACATACGTTACCAAGCTGAAAACAATGGTGGTTGCTCCTGGCAGAAAACGCGCCAATGCTATTGCCAGTAAATTCCACAATCAAACGCAAATAATTAGTAAAAATATTACTCTACCAGTTTGGATGCGCCCTTTTGTGATCAGTCTTGGGGGAACAGCTTTAGTGGTTTTAACTGGCGCTGGTACTTGGGCTGTGGTAAATTCAATCATTCGTAGCGTCTCTTCAATTACCGTACCCTCAATTTCCCTACCTGAAATCCCTGCTTTACCCAATCCTTTGGGGAGGCCAGTCAGTGACAGAGGTTCTAATGACATCAGCCAAATTTTACAACGTCGCCAACAGCTAGAAGTCCCAGAGACATTTTTTATCCAGTTTGTGGATAATTTATTTTATGCTCAAAAACCAGAGTTAAATGGACGCAGACTGACTGCGGGGCAAAACGACGCTGAATTAAGGGATGAATGGGGGGGGATAGCAGGGGAGTTATTAACTCAAATAGAACGGGCTAATCTGAGTACAGCAGCTCGTCGGCAATTGGGAGGATATAGTTCAGAAAATGAGAGAATTTGGAGACAAGAAGCTAGAGCCGGACAATGGAGGAATTATACGATAGACCAACTGAAAAAAGATACAAATGAAAAATTTGATCAGTTGTTTCCAGGACAAGACCGTGGGAAACTGAATCAGCAAACTTTCGGTCAATTGTGGTATGCGATCGCAGCTGATCAAGTCAGCAAGGTAAAAATCAAATAATCGTTGACGGTTGACGGTTGACGGTTGATTGGTGAAATAATTTCCCCAATGACTAATGACTAATGACTAATGACTAATGACCAATGACCAATGACCAATGACCAATGACTAATGACTAATGACCAATGACCAATGACTAATGACCAATGACCAATGACCAATGACCAATGACCAATGACTAATGACCAATAACTTATGTATATAAATAATAGTATTCAACCGGGTCTAACTTTAAGCGATCGCTATGTAATTATCCGTCAAATTGGTCAAGGTGGTTTTGGACGGACTTATTTAGCCCAAGACACTAACCGCTTTCGTGAACCTTGTGTTTTAAAGGAATTTTCCCCTCAAGTTCAAACCGACTATGTTGTGCAAAAAGCCGAAGAATTATTTGAGCGAGAAGCCAGCGTTCTCTACAAGCTGCAACATCCCCAAATTCCCCGCTTTCGGGAACTGCTGCGAATTAACTTAGAAGGTAAAAAATACCTGTTTTTGGTGCAGGATTATGTCGAAGGACAAACTTACAGTTCCTTATTAGATGCGCGTAAACAGCAAGGGTTGCGTTTTACTGAGTGGGAAGTTAGGCAATTATTACTACAAATTCTCCCAGTTTTGGAATATATCCACTCAATGGGGGTAATTCATCGGGATATTTCACCAGATAATTTAATTCTTCGCACCATTGACCAATTACCCATATTAATTGATTTTGGCGGTGTAAAACAGGTAGCTGCAACGGTGGCTTCGGAATATTACCAACCGGAACAATATGCATCTCGTCCATCACCCACCTTACTAGGTAAAGTCGGATTCGCACCTCCAGAACAGATGCAAACGGGTTTGGTGTCTACTCACAGCGACTTGTATTCCTTGGCTGTGACAATGCTAGTTTTATTAACAGGTAAACAGCCGCAACAACTAATTGATAATTATAATCTGACTTGGCAATGGCGAAAAGAAGTGAGTCTGAATCCGGCTTTGGGACAGATATTGGATAAAATGTTGTCTCCCAGACCAGGCGATCGCTATCAATCAGCGCGTCACGTATTGCAAGCCCTCAACCAGCCACCAGCCAGCTATCCCCCAACGCAATATCCCACCACCCCACCCCCAACATCGGCCACAGTTGCGGTTTCTCCACCGCCTCCAGCGCCTCCATCTTCCCCATCGCCATCGTCCACATATCCCTCATCACCGCCCCCAACATCCTGGTTGACACCAGTAACAGGCCTGGTAGCAGTACTGTTAGTTGTGGGTACTGTGGGCGGAATTTGGTGGGGATTCGGTAATGGCGATCGCAATCCTGGAGAAGTTCAACCCACACCCACCCCCACAGTTGAGCAACCGACTGATTCCTCAGATAAATTTTCCGCAGCAGAACGTCAGCGCAAACAAAGATTAGAAAATCGCCGTGAACAATTGGGTATTGACTTGAGATTTTACGTCAACTTGGTAAATCAAGTCTTTTGGAACAATAACCCCAGTTTACGGGGAAGCACTGTCAGCGATGAACCCCAAGATGAGAGTTTGCGGGCAGAATGGGATAAAACAGCCGCCCAATTACTAGAAAAACTGGCTCCATTGAGTAGTAGGGCGCGGCGACAATTGGGTACTTACGCAGCAGCAGAACGCGAACGGTGGCGAGTTGAAGTTAACCAAATCAATGTTAGTAGTACTTCTTTATATGATTTAGGTGACGCTGCCTTTTTCAACACATTTCCGGAACAGCGAAGCCAAGATTTTCTGAATCAACCCATTGGGCAAGTTTGGCACGGCTTTGTTAGCGATAAACTCAATGCTTTGCGATCGCGTACCGCTTTCCAAAAAATTATATTTGATTCAGGTGCTACCAGTAAAACAGTGAGTGGCAATTTGCAAGAGGCTGTTCACCCGGCTGGTGGGAAAGTTTTCATTGCTAACTTGGCGCAGAATCAATTGATGACAGTGAAGCTACAAGCAAATTCTCAAGTTTTGCTCTCGGTTTATTCTCCTTCTGGACAAGTCAAATTTTTAGAAGATTCTACAGAACGTAATTTATCAGCTAAATTACCAGAATCGGGATTTTATGAGTTTGTGATTACTTCCACTGCATCAGAACCACTCAGTTATCAACTCAGCATTGCGGCGGAAAATCCCACACCAGAACCTACACCAGAACCTACACCAGAACCTACACCAGAACCTACACCAGAACCTACACCAGAACCTACGCCAGAACCTACACCCACACCCACACCTACACCCACACCCACACCTACACCCACACCCACACCTACACCCACACCCACAGAAACCCCAACACCTACTGATATTCAATCCAACTAAAATTGAATCTGGTGAACAATTGATGATCGAAATTCAAGCAATACAACTACACCAGACCCAAAAAGTTAAAAGTTGAATTTTCACAGTAGTGCTTTAGTTTCAGTTATTTTACGGTGTCAAAGTGGGAAAATAGAGTAGAGTCCCAAGATCATAATTCATGCCCAGAAAAATTCGAGAGTTGAAAGCTCAGATTGCACGTGAAGGATTCAAGTACTTACCCAAGCGTGGCAAGGGCAGTCATGAGCGTTGGCGGCATCCTTTGCTGAGAAAAACACTGACAATCCCCGGCAAGGATGGAGATGATGTCCCACTCTACCTAGAAAAACAACTAGACAAGTTACTCACTGAACTAGAAGTGTTAAAAGAGGAGGGCGAAAATTTATGAGTCGATATAGCATGATTATTCAATGGTCTGATGAAGATCAGCTTTTCCTAGTGACAATCCCAGAATTTTCTGATCTAGTTGTGATGCCTTGTACTCACGGAAAAACCCGTGAAGAAGCAATTCACAACGGTGAAGAAGTTATTGAAATGTACTTAGAAGCTTGGCAAGCAGAAGGTGAGCCTATACCTGAACCTATAACGCTTCAAGTTGCCTGATCATCGTAATGTAAGTGGGTAAACTGCGATTGATGTTCAAGCAATTATATGGACATATTGTATTCACACACAAAGACGGTACTTTGTATTAAAGTTAACAATGATCAGCCATCAAAGTTTCAGACTGATCACTGTTAACTGTTAACTGTTAACTGTTAACTGTTAACTGATTACGCTTCGTCTAAAGCAGCAATTCCAGGTAAGGTTTTACCTTCGAGCAGTTCCAAACTTGCGCCACCACCAGTAGAAATGTGGCTCATTTGGTCAGCTAAACCGACCTTTTCCACAGCCGCTACGGAGTCACCACCACCGATGATCGTGGTTGTACCAGTTTTACCGATTTCCGCCAGAGTATGAGCGATCGCTTCAGTACCTGCGGCAAATTTATCAAACTCAAATACACCCATTGGGCCGTTCCAAATCACGGTTTTGCAATCAGCCAAAGCTGCTTGGAACACTTTGATCGAATCGGGACCAATATCCAAACCCATGCCATCAGCAGGAATATTTTCAATGCTGACAGTGGTAGCATTGGCATCGGGGGCAAACTTATCGGCTGAAACGATATCTGTGGGTAACAGTAAAGCCACACCACGTTCTTTGGCTTTAGCTTCCAAAGTCTTGGCTAGTTCTAGTTTGTCTTCTTCCACCAAAGACTTACCAACACTCAAACCGCGAGCTTTGTAGAAGGTGAAAATCATTCCACCGCCAATGATTAGCTTGTCGCACTTATCTAGCAGTGTTTCAATCACACCGATTTTGCTGGAAACTTTAGAACCGCCAATAATCGCAGCTAAAGGACGTTGGGGATTTTCAATGGCGCTTTGCAGATACTGCAATTCCTTCTCAATCAAATATCCACCCACAGAAGGACTCAAATAATGAGTTACACCTTCAGTGGAAGCATGGGCGCGGTGTGCAGTCCCAAAAGCATCGTTTACATAAAAATCAGCATTAGCTGCCAATTTCTTCGCAAATTCTGGGTCGTTTTTCTCTTCTTCTTTGTAGAATCGGACATTTTCTAACAGCAGAACTTGTCCATTTTGTAAAGCACCAACTTGGGCAGTAACTGCATCGCCGATACAGTCATCAGTTTTGACGACTTCTTGACCGAGCAATTCCGAGAGACGTTGAGCAACTGGGGTCAAACGCAACTTATCATCTACACCCTTGGGACGACCAAAATGGCTAGCTAAAATTACTTTAGCTCCTTTTTCCATCAAATCCTGAATGGTGGGCAGTGCAGCGCGAATGCGAGTATCGTCTGTGATGTTACCGTTGTCATCCACAGGCACGTTAAAATCAACTCGAACTAAGGCGCGTTTACCTGAGATATCAGCAGCAGATAAATTTGCTAAAGTTTTTTTGGACATAGATAGACTCTCCTGATTGCCTTTTTGTTATTGTTT
The DNA here is from genome assembly GCF_000340565.2 of Nodularia spumigena CCY9414. Taxonomy (NCBI): domain Bacteria; kingdom Bacillati; phylum Cyanobacteriota; class Cyanophyceae; order Nostocales; family Nodulariaceae; genus Nodularia; species Nodularia spumigena. The sequence goes on from NZ_CP007203.1 coordinate 1,783,739, forward strand.
TGAAAGTAGAACCATCAAGATTTTACCGGAGTCAGGGGTGCTAGGTGAGAGAGATGTTTAAAACAGTCCTATTTCCAATTGATCAAAGCCGGGAAGCGCGGGAAGCTGCTGACGTTGTTACCAATGTTGTGCAGAAGTATGGTAGTCGCTTGGTATTGCTGTCTGTGGTGGAAGAATCGCCCGCAGATGCGCCTAGTGCAGATCCAATGGTGTCATCAGAGGTTGTGGCTAAACTGCTGGAAAATGCCCAATCTTTGTTTTCTGGACAAGGAATTCAAGCTGAGATTCTCGAAAGAGAGGGCAAACCAGCGTTTACTATCTGTGATGTTGCTGATGACATTGGGGCAGATTTAATTATCATGGGCTGTAGAGGGTTAGGTTTGACTGAAGAGGGAGCAGGTGATAGCGTCACCACGCGTGTAATTAATCTTTCGCCTTGCCCAGTGCTGATTGTGCCTTAAATCAGTGAACAGTTATCAGTGAACAGTTATAGCAACCGCCAAGGTTGTTAGGACATGGCAAAAGCCTAAAACCCAGTTACCGTAGGGGCGGGTTCATAGATATCATTCAATATCAACGAGGATATGAGTAAACCCGCCCCTACTTTTGACTTTTGACTTTTGACTTTTGACTTTTGCTATATCAGGCGGTAGGGGCGGGTTTACAGATATGATCAAACATCCCTCTGGTGATGAATAAACCTGCCCTTATGGGGATTTCGACTCATCACTAACGCTTACCAGCAATTGCGGTGGTGTTTCAGCAGGGATTTAACTGATAACTGATAACTGATAACTGAATAACTGATTCGTAACATCCCTCCATCTTGACAGGCGACACAGTTCGGTTATCCGGCTACTTATCAGCAACTGAGGAGGGGGTTTTAGCGTCACTATAGATATAGTTCGTGAAATTGGGGGAATTTTTTTTTTTTTTAACGGAACACTTTTCGATTATAATTGAGAGATTTGTCTAAGATACTTTACTATCTTGTTGATTTGTCTTAATATAGAATAAGTAGAACTCATATCGACTTCATATTTTACGGTTGCAGATAGCGACTGAGGATAACAAAAATTTTCACAAATAACTAAGTGTGCTTCTAAGAGATTCAAAAATTTAGGGAAGGTAAAGGAACCTATATCACAGGATGCATCTTCATCTTCCATACGCGGTGTATGAATTGACTTCTTTTGGTAGCGCCCTATGTTCCGTGATATGTGTACTACCTTTCCAGACCAGATTTAGTTATTAAAGATCCGTCGTGTTTACGGAGTAGAGGACAACGCACCAATGGCTATTGTTAACACCAAAACTGAAAATCTGAATACCAAATTCACGGCCGATATGGTAAGAACCTATCTGCGGGAAATTGGTCGTGTACCCTTGCTAACTCGAGATGAAGAGATTATTTTTGGGAAGCAGGTACAACAAATGATGACGCTTCTCGATGCTAAACAGGCTTTAGCCAAGGAGCTAGATCATGATCCTAGTTTACCAGAATGGGCAGCGCAGGTTAACCTACCGGAAAAAGAGGTGACACAGATTGTGGCTCAAGGTAAACGAGCCAAGCAAAAGATGATTGAAGCGAACTTGCGCTTGGTTGTGGCGATCGCTAAAAAATACCAAAAGCGCAACATGGAGTTTTTGGATTTAATCCAAGAAGGAACTCTAGGTTTAGAAAGGGGTGTAGAGAAGTTTGATCCCACAAGGGGTTATAAGTTTTCCACCTATGCTTACTGGTGGATTCGCCAAGCGATTACCCGTGCGATCGCTCAACAAGGACGCACCATTCGTTTACCGATTCATATCACCGAGAAACTCAACAAAATCAAGAAAGTACAGCGAGAACTAGCGCAAAAATTTGGGCGATCGCCGACACCGACTGAAATTGCTCACGAGCTAGAACTAGAGCCGATGCAGATTCGCGAGTATCTAAACATGGCTCGTCAACCAGTGTCGTTAGATGTGAAAGTCGGCGATAATCAGGATACAGAATTGCAAGAAATGCTCGAAGATGAAGGACCATCTCCAGAGTATTACACCACCCAAGAATTCTTGCGTCAAGACCTGAATAACTTGTTAGCCGAACTCACCCCGCAACAACGACAAGTTTTAGCCCTGCGCTTTGGTTTAGAAGACGGTAACGAAATGTCTTTAGCCAAAGTGGGTGAACGCTTAAATCTTAGCCGTGAGCGCGTTCGCCAGTTAGAACATCAGGCTCTTGCTCATTTACGTCGTCGTCGCGCCAATGTTAAAGAGTACGTTGCTAGCTAAAAGCAGATCGCTTTCGGTGACGCGCCTCCTGAACTCAGGGGGCGATTTTTTTGGTATAGCTGGGGAGTGGGGAGAAGAGGAACGGGGGCAGGGGGCTATAGCTATAAATGCATTTTGTTTCAAATTCCCCCTTGCTCCCTGCTCCGGTGCGCCCCTGCTTCTTCTGGGGAGTGGGCGGTTGCTGTATGAAAAGAATATCTGCACTCATGCGGAATCGGCATATTTGCTGTTGTAGCTTTTTATATGACAACATTTTGACACTCTCAGGTCTAAAGACACTGAGATTCTTAAGAGATTTTCACTCGTAAAGGCTGTGCCAAACAGCCCCTAGACACTCCGCTTAGGGCATTGTGCTTACTTTTTCTGAGAATGTTGGCCGCACCGTTGCAGTCTGAATTCACTAAAATCCCATGCTGAGTACGATACAGTCCCCGCTTAACTCGTCTACCAGAGAACTCATACTTCTTGGGATTGTCAGCATTAAAAACAGGAATAGTGTCATTGTCCAAGAAACTAGCCTTGCTGGTATAAGACTCTTCTTGTTCTACGTATTTGATTCCGTATCGTTCACAAAGAGCTTTCAGTTTAAATCTAAAACTGCTGTGGGGAATCTGTACGAAGTTCTGATTATTGCGAGAACCAATATTGATGGATTGTTTCATCTCAATATTGAAGCCAACTACCAACTTGTCAATACGATGCTCAATACAGTGATTGATAACATATCTAGCCGCTTTGTTCAAATAATCTCGAACTTTGGCATTACGATTAATAGCCAGTCTAGCTTGGCGCTCGGTAGTCCCCTTGATTTTCTGCAAATCTTTAATAGATTGCAGTCTAGCATTTTCTTTGTTGAACCATTGGTTAAAAGATTTAAGTGGTTTGCCATCCAAAATAAAGGATGCCCCATTGGTATCAACACAAGTTGCTAGATTATCAAGTCCCAAGTCAATGCTAATAGCACTTTCTGGTTTAGTCTCAATCGGTGTTTCTTCAGCTTCAGAGATAAATTCCACCTCAAAAAATCGCCCATTATATTTTGGGAGTATGCGGACTTCTTTGAGAGTTTCTTGGTTTAATCGCTCAGGGAATGGTATCCAGATTTCACCATATTCAGCCTTGAAGGCAGCAGACATAGGAATCCGCAATTTCCCATCTTTGACCTGAACTCTTGGCATGATCAAAGGAAAATATCCGTCCTTGGGCAAGTAATGAGGTAGTCTGACTTTGCGGCTGTAAGACCCAGATTTAACTGAGGTAATCAATCGGTAGAAACTGCGAAAAGTTCTGTCAACCACTTTCAACGTTTGTTGAGCAATATCGGTGTTAAGCATTCGATAGTTCTCATTTCCTTTGCAGTGGTGATAGTTGGATTCATATTTCAGATGCTTCCGTTCTTGAAAGTAATACTGTCTAACTGTGTAAAGTCCTACATTGTAGAGATTTTTACTCAGCCTACAGAGTTCTTTCAACGCTGTAAATTCATTGGTTTTTAGCCCCCGTATTTGATTTTTTTGAGTCAGATACATTTGACTTTCGCTGTAACTGTAGTCATCCTAGCGAAACTTCCAGGAAATTGTCAAGACATAGAAACGCCACGGCGATTAAAATCGCCCGTCTCGCTTCCCTCTCAGGGCTAAAGCCACTGAGTTGCCCGCTTACCGCAAGGTCTTATGAAAAATATGCTTTTTTTATTTTCATCTTCCCAAAGGATGAACCTGTTGGGGGAAGTCTGAAGGGCTTAAATAATATTAATATGCAATTTTAGGTTAAAATTAGATAAAAACTGAAGTTTTCGGAAGTTTTTATTCTAGACAATAGATATATATATCAAACCTTTGACAGAGCCTTGAACAATCAGTATTTGGTTATGGTTTAAGTAAGTCGCAGAGGAAACAGTTAATTTTTTAACAGGAGAAATCGGGTGCTTAACAACATTACTAAATTTTTAACTGCGCGTCAGTGGAGGTTTCCCATTCTTGTTTTACTGCTCACACTAGGGGTTGTGGGTGAACAAACTAAACCTGTATGGAGTAACCAAATCGAAACAGCATCTGGAGCAATGGAAGTAGATGCTAATTTTGCCGAATCAAGTAATCAAGCGCCTGTATTATCTCGCCTGAGACAAGTTCGAGAACAAAGAAATCTCATCCAGAAAATGGCTGCTGAACGTCAAAATAGCCAAAATCCTCAACAATCGCCACCGGATAGCTTAAATACTGACAACAGTCAAGTTCAACAGCGTTCTAGATTTGTATCCTCTGCCAAATTACTGAATAATATAAATACCGCACCTCAACCCACCTCTCTATTTACCCGTCCAGAATCTGTCAGAGCAAATTTCCCCACTAAAGATGGGACTTATCTCTATGGACAATCGCCAGTAGCGAACCAGATTGGGCAAGCCTATGTTTTATTTGAGAACCGCGACGGTAGAATAACCGGTGCGTTGTATATGCCACAATCGGAGTTTAGTTGCTTTCAAGGTGCTATAGACCAATCAGGAGAATTGGCGATGACAGTTACTACTTCTCCTGGTGAAGTTGGGACAAATCAACTAGCTACAGGTAATCAATTCCAAATACCTAGCTACAGTGATGATCAGATGGTCAGCTATCCTTACTCTGTAGCATTGCAAGACTATCATCAGCTCAACTCCATCAGCACTAACGACCAACGCATTTTGGAAATGTGTAAAGAAGTTTACAGTGGTGCTAATTAAAACTCAATCCCTGGTTGCGCCTTCACGCCTTGATCCCGGAAAGGATGTTTGATTAGAGTCATTTCGGTGACTAAATCGGCTTTCTCAATTAAAGCAGCTGGCGCGCCTCTACCTGTGAGAATTACGTGCTTGTTTGGTGGTTTTTGTGCCAAACCTGCTAAAACGTCTTCTACTTGTAAATAAGCCATTTTCAGGGCAATATTGATTTCATCTAACAGCACTAGCTGGAAGTCGGGATTACGGATATATTCTAAGGATTTTTCCCAAGCGGCGCTGGCTTTATCGAGGTCGCGATCGCGATCTTGAGTTTCCCAGGTAAAACCTTCGCCCATAGCGTGAAATTCGATCTGGTCTTCCCAAAGGCTGAAAACTTGTTTTTCTGATGGTTCCCAAGCACCTTTGATGAACTGGACAATGGCTACTTTATAACCATGACCGAGCGATCGCAACACCATTCCCAAAGCCGCAGTGGTTTTACCTTTACCGTTACCAGTATTGACGATAATTAAACCTTTTTCAGGTACAGACTGTGATATCCGGCGATCCTGTACTTCTTTTCGCCGTTGCATCTTTTTGCGGTACTGTTCATCAGTTAAGTCAGTTAGGGTTGAGGACATAACTTCGTCTATTAAGCGTTCAATTTCTCTATCTGAGTCTAACCCGAATGGTGTATCACTTTTCATCAACCTTACCTGAAAAATAACTGCTGCAATCAGTAAAATATGGAAATTTATCACGCAGAGGCGCAGAGGCGCGGAGAGTTAGGATTGAGAAGATTGGATTTGTTTAGGTAGGATACCAAGTTTGTTTTCATTTGATTTCGCTTTCTAAACATACAAAAAAAACTCATCGTTTTCTAAGTTAGCTGTAACTAGACAAATCCTATTTACTGGCAAAAATCTCAAACTTTCGGTATCTGCAAAATACCAAGTTTCTCATTTATTACCAATAATTTAGGAATGCTGTGTTAATTTACAATAATATGGCTTTGAGATCGCTAAAAATGTTGATTGTCTACATTTTAGGAGGTTTTTATTAATTGAATGTTTCGAGAACCTCACCAAAGCAAAATTCTCGCCAAGCTTGATTTAAGTTTTGAGCAAATCCTGACAAAGCTTTGTAGATGATAAATCCTCGCTCCCAATTTGATATTAGAGGCGCTCCCAGGTCAAAGATTGAGGATTTCCACCTATGGGAGGCGTGACTAAGACCAGCCTATGACCGATGAATTGGAATTTACGTTCTTGCTTTGTTCCCACCCAATCAGGTATAAGGCTAACTTCAACGTGATGAATTACTGTTTCTGCTTGGATTTCATATTTACCACTATAAGAAACATAGTTAGCAGATGCTTGAACATATCTGATAATTGCTTTAATATACTTAAAAGCAGTGACTAAAAGCCAGGGTTTTAAAAATATTCTTCTAGCATTCATCAGGTCTGCTAAGGAAACCTCAATATTGAGGCGATGGGGTTTCATAATTGTTGCAGACATATAACCGTTTTCGGTGTATGTAATATAACCAATAGGATTTTTCCCAAATGGGTAAATAATTTTACCATCTGTAGATTTAGTTTCCCAAGATACTAGCTTCCAAGTTCCGACAAAATTGTTTTTATTCATCTTGTATATACTGATTTGTTTAGCCTGCTCTACCTACTTAGATAGTTTTCCCATTTTCCAATAGAACGCACCAGCAAAATTTCTATTGTTACATGAGTATAATTTGTGTTGGTTGTGGGTAATTCTTCCCTATGGGTAATGTCAGAATTGCCTGAAATCTAGATAACATTAGATTCGGCGTGTTTATCATTCACAGAGTGCCAAAATGTCTAAACAAGTAGGTCAAAAAATCTCACCTATACCCATGTCAACGGATATCGGGGTGGTGGATTTAATTAATAATTACTTCACAGCGTACAATTCAGCCCGTTTGCGGGAAATCTGCAAACTCATGACTAACGATGTGTTAAAGGATGGCGTTACTGTAGGAGTTAGCCTTTCGGGTGCGATGACACCAGCCGGCTTTGGGGTTTCTGCACTCGCACCTTTGATTCGCAATGGTTTTATTGACTGGATGATTAGTACAGGTGCAAATCTTTACCATGATATGCACTATGGGTTGGGTTTTGAACTTTTTGCCGGAAATCCGTTTTTGGATGATGTCAAGCTGCGCCAAGACGGTACTATTAGGATTTATGACATTATCTTTGGCTATGATGTCCTGCTGGAAACTGATGCTTTTATCCGTAAGATTCTCCAAGCTGAACCGTTTCAAAAACGCATGGGAACGGCTGAGTTTCACTATCTTTTAGGTAAGTCTGTTTGGGAAGTTGAAAAGCAGTTGGGAGTTAAGCATTCTTGTTTGTTATCGACGGCTTATGAGTGCGGCGTACCCATTTATACCTCTTCTCCTGGTGATAGTTCTATTGGGATGAATGTGGCGGCTTTAGCTTTGGAAGGTTCCAAGTTAGTTATAGATCCTTCAATTGATGTGAATGAGACGGCGGCGATCGCCTATGCTGCGAGAGAATCAGAAGGGAAAAGTGCGGCTGTAATTATCGGCGGTGGGAGTCCGAAAAACTTTTTGCTACAAACACAACCGCAGATTCACGAGGTATTAGGACTGGAAGAACGGGGACATGATTACTTTATCCAGTTTACTGATGCGCGACCAGATACCGGTGGTTTATCAGGAGCAACTCCCTCGGAAGCTGTCAGCTGGGGTAAAATTGACCCGGAAGAGTTACCCAGCACCATTGTTTGTTATACAGATAGCACGATCGCTTTACCGTTAGTTACAGCTTATGTTCTCAATCAGTGTCAACCTCGGACTCTTAAGCGGTTATACGACAGACGAGAAGCAATGTTTGCGAAATTACAAACAGATTACTTAGCAGCTTTAGCACAGCCATCAGATAAAGTCCCGGCTGCTGTCGCTGATATGATATCCCAAGAGGTAGCAACTTATCCCTGCGGTAGAGTGATTCCTCATAATTCTTAGAGAACCTCACCCCAACCCTCTCCTTAGTAAGGAGAGGGAGTAAAAATTTTGTTTTTCTGGTTCACGTCAGCGAATGTGAGGAATTGGGGGGAATTATTTAGTTTGTGGACTAGGGGACTGAGGATTTATGAGGAACGAACCACGAAGTACACGAAGTACACGAAGGAAGAAGGAAGAAGGAAGAAGGAAGAAGGAGCTGTTCTTTGTCTGGAAAGGTGGTTGCACTAACGTGATTTGATGAAATTGCGATAAGATTGGGTACAAATTCTCACTTTGGCGATGGGCAAAGCCCTGCCGAAGGCGATCGCACATCACAAGTATTGCTAAAATCCAAGTAATTTTTCCTAAATATTCATCACCTGATTCCTATGAAAGAAACTGTCCTAGAGGTTCGTAATCTACAAGTTGATTTTTCCAGTGATGGTAGCTGTGTCAAAGCTGTGGATGATATATCTTTTGAGATTAATCGCGGTGAAACTCTAGGTATAGTGGGGGAATCGGGTAGTGGTAAATCGGTGACATCATTGGCTGTGATGGGTTTGTTGCAAAGTCCGGGTAAAATTAGCGGTGGTGAAGTTTGGTTTCGTACCCAGCCTGGTGCTAAACCGATTAATTTGGTAGAATTACCGTCTGCACAAATGCAACTACACCGAGGTGGCGATATCGCCATGATTTTTCAAGAACCAATGAGTTCGCTCAATCCGGTGTATACTATTGGGTTTCAGTTAGCTGAAGCGATTATGCGACATCAGAATGTCTCAGCAGCTGAAGCCAAACGCATTGCGATCGCTCTTTTACAAGAAGTCAAACTTTTACCTAATGATGAGATTATACAACAGCAGTGTATTGAAAATTCCGGTAATTCAAATAAATTCAACTTGGCTAAATTAGTCAAACAGCACAAAGAAGCTATCCTCGAACGTTACCCGCATCAACTTTCTGGAGGTCAGCTACAACGGGTGATGATTGCAATGGCGATTTCTTGTAACCCTTTGCTGTTAATTGCGGATGAACCAACTACGGCTTTAGATGTGACAGTGCAAGCAACTATTATTGAGTTGTTGTCAGAATTGCAGCAAAGCCGTGAAATGGCGATGATTTTTGTTACCCACGACTTGGGACTAATTTCGGAAATTGCTGACCAAGTAGCGGTAATGTACAAAGGTAAAATTGTCGAATACAGTACAGCAGAACAGATTTTTCACAGTCCTCAACATCCATATACTAAAGGTTTGGTAGCTTGTCGCCCCACACTCAACCGCCGTCCTCATAAATTGCTGACCGTTTCTGACTATATGACTGTGGAAGAAACGCCAAATGGTCAGGAAATCATTCAGGGGAAAGAACCCCCACATCCCCCAGAAATCAGCCTTGAGGAAATATCTCAAAGATGGGAAAACCTCAATGCTAAATCACCTTTATTGGAAATTCGCGACCTCCAGGTAGGTTTTCCGGTGCGGGGTGTATTTGGTCGGACAAAACGCTACAACATGGCGGTTAATCATGTTTCTTTTGATGTCAAGCCAGGGGAAACACTGGGTTTGGTGGGAGAATCTGGTTGTGGTAAAACTACTTTGGGTAGAAGTTTGCTGCGTTTAATTGAACCGATGGGTGGGGAAATTATTTTCCAGGGTCAAAATATTACTACCCTCAAAGGCGAAGCATTGCAGAAATTGCGGCGAGAAATGCAAATTGTCTTCCAAAATCCTTTTAGTTCCCTAGATCCCCGCATGAAAATTGGGGATGCGGTGATGGAACCGTTGTTAATTCACTCTGTGGGGAAAACCAAGCAACAACGCCGAGAACGTGCGGTGGAACTGTTAGAACGGGTGGGTTTAAGTGCAGATGCAATACACCGCTATCCCCATCAGTTTTCTGGAGGTCAACGCCAACGAATTTGTATTGCGCGTTCTTTGGCTTTAAATCCGAAGTTTATTATCTGCGATGAGTCTGTTTCGGCGTTAGATGTCTCTGTACAGGCGCAGGTGTTAAATCTGCTGAAGGAATTACAAGATGAATTTCAACTGACTTATATTTTCATCTCTCATGATTTAAGTGTAGTCAAATTTATGAGCGATCGCATTTTAGTGATGAATCGTGGTCAAATTGTTGAACAAGGTACAGCCGAAAGTATTTACCTCGAACCCAAGGAAGAATATACCCAAAAATTAATTGCTTCCATTCCTACTGGTAGTGCTGAACGGGTACGCGCTAGACAATTACGGACATTATGAATTCTCAAAAAAGTCTCAAATTTGCTTGGTTGGGAAAAGCTTTAACCTTCATTGAATTTGTCGGAAATAAACTCCCCGACCCACTGACGATATTTTTCCTCTTATCTTTAATGGTAATTGGAGTTAGTGCGATCGCGCAAGCTCTCAACCTCTCTGTTATCCATCCCGGAAACGGTGAAACCATCCTTGCAGTATCTTTACTTACCCCTGAAGGTATCCGCCGCATTTTCACTTCTGCTGTCAAAAACTTTACCGATTTTCCGCCTCTGGGGGTTGTATTGGTGGCTATGTTGGGTGTAGGGGTTGCCGAATACTCTGGGTTAATTTCCGCATTACTACGGAAAATAGTGTTAATTGCCCCTAGTAAATTTATTTGTCCCGTGGTGGTATTTGCTGGTATCATGGCAAACATTGCGGCTGATGCTGGTTTAGTGGTACTTGTACCCCTGGGAGCAATTATCTTTTTAGCCTTTCGACGACATCCTTTAGCTGGGTTAGCTGCGGCTTTTGCGGGGGTTTCTGGTGGTTTTAGTGCAAATTTACTCATTACCTCCCTTGACCCGTTGCTGGCTGGATTAACCCAAAGTGCAGCCGAATTAATTAATCCTAGTTATCAACTGAATGCTACTGCTAATTATTATTTTATGGCAGTTTCCACCTTTTTAATTACTGCAATTGGTTGGTTTGTCACAGAGAAAATTGTGGAACCAAGATTGGGTAATTATGTGGGAGAAGTTGATTTTGAAATGGAACAACTCAGCGCCTCTGAAAATAAAGGTTTACGACGGGCTGGTTATGCTTTATTAGCATTCCTGGCATTTTTACTGGTGATGGTTTTACCACCCCAAGGAATTTTAAGACATCCAGAAACTTTCACAATTATTCCTTCACCTTTTCTGGATAGTATTGTGTTTATCATTGCCTTAGCGTTTCTGATTACGGGTATCTTTTATGGTAAGGTTGCTGGCACTATTCAAAATGATAAAGATGTTGCTAAAGCTTTGAGTAATTCCATGATTGCTATGGGATATTATATCGTTTTAGCATTCATTGCGGCTCAATTTATTGCCTATTTTAGTTGGAGTAATTTGGGTGCAATTATGTCGATAAATGGGGCAGATTTTCTCAAGTCTACGGGCATTACTGGCGCACCATTATTGATATTATTTATTTTAGTTAGTATGCTGCTGAATTTATTTGTGGGTTCTGCTTCGGCAAAGTGGGCTATTATGGCTCCTGTGTTTGTACCAATGTTTATGTTAATGGGTTATTCTCCGGAGTTGACTCAAGCTGCATACCGCATTGGTGATTCTACTACTAATATTATTACGCCGTTGATGCCTTATTTTCCTTTGGTGGTGGCTTTTGGGCAGAAGTATGATAAAAATTTAGGCATGGGGACGTTAATAGCTATGATGTTGCCTTATGCGATCGCTTTTTTGTTGGGGTGGTCTATTCTATTAATTATCTGGTTTGTTTTGGGTTTACCTCTGGGCCCTGGGGCTTTGATGAGGATTTAAGCATTGATTTATTTCACGCAGAGGCGCAGAGAACGCACCAGGAGGAGAAATGAGGAGTTATGTTGAGGAAATGGCTTTGTTGTTGGGGTTACAGCTTGGGGATGAATATGTTGATGGGGTGGTGCAGAATTTTGAGATAATTAAGGCGATCGCTCAATTAGTGAATGAGTTTCCTTTACCGGAAGATGTTGAACCAGCGCCAATGTTTGAACCAGAATAAAAACGTGTTCTATTCCGTTTGGAGATTTTTGAGTATTCCCAGTATTATATAAAAATTAAAAAATAGCAAGTCCAAAAATATGAAGCTTTTTTATTACGAACCAGGCAATAATTTTGGTGATCAACTTAATCCTTGGTTATGGCAAAAGTTAATCCCAGGTATCCTGGATAATGACGAAACAAATACTTTTGTCGGTATAGGTACTCTTTTTAATGACCTATTACCAATGAGGACACAAAACGCTCGTTTGAGAGTTATATTTAGTACGGGGGTAGGTTATGGAAAAGGATTACCACCATTAGATGATTCATATAAAATTTATTGTCTTCGTGGTCCGCTATCAGCCCAAAGTTTAGGTGTTTCTGAAAAGTTAGCAGTTACAGATGGCGCAATTCTAATTAGAAACTTTTTTCAACCGGAAAATCAAAAGAAGGTCTATAAATTTTCCTATATGCCTCATCATCGGCTAGCGGGAGAAAATTGGCGTTTAATTTGTGATAGTCTGGGATTTGGATATATTGATCCATGTTGGTCAATAGAAAAAGTTTTATCATGTATGAGCCAAACAGAAGTTTTATTAGCAGAGGCGATGCATGGTGCAATTATTGCTGACGCATTGCGGATACCTTGGATACCCATAAAAACTGACTCAACTATTTTGGAATTTAAATGGCAAGATTGGTGTAAATCTATAGGTGTAGAATATAAACCATCATATATAAAACCTTTAAAATATCCCAATAAAAAACGAGATATATTAACTCCAATTCGTAAAGCTCGTGATTGGCTAAAATTACAAGAATTTAAATCAGAATTCCTTCAGATTACCAAGACTACACCGCCGAGTTTAAGTAGTGATAAATCTATAGAAAACCTCACCGAGGAAATGAACGCCAGACTTGAGGAATTTAAACAGGATGTTTCCCAAGGAATATATGCCTAAATTTCCCAACTCAACCCGATTTATCCATGAATATTAACTCAGATGATGCTGTATCCATAGCTGCTGCTGTGCGTACAGGCGAAGTTAGCGCGGTGGAAGTTACCCAGGCTGCTTTAACACGAATTGCTGCACAAAATCCTCAACTCAACTGTTTTACGGCGATAACGGCGGAAACTGCTTTAATAGATGCAGCTAAAATTGACCGGAAAATTGCTCAAGGTAAAAATCCCGGTTTATTAGCTGGTGTGCCTTTTGCAGTGAAAAATCTCTATGATATTGCTGGTTTAACAACTTTAGCCGGGTCAAAAATCAATACCGAAAATCCCCCAGCTAGCCAAGACGCGACAGCAGTAGCCAAGTTAAAACAAGCCGGTGCGGTGCTGGTAGGCGCTTTAAATATGGATGAGTACGCCTATGGCTTTGTTACAGAAAACTCTCATTACGGTGCTACCCACAACCCCCACGATTTACAACGCATAGCTGGCGGTTCCTCTGGTGGTTCATCTGCGGCTGTAGCGGCGGGTTTAGTCCCCCTGACGCTGGGTTCTGATACGAATGGTTCAATTCGGGTTCCGGCGGCTTTATGTGGCGTGTTGGGCTTTAAACCCACTTATGGGCGCTTGTCTCGTGCTGGGGTGGCGTTATTTTCTAGCAGTCTTGACCATGTTGGCACTTTTGCGCGTTCGGTGGAGGATATTGCTACTGCTTTTGATGTGCTGCAAGGTGAAGATGAGCGTGATCCTGTTTGTACAAAACGCTCTCCCGAATTATGTGTACCACAATTATATCAAGATATCTCTCAAATTAGAATAGCCGTAGCCGATGATTATTTTACTCAAAGTGCATCACCAGAAGCCTTAGCCGCAGTACAAAAAGTAGCAGAGGCTTTAAGTGTAACTGAGTATGTAACCATACCAGAAGCCCACCGCGCCAGAGCAGCAGCCTTTGTGATTACAGCTAGTGAAGGAGCAAATCTGCATTTAGAGTCATTAAAATCACGTCCCCAGGATTTTGATCCGGCGACACGCGATCGCTTTTTAGCTGGGGCATTAATACCGAGTAGTTGGTACTTACAAGCACAAAGGTTTAGAAGGTGGTATGGCGATCGCCTGCGAGAAATATGGCAAAATGTAGATATAATTCTCGCCCCCACCACACCGATTTCTGCACCGCTAATTGGTCAAAAAACCATGATTTTAGATGGTGAAGAAATTTCGGTGCGTCCTCATTTAGGCTTATTCACACAACCATTATCTTTCATTGGCTTACCCGTCTTATCAGTCCCAATTCAGCTTCCTGATAGTTTACCTTTGGGTGTGCAAATCATCGCCGCACCCTACAATGAAGCCTTAATTTTACGAGTTGCAGCTGTATTGGAATCCCAAGGTGTGATTACTGGTGAATCAGGGACTTGCCTTAGTTAAATTTATTTCACCACCGCTTAATATTATTAAACTCTAGCCGTGTCAACACCAGACATGGCATTTTTGCCTTTGATACCAGAGATTTCCGACTTCTTGAAGAAAATCGCCGAAATGAATAATGTGAGGTTTAGAACTTTAATACTTCCTCTTTAATTTCCTGACTAATTAAATCAATAATTTCTAAAATATTCCTACAAACACTTGCATAAACATGAGATTCTTCCTCAATATGGACATGATGAGGAAAATTTGGTAAATTAGGAAAATGCTCTACATTATCCCATCTTTTTCTTAACTGGGTTCTAGTACCATCCATCCATTGATAACGATAGGTTTCTGTAATACATTGATCTCCCTTGACTTTAAAAAATTCCACCACTTCTAAAAAATCACCATTCGTTAAATTCAATCTTGCCCGAAAATAACCTTGATCGGATAATGTTCTTTCTTTAACAATAACAATCTTATCAATTATCGAACTGGTAATTAATTTAGCTTTTATTTCTGTTAAATAATCCTGAACTATCATATTCAATTAAGATTGAAGTAACATTAAACGAGCTTCTAAATCAGACCACATTTGATAAAAAGCACTCCATTCCACAAAATCTGCTTCATCTCCTAATTGACCTGTTTTAAATTGTTGATAAAAATCTGTAGATGATAATTGATACTGTTGTTCAAATGCTTGTAAATCATTTTCTAATTCTTTAATTTGCTGTTGAATATTTTCTCTTTCTTGATTGATAATCTTTCTGAGTGATGAAGCCAAGATATCACTATATCCTCCTTGTTGAGAAAGTGCTTCAAGAGCTTTTAATTGATTGATTATTTCTGCTTGAGTTGTCATTATTACTTCTTACTTTTAGATAATGTTTATATCTTAGGACTTACGCAATAACTCTCTGCAACCCTCTTTCCTTCGTGTCCTTCTCCCTTGGCGCTAGCCTCTCCCTTTGGGAGAAGGGGAGAGGCTACGCGCCAACGCGTTCTTCTCCCTTGGCGCTAGCCTCTCCCTTTGGGAGAAGGGGAGACGCTACGCGAATGTGGTTCGTTTTTTCATGATTTTGCGTAAGTCCTGTTAAAATCCAACCCTTTTGCTCTACAATCTTACACAGCTGTTTGCCAGAAATAGATTTCATACAGCAATTTCTACAACTTTATCTGTTGCATCAATGACATCACAACTATTGGCAACATCAAGCCAACCTTGAATAGCATCCTTTAAATTAGCTATCACTTCCTCCATTGTCTCTCCTTCAGTAATACAACCAGGAAGCGCTGGTACTTCTGCCCAATAGCCACCTTCGTCAGCTGGATGAATGATTGCTTTAATTTTCACTTAATTATGCTCCGTACTAAGATCAATCGCTGATAATTCTATAAAAAGTCAGCGCAGTGTTACCGTAAACCTTTTGGCGGCAAATTTCCCAAGTGGGTATAACCGGCGGTGTCCAACCTTGGGGATTATGTTCTACAGCTATTTCACCATGCACAGCTAATAAATCATAATGTGCGATCGCCTCTAAAACAGGCTGATATAATCCACTAGCATAAGGTGGATCAAAGTAAATTTTGTCAAACTGCTTTCCTGATAACTTTTTTAATTGCTGCATGACATCTCCTCGCAAGAGTTGCCATTTTTGCTCACCATGCGCCACTTGTTGCCAGTTTTGTTGAATAATGGCACTCGCTTGGCTTGATTTTTCTATCCCTACTACTAAACTGGCTCCTCTACACAAAGCCTCTGCACCCATTGAACCACTACCAGTACACACATCTAGCCAACAACACCCAGTAATTTCTCCCTGCCATATATTAAACACTGCCTCCCTGACCCTGGCACTGGTGGGTCTGGTAGCTTGCCCTGATAAAGTTTTAATTTGGCGATTCCCGTAAATTCTCAGTGTCATTGGTCATTAGTCATTGGTCATTGGTCATTAGTCATTGGTCATTAGTCAGGGGAAAAACCACGACAAAGGACAAACAACAAACGACAAAATTTCAAATTAAAAGTGGGATTATGCGGCAATTTTTTCGCGGACTTGTGCAACAAAATTAGATAGAATTTGCAACCCTATATTAGAAGACTTTTCCGGGTGAAACTGCACTGCTGTCAAGTTATCACGCGCGATCGCAGCTGTGATATTTTGAGAACCGTGGGTAACAGTCGCGGCTCGAACTTCAGGATCAATTGGGTCAACATAGTAAGAATGCACAAAGTATACCCAAGGATCAACTGGCAAATGCTCCCACAAAATGCTTTTTCGTTGTGTGAACTCTAGTTGATTCCATCCCATGTGAGGAATAGTAATCCCTGCTTCTGGTCGGAATCGTCGCACTTTTCCGGGGATAATTCCTAGCCCTGGTTGAGTTCCTTCGGCACTGGATTCAAACAAAATTTGTAATCCCAAACAAATGCCTAAGAAGGGTTTACCAGATGCGATTATATCTTTAATGGGTTGCTCTAAACCACGCGATCGCAGGTGTTGGACTGCGGGATCAAATGCTCCCACTCCTGGCAAGACTACAGCATCTGCCCTTTCTAAATCCTTAGCAGAATGAGTAATCTGAGGAATTGCTCCAGCTTTTTCTAAACCTTTGCAGACTGAGTGCAAATTTCCCATATCGTAATCTACAACTGCAATGACTGGCATTGACCTGCTCCTTGTAAGTTTATTATGGAGGGTGTTTCTATTCTAAATAATATTTCTTATGGCGAAAAGAATACTATTAACTTCTTTTGAAGTTTGGTTGAGCGATCAACTGTCAAATTCTTCTGATGATTTATTACTGGAAGTGATCAAACTTGACTCGCTCCCTCATGATTTGAAATTTTTGCGGCGTTTACCTGTAGATATCCATCTGGCTAGTTCCCAAGTAATTCAAAAAATCTCGGAACTGCAACCTGATTATATTATTTGTTCTGGCATGGCTGCTAGCAGGACAAAACTAAGTCTGGAAGCGGTTGCTAGCTTCGAGTCAACTGTTTTGCCTACATCTGTTAATTTGGAAAAATTAGTAACAGGTGCAACAAATATTGAGATTAGCCACGACTGCGGTAAATTTGTTTGTGAGGGTTTGTATTATGCCGTTTTAAATCACTTGTGCCAAAATCAACTGCCAACACCATGTATTTTTGTCCATGTTCCAGTGTTAAATTCGGAAAATTTGCCCACCGTCTTGGCTGATTTCTTATTAATTATTAACAATTTGGCACTTTCATAAAGTCGTCAGCGTCTCTTAGGTGAAGCCATTTTCTCAGTATTATGTTGTCATTTTTACTAAATTTCCTACTCGGCCAATCAGCACCTGCTACCCCACCCCCGGAAGAAGTGGTAAAATCTCAAGAAGTTCGCCCTTTACCAGGAAAACTGGATAATGTGCCTGTTTTTAACAGTAATAGTCCAGAATTGGTTTTAAAAGAAGGTATTTTACTCTCTACTTTTCCCGCAGATGGTAAACAGGTTCCAGAGGCGCATTTGAATTATCCGTTTAACGGGCGATTTGATGTTTTTGCTCACCACGTTGCTAAGGCTGAACCACCAGAGGATTTAAGGTCGCTGCATTTAGGAATTATGCTGCATAACCCTGGAACCGAACCAGTAACGGTGAATATATTGCAAGCAGCAAGTTATTTAAGTCAACCTGATGCACCATTTATTCAGTTACCAGCTACAAGTCAGAATATTTTAGGTAATATTTTTGCAGGGCCAGGCGATCGCGCTGTGTCTGATATCTTAAGAGGAAGACGACAAGAAAATTTCCCCGCCCAAATTGTCATTCCTCCAGGGGAAAATCAGATGTTGCTAAATTTACCCATTCCTGTCAAAGAATTAACACCACCTTTAAATGGTCGCTCTACTTTGATGCGGTTGCAGAGTAATGGTACTGTTTATGCAGCTAGTATGGCTTTATTTGCCCGTCAGAATGCCGATGGTAGTGAACGCGCCCCGACTTTAGCAGAATGGGAAAATTTAGTTAATAGTGGTGAATTGTCAACTCCACGGGATAAAGTTCCCACACCTTTAGAAGCAACTAATCAAGGGAGAATTTATGGACGTGTCGCCGGAGTTGCTCAAGGTTCTCAGTGGAAATCTTTAGTTGTGGATAATCCCGAAGCGAGATATTTAACCATTCCTCAAGCTGGTCAAGGATTTTCCTATCCTTTAAGTAGCCTACATGGTGGCACTTTAGGCACAAAGCAAATTCAGACTGCGCCCATGCTGGTACGTTATCCTGATACCGCTTATATGGCTCATGGTAACTATGGCATTCAATATAGTTTGCAATTACCACTACATAATAATACTGAAAAAAATCAAAGCGTGAGTGTATCTGTGCAAACGCCAATTAAGGAAGATAATTTGGTAAAACAGGGATTACGCTTTTTTACAACCACAGCACCGCAAGTATTTTTCCGGGGGTCAGTGCGGGTACGTTACACAGATGACCAAGGTCACGCCAAAACTCAGTTTACTCATTTAGTGCAACGGCGAGGTCAACAGGGAGAACCCTTGGTTTTATTGAATATGCAACCAGGCGATCGCAGATTAGTAGAAGTAGACTTGATCTATCCCCCAGATGCGACACCACCGCAGGTATTAACTGTATCTACTCAAGAGTAAATATACAGATTTAGCAAAAACGCCCACAGCTTTAAAAACTGTGGGTTTAACTACATATATGACTTGGTTTTATTTGGCCATAAAGTAATAAATTTTACAAATTATCTAAAAGTTCTTCCACTGAAATATCCCCTTGATTCAAAATGCTTTTGAGTGTTCCCACTGCTAAGGTTTTCTTATGTAATGGGACAACACAAACTATTTCAGTGGAATTTTCATTTTCATCAACTAATTGCTTTTTTAAGATGACATGACTTCCTCGTTGTCTTGTTTGGACAAATCCTAAGCGTTCCAATGCACGAATCACTTCCGCAGCAGGTACTCGTGGTAGCTTAGGCACTTATCACCTCAAATGTAGTTAACAAACGTGGATTTGTTTGAGGAAGGGAAACTTCTTCTAGATAAAGTTCAGTTGCTTCTTTGAGATTAGCAAGAGCCTCTTCTATGGTTTCCCCTTGGCTAGCTGTTCCCACTTCTGGACATTCAGCGACGTAAACATCTTCTTCCCAATAGACAATTGCCGTAAATGTGCGATTCATAATCCAATTTTATGGCGCGATGATCGCCCCAGGATGACCAACTCAATAATAGCAGCCACTTTCTCTATATTTGCTGGATCTGTAGATTATCAATAGCAGATTTGATAAAAATAGTCGAATAGTCAGCAATAATCCCAATTTATCCCTGAATATGTTAATATCCAAAGGGATTTTACTTTCACTAATGCGGGTTAAGGATGGAAGGAAATTTTCTCACGGCTGTTTTTCTGCCCTTGGCTCTATTTATAATCATGCTAGGCATGGGGTTATCCTTGACCCTAGACGACTATAAGGGAGTTTTAATATATCCCAAAGCGGTGGTAATTGGCTTGGTGTCGCAGTTAGTCATGTTACCAATTGTGGGCTTTGGCATTGCGTCGATGTTTCCCCTCAACCCAGAATTAGCAGTAGGCGTGATGATTTTAGTCGCCTGTCCTGGTGGCGCAACTTCTAATATGATTACGTTTTTAGCTGAGGGAGATGTGGCTCTTTCTGTTACCCTCACAGCTATCAGTAGTTTAATTACGGTTTTTACTATTCCTCTGGTTGTCAATTTTGCAATGCAGACATTTTTGGGAGCAGGGACAACACTACAGTTACCTGTTTTAAATACAGTTTTGCAGATTGCGGTGATGACGCTTTTACCTTTAGCAATGGGGATGGGAATTAATCGATATGCTCCTGGAATTGCAGCAAAGGCCAATAAACCTGTAAAGTGGCTATCTCTATTTTTCCTGTCCGTGGTGCTGACTGGGATAATGCTGCAAGAAAGAGATAATTTGATTCCTTCTGTGATGGCTGTGGGCTGGGTAACTCTGGTTTTAAATGTGGCGACAATGACATTAGGTTTTGCGATCGCTACTTTAGCAAAATTAGGAGAAAAACGCGCTAGGGCAATTACAGTAGAAGTAGGTATTCAAAATGGAACTCTTGCGATCGCGATCGCATCTTCCCCCACACTGCTGAATAATTCTACAATGGCTGTTCCAGCAGCTATTTATAGTCTGCTCATGTTTGTGACTGGTGTTGGATTTGCATTTTTTGTCTCACGCATTCGCCGTTAGGCGTTCGGTGCAGGGTAGGCGCATCAGCGAAGCGTTCGCGTAGCGTGCTGTAAGCTCTAGCACGAAGTGCGTTAGGCGCAAAGTAATAAAGAATAATACAAGGAGTTGTAGGGAAGCAGCGCTAGCTCAAAGGAAAATAATATGTCTTGGATGGAATTAAGTCTAGATACAACCCATGAGGCTGTAGATTGGGTTTGTACCTTACTAGCCGAAACTATTGATATCAATGATATTTATATTACACAATATGCGGAATCAGATTCGGCTAATTCTGATTGGACATTTACCATGCGGTTATATTTACCCTACGATGTCAGCGCGCGGACAGGTGTAGAAAAAATTGAAAATCTGCTTTCGCCTTTGCATCGAACTGGAATGACAACAGCAATTCAGACAAATATTGTTGAAAATAAA
Organism: Nodularia spumigena CCY9414; assembly: GCF_000340565.2. Classification (NCBI taxonomy): domain Bacteria; kingdom Bacillati; phylum Cyanobacteriota; class Cyanophyceae; order Nostocales; family Nodulariaceae; genus Nodularia; species Nodularia spumigena. Next base: position 1,804,730 of record NZ_CP007203.1, read on the forward strand.
ATCACAGATGCGCCGAAACCGCTTGTGCATCCCATTGGGGAAAGATTTATTATAGTCAATTCTGATACACCTCCTCAATCTGAAATAGCAGATAAAATTACATTAAAACTGCAAAAAACCCTTGCCTTTGGTAGTGGTTTACATCCAGCTACCATTGTTAGTCTCCGACTGGTAGAACGCTACATAACGCCTCAAATGCAGGTGTTGGATTTTGGTTCAGGTTCGGGTATTTTGAGTGTCGCTATGGCGAAACTAGGGGCGAATGTCTTAGCTTTAGATAATGATAGTGTGGCGGTAGCAGCGACTCAGGAAACTGTATCTCTGAACAATGTAGAGCAGCAAGTACAGGTGATCCAAGGTAGCCTGGGATGTGGCAGTGAACTAGGGCATTGGATGGGTGTAAATACTGTTAATGATGTGTCAAAAGTTGAAGCAAAAGACACATTTGATTTAATTGTTGCCAATATATTTGCACGGGTACATATTGCCCTAGCTGATGATTTTAGGGAAGCTTTACGTCAAAATCAAGCACAACCAGGACTATTAATTACAGCTGGATTCACGACAGATCATGAAGAAAGTGTCACCACAGCCTTGACAGAAGCCGGATTTGAAGTAATCGATTGTGAACGATTAAACGAATGGGTTGCCCTTACCCATCAGTGTAATTCGTAATTCGTGGGGTGGGCATCCTGCCCGCCTTGCACCGACTCAGATCAGATGTGCCGTAAATAGGTATGTATTGGAGACGTTTGGGCGAAACGTCTCTAGTTAGGGAAGCTCAAAGTTTGAATTGTTGTAAATGACTGCGGGGATTATAAGTACGTATAGCCCGAATTTTTTCATAATATTCCCGCTCCTGTGGACTGAGGTCTTTGGGTGGAACGATCGCCACCTTCACAAACTGATCGCTACGTCCACCCTTGGTTAAAGGCCAGCCCTTACCCCGCAACCGTAAAGATTGACCAGAACGCACTCCCGCAGGTAACTTGACATTCACAGAGCCATCGGGTGTCGGGACATCAATTGAGGCTCCCAAGGTAGCTTCATCTGGAGTGATGGGAACTTCACAGACGAGGTTATCACCTTCAAATTGGAAGAATGAATGTGGCTGAAGCTCAACTTTTAAATATAAATCACCCCGTTGTTGAGTCATGGGGTTGAGTTGACCTTTACCACGCACCCGCAGACGAGTACCAGTTTTAGCCCCAGAGGGAATACTCACTTCAATGGTTTCGTTACCTAAACTAAAGCGTTTTTTCACACCAGCAAAAGCTTCAGTAAAAGTTAAAGCGATCGCAGCTTCCGTGTCTGGAGCAGTACCCGAACCTACATCTTGAAAACCAAAATCATTAAAGCCACTATAACCACTGGGTCTACCGGCGGAACTACGCTGATAAGAATAACTTTGTCGTCCACCATCACCACGAGGACTAGGACCACCAAAGCGCCCTAATAGCTCGTTGACAAATTCATCAAAACTGCCGTATTGACTGAAATCAAAGCCCCCCATATCCACACCAGCGCCACCGGATGGGAAACCTTCACCAGCTTGTTTCCAGTATTGACCAAATTGATCGTACTTCTTGCGCTTATCAACATCTGACAAAACTTCGTAGGCTTCATTCACCTCTTTGAAAGTAGCCTCAGCTTGCTTGTTCCCTGGATTAACATCAGGGTGATACTTACGGGCTTGTTTCCGAAAAGCTTGTTTAATGTCTTCTGGACTGGCAGTTTTACTGATTCCCAAAATTGCATAATAGTCTTTGAAGTCGGTTGCAGCCATCTACCAGCCTCCTATAAAAATTTTTGTTAAGTTTTTTTCGTAAAATGTGAACTTAGTGTTTTCCTGACTCAAATCTCTACCAGAAAAAACTCTGATTTTAAATTAACAGACATTACAGCAATTCAAGTGTGGTTCCTGCTCACTGCACCAGCGCAATTTCCGTACTCCCTCTTTTCGGGAAAACAAATCAGGTGGTCTATTCCTTCTTCTAAGCTGGGGGGAGCATCCCGGAGTTGACGATGCATCCGCAAGATGATTTCTGGGGGAACTTGGCGCTGACGATGTTGATTGCGGGCTAAACACAGCCAAACAGGAGTTCGCACCCATAGCCCGGTAATGTGAGTAAAACCCACCTCACGGGCTAAGGCGATAATTTCCCGGCGCTGGCTTCTTTGGGCATTAGTAGCATCAAAAATAGTTGTTTGATCAGCCGCTACTGCTTGTTGAAAATGCCCTGCTATTTCTCGCCAAATCAGCCCCCAATGTCCCTGAGTTGCTTCCGAACCAAAAAGCTGCCCCCGAATGGCATCCGTTGAAATCAGCAGCATTTGGGGGCATTCTGAGACTAATTGTTTCGCCAAAGTTGACTTACCGCTACCAGGAAGGCCAATTAGTAACTGAAGTTTAGTCATTTGCCATCTGTCAGTTTTTAACTATTATTAACCAATGACTAATGACCAATGACTAATGACTAAATTATAGTTCCGTCAGCAATTACAGCACCTTTGAGGACAACAACAATTCCACTCCGGATGTAGAAGCCTTGATTTTCCCGTTCGGCTTCTTGGACGTTATCTTTATTGATAATTTTCACATCATGACCGATGCAGGCATTCTTATCAATAATGGCACGGCGAATAATCGTATCCGTACCAATACCTACGGGAATGTCACCTTTTTCTAAGTTACATTGACGTTCTACAAAAGGTTGATAAAAATCTGCCCCCATGAGTAGTGATTCTTCAATCACACAGCCAGCTTCAATGCGCGATCGCACGCCCAAAACCGAATGCTGAATGCGGCAATCTTTCAAAATACAGCCTTCGCCAATAATCGATTCTGTGACGTGACAACTTAAGAGTTTACTCGGAGGTAAATAACGTGGACGCGTATAAATTGGCGCTTTCTCATCGTAGAAACTAAAAGGAGGTAAAGGTTGTTTAGTTAAAGCTAAATTCGCATGATAAAAAGCTTCGATTGTCCCAATATCTTCCCAGTAATCATCAAATAAGTAAGCTTGGACATTGTAATCTTTGCTCGCATCAGGAATAATTTCTTTACCAAAATCGGTACTTTGTAAAGACTCTTTCAACAATTTGATCAAAACATCTTTCTTAAAGACATAAATCCCCATCGAGGCGATATATGGCTGTAATTTCGCTTGTTCTGGCGATAATCCCAGCACGCTAGTATCAACCTGCATCCGGTCTAATTCGTCACCTTTGGGCTTTTCGCTAAAGTCAATCACCCTCCCAGACTGGTCTATTTTCATTAAACCAAAGTCTGAAGCCCGGCTTTTATCTATAGGGATAACCGAAAGGGTAATATCAGCGCCTGTTTCCCTATGGCGCTGGATAAACTGGCGATAGTCCATGCGGTATAGATGATCTCCTGAAAGAATCAAATACTCGTCAGCATCCCATTCGTTTAACAGCCATAGGTACTGACGCACAGCATCAGCCGTACCTTGGAACCAGTTCGGGTTTTCTGGCGTTTGCTGTGCCGCTAGCACTTCCACAAACCCCTCATTGAAACCGGTAAAATTATAGGTACGGGCTATATGGCGATTCAGGGATGCTGAGTTAAATTGTGTCAAGACGTAGATTTTGAATATCTCAGAATTGATACAATTACTGACAGGAATATCTATCAAACGGTACTTACCAGCAACTGGTACGGCTGGTTTAGCACGCATTTTTGTAAGCGGATACAGACGAGTACCCGCGCCACCACCGAGAATGATTGCTAATACTTTTTTCACAAGATTTCTCCCAACTGCCTTTCAACTCTCACCTTCAGTTTAGGACTGTCTGAGACCACTGGTAAGGGGGGATCACAGATTAATAATTAGCCAAATTGACAGAATGCTCTTAGTAATGGATGAATCTCCGAGATAACAGTAGCAAATTTGACTCATCTTTCCATAGTATCGGCGCTCCTGTTATTCTTCAGTACATACCCACAAAGTCTTTAGAGAAAGGTTGCGAAATATTTTTTTGGTCAAAATAGCCACAACTAATTTTGGAGATATTTAACCGATACTGCACTCAGAGGCAATTTTTCAGCCAGCCTACAACCAAGTTATCAAATTTTTGACTTTTGATTACCTATCTTTATACATAGTTATTTTTTTGACATTAGCGCAGCGCATACTGTAAAACACCCCAAAAACCTGAGAAAATCAGAAGAACGGAAAAATTTTCTATCATCAGTCAGAGATGTAAATTAACGAATATTTGCCACAATCACTGATAAGGGTCTAAAAATTTCATGCAAATTCAAACGCCAGACTGGGTTAAACACGCTGTTTTCTACCAAATCTTCCCAGATCGCTTTGCCAGAAGCAAGCAGCCTCACAAACGACTGTTACGTGATGCGCGTTGGGAAGCTTGGGAGGCTATGCCTACACTCCAAGGCTACAAAGGCGGGGATTTATGGGGTATTATTGAGCAATTAGACTATATTCAGGGCTTAGGGATTAATGCGATTTACTTTACTCCTATTTTTCAATCTGCGAGTAATCACCGCTATCACACCCACGATTATTATCAGGTTGATCCGTTGTTGGGTGGTAACGAGGCTTTTCGGGAATTGCTAGACGCAGCCCATGAACGCAAGATCAAAGTGGTGCTGGATGGAGTATTTAATCACGCTAGTCGCGGCTTGTTCTTTTTTCATGATATTCTGGAAAATGGACCTCATTCTCCTTGGGTGGACTGGTTTAAAATTACGGATTGGCCCCTTGCGCCTTATACAGGAGATTTACCAGCAAATTACGAGGGTTGGGCTGGTAATCGCGCTTTACCAGTTTTTAACCATGATAATCCGGAAGTGCGGGAATATATCATGGAAATTGGCGAATATTGGCTGAAATTTGGTATTGATGGTTGGCGGTTAGATGTGCCATTTGAAATTAAAACACCGGGTTTTTGGGAAGAATTCCGCGATCGCATCAAAGCCATTAACCCCGAAGCTTATATAGTGGGAGAAGTTTGGGGAGATTCCCGTGAATGGCTCGATGGTACGCAATTTGACGGGGTAATGAATTACTTATTTACCGCGCCGACTGTTGCCTTTACCGCAGGCGATCGCGTAGTCTTAGAACAAGTGCAAACCCGTGACTATCAACCCTACCCACCATTATTTGCGGCTGAATACGCTGTCAAAATCCAGGAATTACTGCAACTTTATCCTTGGGAAATTCAACTCACGCAACTGAATTTATTAGCAAGTCACGATACAGCCCGATTAATTACCATTGCTGGCGACGATCAAGCTAGTGTGGAATTATCAACTTTACTGTTACTCACCTTTCCCGGTGCGCCCAGTATCTATTATGGTGACGAAGTTGGTTTACCTGGGGCGATAGATCCCGACTCCCGGCGTGGTTTTCCCTTGGAAGCGCATTGGAATCAAGAAATCCTCAAAACTCACCGCCAATTAATTGCTCTGCGCCATAAATACCCAGCTTTGCGTACAGGAGCTTACCAAGTTCTGTTCGCCCAGGGAGAACTGTATATTTTTACCCGGATTTTAGAGACAGAAGAATTAATTATTGCCGTTAACGCTGGTACAGCCTTAGCAACAGCAAATATAGATCCAGCGAGTTTGCATACTCAACCCCACGCCCTATTATATGGCGTTGCCGAATTTGAGTGGGATAGTACACAACTTTCCTTAACTCTTCCCCCACGCAGTGGCTGTATTCTGGGTTAGATTTCTATCCTTTTGCAACCATTGCGGGCATCAATACCTGATCAATCGCATGAATTACGCCATTGTCAGCAATTATATCAGTTACGAGGACATGAGCATCATTGATTTTAATCACACCTTGATCAGAATCAATCGCCACCACTGATCCTTCCAGAGTTGGTGCTTCTGAAATCTGCTGCAAATCTTCAAACCTGACATCCCCAAAAGCGACATGATACATTAATATCTTTTTCAGCGTGGGGATGTCTTGCAGTAGTGAATCTAAAGTATTCTGTGGTAATTGAGCAAAAGCATCGTCTGTGGGTGCAAAAAGAGTCAAAGAACCGGGACTTTTCAGAGTTTCGATGATTTCTGCGGTGGTAGCCGCTTTGAGTAGAGCCTGGAAATTTCCGGCATTAATCGCAGTTTCAACAATATCAGCCATAAACTTAAGTTTATTCATGAATTTGCTTACACAACATAGTTATAAAGTCAAAAAAAGCTGCTAGCCTCTATCAACAGAGACAAAAATACCAAGCAATAAACTCTCAGTACTGCTAAACTGGGGGATGACCTCATGAACCACTGACTATGCTAAAGCGTTCTAAGTTCGAGACCACTCAGTCTCAAATCATGCACCGTTCTGAAGATTTGATTAGTGCAGCTTCCAATCGCTACCGCATTACAGTTCAGGTGGCGAACCGTGCCAAGCGTCGGCGTTATGAAGACTTTGATAGCCCATCGGAAGATATTATGATGAAGCCAGTGCTGAGGGCAATTATCGAAATGTCCGATGAACTGACTCAGCCAGAAATCATTGGCGAACTATAATCAGACTTTTCCACAGGTGAGGATGAGCAAAAATTTATCGTTCCAGCCTTGGCAAACACTCACTGCTTTTATGGTGGTGGGTGTAGTGCTGTTGAGTTCAGGGAAAGTTAAATTAATACAAACAAACCTGTTTGGCATTCAACCTGCTAAAGCTCAACTAATTAGCCCTGGAGATGTTTGGCAGCAAGTATATCAGCAATTGCCAGACTTTCCTAAAGAAAATCAATATAAAAGTAAAAACACGGGAGAGGTTGCCGAGAATAACACCTTAGCAAGTCGCCTAATTACTTATCACATTTATCGAAAAGGACGCGCCCCCAACTATCGCCTAGATTGGAAACTGACTCTGGCTGATTATTTAGAAGCGAATGAGATGATATATGATCAATCCTATCCGGGTAATGATACATTACAGCAAAATCCGCTAGCAGGCGATCGCGCCGCCATTTCCCGGCTCAACCGCCACCAGAGAAACGCCCTAGTGCAAGTTTTAGCCGATATCTTTAATCCCAACCCTGAGAACACCCAAACACCCAAACGGGAGACCACACCCACACCCAGCACACCACAACCACCCCAACAAAGAGGTAGCGCTGAACTTCTCAAATAAAAAACCTCTCTGCGCCCCTTTGCGTTAACCTCCGCGCACCTTTGCGTTTCAAAACTCAACTCATGGAACAACTCATAAAAAATGGACTGGGTTGGCGAATTGGCTCGAACCCCAACGCACCCGAATTCAAAGGATTAATAGGAACAGAAGATTGGGCTATCGAACTAACAGAAGCCGAATTAAACGATTTTTGCCGACTACTGGCACAATTAGCAGACACCATGAAACAACTCGCAGCCGAATTAATGGCAGAAGAGAAAATTGCCTGTGAAGCTGAAAGCGACTTATTATGGCTAGAGGTAGAAGGCTATGCTCACGCTTACAGTTTGCGCTTGATTCTGAATACAGGCAGAGGCGTAGAAGGTAAATGGGATGCTGCCGCAGTACCAGGGTTACTACAAGCATCTGGGATGCTGAAAGTTTTTTAAATTAACCCCTTGATTATTTTAAAACTTTGCAGTACAATGGAAATTCTGAGACGGGGCGTAGCGCAGCTTGGTAGCGCGCCACTTTGGGGTAGTGGAGGTCGTGGGTTCGAATCCCGCCGCTCCGATAGACAAAAGACCCTAGCCCGCTATTCTTTAACTCAAAGATTAGCGGGCTTTTCAATGTTTAAAATTCTTCTGATTCCCTAATTCACATTTTTGAAATACGTTGAAATACTAAATCAGATATCTTGGGAAATATTTTCCAATCATAAGCATAAGCAAGATATTATCCAATCTGACACACCCTACAAAATCCTTGAATCCTGTAAATCCTGATGCAGACAAAAAATCATCAGCCGGTGCGTCAGATGTTAAAAATCTCTTCATTATTACCAAATCATCGAATCTGACACACCCTACAAAATCTTTATCCTGTAAATCCTTAAATCCTGGATATCCTGATTCTGACAATTGCTAGTTTATAATTGATGCAAGTGTAACTTTTCCATTTACCAAAGAGGAATCAGTCATGAAGGGATGGGAAACTTTAGATGCAATAGAAAGACAACCTGATAAAGTCAGTGGAGCATGGGTATTTCGAGGAACAAGAGTTCCGGTGACTGCATTATTTGAAAATTTGCGCGATGGTGCCACAGTAGATGAATTTTTGGAGTGGTTTCCACCTGTGCAAAGATCACAAATTGAAGCTGTACTTAATTATGAGCTTGAAGCGTTAGCTGCTTAGATATGAAAATTCTTTTTGATCAGGGAACTCCAGTACCACTACGAAAATATTTAACAGAACATTCTGTAACAACAGCTTATGAAGAAGGATGGTCTAATTTATCAAATGGAGATTTATTAAAAGCTGCTGAAAATAAAGGATATCAAATACTTGTTACAACGGATAAGAATTTGCGTTATCAACAGAATTTGAGCGAACGTCAAATTACAATTGTAGTTTTACTGTGAACTTCATGGCCAAAAATTAGGACACAAGTTGATAAAATTTGTTCTATTATTAATAACACTGAATTTTGTGATTATAAAGAAATCTCTGTGCATTAAGGCGCGATCTACTAAAGACTGAATTTGCTCAGATGATAGCGGATCTCCATTGGTATAATGTTAAAGCCAAGTTTTACTCACAGGACTTACGCAAAAACCCTCTCAAACCCTCTTGACTCTGTGTCCTCTGCGTCTGGTGTGGTTCGTTATTCCGTAATTTCCGTAACTTGTGCGTAAGTCCTAACTCATTAGATTGGGGTTATCTGGTAAACTGGCTAAATCCTATCCTGGCATTTGTAATTCTTCCATGAGCCGATTTACTTTATCTTCATGCGGTTATGAGATTCCACTGATGCCCTAATTCACATTTTTGACATACGTTCCAATACTAAATTAGATATCTTGGGAAATATTTTCCAATCATAAGCATAAGCACGATCTTCTCCAAACACAACCAGGATGTAAGCAGCAGATCCATCTCTGGTTGCTATGTATGCAGCTTCTTGACGAGAACCAGAGGTCCATCCAGCTTTACCACCGAAGTAAACATCTGTGGGTAATGACTCGCTGAAAAAACCCCGTACCGGGTTAAACACATTAGGATTTTGCTCTTTTCTTTTCTCAATTCTGGTAGCAGCATCTATTGATAACCAGTCTGCCATTCTCTCACTATCGGCTTTGGCTTTTTTGCAAGCTGTATTAATAGTTATGGTTATTTTAATTTGTTTTAAATCACCACAACCAGAATTGATTCCTTGGCAATTGGGTTTGTTAATTACTAATTTTCTCACACTTTTAACAAGTATGAGTCTAGGTTTATTAGTTTCAACATTTGTTAAGAATATTAGTCAAGCTAATAGTGCTTTACCCCTGCTTTTACTCCCACAAATTATTTTTTCTGGTGTTTTATTTAAAATAGAAAATGCGGTAAGTGTCGTTTCTTGGTTAATGCTAAGTCGTTGGTCAGTTGGTGCTTATGGGACTTTAGTTAATCTGAATGGGCTAGTTCCTGAACCAATGCAACTAGCTAACGGTAGTATAGTTCCGCAACCATTTGAAGTCACATCTGTTTATGAGCCAACATGGTCAAATCTGGGTTTAAATTGGGGTATGTTGTGCTTGCATACAGTCGTTTATTTAACAGTTGCATTTAGTTTACAAAAGCGGAAAGATATTTTTTGAATAGTTGAATAGAGCGGTTATCAGTTAAGTGAGATACAAAGACCCCACCCCCAACCCGCAAGCGAGGAACCACTGTGTACACACAAGTAAAGTCCGCAAAGGTTTCAAGCTTTCTAAACCCTTTAAACTGTCATTACGAGTGCAGCGATAGCGGAACGAAGTAATCGCATTGTCCCCTGGTCGTTGTGATTGCTTCGTCGTTCCTCCTCGCAATGACAGGCTAGAACGACAGACGACGAAACCAAGCTTTAGGTGGGATTTCCCGACTTGTGTGTACACGGTAGGCAAGCGAGGAGGGGGCTATGATAGATTTCATTCGAGTGCATACCGTTATAAAATATCTTTGTGCATTAAAGCGCGATCTACTAACGATTGAATTTGGTCAGATGATAGCGGATCACCATTGGCATAATGTTCTATCCAAGTTCTACTAATTATATTAGGGTCATCTGGTAAACTGGCTAAATCCCATCCTGGCATTTGTAAATCTTCCATGAGCCGATTTACTTTAGGGTCATAACTGAGGGCGAAACAGCGACAACCTTCAGCAGCAGCCATAATTAAGCTGTGCAAACGCATCCCAATTGCCATTTCTACACCTTTATAGACACCTTTTAATAATTGCGGGTCTTCTAAAAGCAGAATTTTGCTGACATCTTTTAATTGGGGTTGAATTGCTTGGGCGATCGCTAAATCTTCACTCTTTTGAAATGGTAACAGCAAAATAAAGGCTTGGGTAGCTTTCTGAAAGTCTACTAAGGCGCGAGTCAAGTTTGCTAAACGTTGGGGAGTCAATTGGGGATGATTCCTCAGAGTCACAGCAACTCTCGGCGCTGGTAAATCCCAAAGTCCTGGTACTGGCTTGCTTTCTAACGCCCAAACTGGGTCAGGCGCAAGCAAACAAGGAATTTGCCAATCATTTAATAAAGCAGCGCTAGAGCGATCGCGCACACTAACTCTGCTACAATATCCGAAGGAGTGTTGTGCCAACTTGCGAGTTTGGGGACGAACTAAGGGACCGATACCTTGCGCCCAAGCTACAGTTTTCAAACCCATTTTCTGAGCCAATATCATCAGCCCCCCATAATAAAATGGACTAATGGTACTGGTGACATCTTGAATTAAACTTCCTCCGCCCCAAATGAAAGCATCGCAAGAACGCAGAGCTTGGAGTACAGGTAAAATCTTCATGCGGTTGTGAGATTCCACCCCATAGCGATCGCGCGTTTGTTCTGGATTGCCCGAAAGCACCACAGGAGTCACATCAGGTGGTAACATTTGCAAAAGCGTCGCCAATAAAGCCTCGTCACCACCATTACCTTTACCGTAATACCCAGACAATAACGCCCGCATCTTTGCCATTTTAAATTTATAACTTTGTATTACTTATGCACGCCCTTTCCATTCCCACCTGGATTATTCACGTTTCTAGCGTTATTGAGTGGATTGTCGCCATTTGGATAATCTGGACTTACGGCGAACTCACTGGTAATCGCACATGGTGGGGATTATCTCTAGCCATGTTACCAGCTTTAGTCAGTGCCATGTGTGCCTGTACCTGGCATTATTTCGACAATGCTGCATCTCTAGAATGGCTGGTAACACTCCAAGCTGCGATGACATTAATTGGTAATTTTACACTTTGGGCGGCTGCGGTATTGATTTGGCGTTCGACTAAACCAGAGGATACCACAACCAATACCGTTACAGCCCAACCTATGGAATCAAAATCATGATATCTAAAGAAACCCTATTTGCCCTTTCCTTATTTCCCTACTTGGGTTTCTTGTGGTTTATTAGCCGTAGTCCGCAAATGCCACGTTTAGCCCTATATGGATTTTACGGCACGCTGGTATTTGTTGCCATTACCATCCCGGCGGCAATTTACGCTCAATTACATTATGGTGCTGCGTTAGCTGACATAGATTGGCTACACGGGGGTGCAGAAGTGTTTTTAACCCTTGCTAACATTGTCCTAGTAGTGGGTTTCGCCCAAGCCATTAGAGAATTAAAAATGAAAAATTAAGTTTCTATGTTTCTGGGTAAGAGTTTTAAACGCCGATGTACGCCGATAAACGCGGATAAATTGAGATTTTTAATTTTTTTGGTTGATTTTTTTGGGGTTTTGTAGTATTAGGAATAAATAAATGGATGTGATTCCAGCTATTGATTTATTAGAAGGTCGCTGTGTCAGACTATATCAGGGAGATTACGAGCGAGCGCAAGTTTTTAGTGAAAACCCAGTAGAAATTGCCAAACAGTGGGTTGATCAAGGTGCTACTAGATTACATTTAGTTGATCTAGATGGTGCAAAAGCAGGTAAAGTAGTAAACTTAAAAGCAATTGAAGCGATCGCTCAAGCGATATCCATACCCATTGAAATTGGTGGCGGGTTGCGCGATCGCACCAGCGTAGAACAAGTATTTAATATAGGAGTACAGTGGGCAATTCTGGGGACTATAGCCGTAGAACAACCCCAATTAGTCCAAGAACTCTGTCAAGAATTTCCCGAAAAGATTATCATAGGGATAGACGCGCGTAACGGATTAGTCGCAACTCGTGGTTGGTTAGAAACCTCCGAAGTTTTAGCCACCCAACTAGCCGTACAAATGCAAGAATTAGGTGCAGCAGCCATCATCTACACAGATATTCACCGTGATGGTACACTCATCGGTCCCAACTTAGAAGCCTTAAGAGAACTTGCGAGTGCAATATCCATCCCCATAATAGCTTCTGGGGGAGTCAGTTCTGTCACCGATTTATTGAGTTTATTAGGCTTAGAAATGCAAGGAGTAAAAGGTGTAATAGTCGGAAAAGCCTTATACACTGGCGATATTTCTCTCAAAGAAGCACTCCGCGCCATCGGTCCCGGACGCATTCAAGATATTCCCCCAAACCTCGACTCCAGCTTTGCTTAAGGCGCTTCTAGGCGTTGCTGAATTAAGATATAGATTTGTTGGGCTACGCCCCGCTACGCTAACACGCAAAGGCGCATTCGGCGAAGCCGTTCCCGAAGGGTAGGCGCAAAGGTATCAAGAAGAAAGGTTATTTTGGCATTTCATACTAAAAACGCCATAAAACCCCTCTGTTCCTCATTTCTCTGCGTCCTCTGCGTCTGTGTGGTTCGTTTCTCTTCATTGGATAATACAGCCGTGACAGCAACACCAACCAACATTCCCACATCGGTTTTTCGTCTGTCTCCGTTAATTCGGATCACACTACTGAGTCTATATATAGCACTCACAGTCCCATTACCATTTTTAGCCCAAGCAACAGACGCACCAGTACCGCCGAAATTCTTGTGGATAGGAATTAGTATAGGCTTTATCGGCTTATATGCAGTCTTAACTGAGCGAGTAATTGTAGATGACCAAGGAATTCAAGTAACTTACCCCACCTGGGTTCCCGGCTTTTTTCGCAAAGGTTGGACATTACCTTGGTTAGATGTTAAAGAATTAAAACCGCGTTCCACTGGTCAAGGCGGACTCGTGTATTATTTTCTCAGTCAGGATGGTAAAGCGTATTTATTACCAATGCGTGTAGCCGGCTTTTCCCGGTTAGTGAAAATAGTCGAAACCAAAACAGGCATAAATACAACAGATGTACGTCCATTAGCACAACCGTGGATGTACTTAATTTTGTTAGGATTTACCCTGCTGCTGTTATTAATAGATGCTTGGACTATCACCACAGCATTAGTCATTAGTCATTAGTCATTAGTCATTGGTCATTGGGAAGTTACCGTCTTCTCCCCCCTGCGCCCTGCCCCCTGCTCCCCTGCCTCTTCCCCCATTCCCCACTCCCTACTCCCAGATAAGAATTGGAGAATCACACTAAAACAGCCCAACTCAGGCTAGAACAAGTTAACTTATCCGCCAAGCTGAAAACCCAGCTTCAGGGATACCCCATATTACAGGATATCTCCTTTGAGGTATTTCCAGGCGATCGCATTGTCATTGTAGGTCCTTCAGGTGCTGGTAAAACCTCCTTACTCCGCCTGATTAACCGCCTCAGTGAACCCACCAGAGGCAAAATTTACCTAGAAAATCAGGACTATAGCCAAATTCCGACTCTACAGCTACGCCGGGAAATGACACTGGTATTACAAGAATCCAAACTGTTAGGGATGACAGTCCAGCAAGCTTTAGCTTATCCTTTAGTTTTACGTGGTGTGTCTCAACAGACAATTCAACAAAGAATTGACCACTGGATAGAAAAACTGCACATTCCTGGTGAATGGTTGGGAAGAACCGAATTACAACTTTCTGCGGGACAACGACAATTAGTAGCGATCGCTCGTGCTTTAATTATCCAACCAAAAGTTTTATTATTAGATGAACCAACATCAGCCTTAGATGCTGGTACAGCTGCCAATGTCATGCAAATCTTAACCCAGCTAACACAAACTCATCAAACCACAATTTTGATGATAAATAACCAGCTTGACTTAGCCCAGGTATTCTGCACCCGGTTATTATATTTACAGCAGGGTCAGTTATTCACAAATCAAACAGCCTCCCAAGTTAATTGGATTAACTTACGAGAACGCTTAATACAAGCCCAAACCCAAGCCGCCGAAGAATGGATTTAGTCTAATTGAAAATTAAGATTCAAACAGAATCATCAACTAAGTGAATTTGGCATTTTGAATGTTAATTAACTCTGCTCATTTTAAGACCGTTGAGTACTAACTGTAGAGCGCTGATGACTGATTCTTTCTTTTGTCAACTTGGCTGGTGACTGCGGAACAGTAGGTTTCAAACTTTCCATGTTAAATCTATATCCCACATTCCGGATAGTTTGAATCAAACTCGGTTGACGGGGGTCAAGTTCAACCTTTTTCCGTAACGATAAAACATGAGTATCAATAGTCCGGGGATTATCAATCGCGTCAGGCCAAGCACGACGCAGTAATTCTGATCTACTTAGAGCTGCTCCTCCAGCTTGTGCCAAAACATAGAGTAAACTAAACTCTTGAGGCGTTAAATCAATGAACTCGCCTTGGAATCGAACTCGGCGCTGTACTAAATCAATTTGCAAACTGCCATAATCCAAATAAGCTGGTGCAGTAGGCGTGCGCTGGCGGCGAATTAGTGCTTCTACCCTAGCGAGAAACTCTTGCATTCCGAACGGTTTGCTTAAATAGTCATCAGCCCCCGCCTTTAAACCTGCGACAATATCAGCTTCATTACTACGAGCCGATAACATCAAAATTAAAGGTTGTTGCTGACGATGCAACCAACGGCAAAACTCAATCCCATCACCATCAGGCAAATCAGCATCAAGAATTACCAGTGTTGGTTGCTGACTTAAAAACACTTCCCTAGCTTGATAAATGCTGGCGGCTTGATGCACACGGTATTCCAACTGTTGCAAGTGCCATCCCAGCAACGACCTTAGATGGGGATTTCCCTCAACGATTTCAATACAAACCGAACCCACAGCGGCAAGACCCCTTAGCGTCGATGAATTTCAAAGTAACAAGC
Source organism: Nodularia spumigena CCY9414 (assembly GCF_000340565.2). Classification (NCBI taxonomy): domain Bacteria; kingdom Bacillati; phylum Cyanobacteriota; class Cyanophyceae; order Nostocales; family Nodulariaceae; genus Nodularia; species Nodularia spumigena. Next base: position 1,819,976 of record NZ_CP007203.1, read on the forward strand.
CCATGCCGAAGGTTTTGTAGCCTTTGTTACTTCCATTGCTATTAGCTTGACATTTTTTCAGATGAAAAGCATCAGCAGTCCTAACTGATGCCTTGCCCAAAGCTAAGTTAGTAGTATTCTTTAATTTATTCTTAAATTTTTGTTAGACTTATCAAAAGTTCCCTTTGCTAAAACATCATCCCTCAGATGGGTGCGTCTGACCAAGGAACATTACAGGGTGAGCTTTACTCAGCTATATTTTAGCTTTATTCTGCTGTCGGATGAAATTTGATAGACGCTGCGCGCAAAAAAATTTAAAATTGAACCCCAAATGAAACAAGAGCTACCTGTAGACCTATCTCCTTGGAGTTCCTTAACTGTAAGGATATCAGACCTTTTTCTTCAAAGATAAATTGGCCAAGTTTAGACAAAGAATCATAAAAATAGCTTACCAAACTATGCTATTCCAAGTTTTATAGAATAGGATAGGATTACGTTGTACCTGCAAGAGGATCTAGCCTACGGTAGATATTTTGCCCCTGAGTTGAAGCGAAGAAGGTGAAAGTAACACTTCACATTTGAGCGTGAATCATTTACAATTCTCATTCTAAAGAGATTAATATAGCAGTTATGCTCCAAGACACACAAACCATCCGCTATTACCAACGAATTACTGACGCCTTCGTCGAGTTATGGAATCGCGGTTATCGGACGGACGATATGCGGATGTATTTGGATGGGTATTTAGCCGCACTCAGACAAAGTAACGCTATTGAGCCTATACTGATTCATCGCTTAGAAGAAGAAGCTGGTCGCTACCTGTACGATTCATCAAATTTTGTGATGACTCAACCAGAGGCGCAACTAGATTACTATTAATGTCTTTTACTTTGGTCAATTATTTACAATAACCATTTGACTAACGCTGATGATTATAGCATATTCTTTGGCTAGGTCAAGGGTTTAGTGGCGTGAAATTTTGGAGATATTTTATCAAATAAAAGTATCCCCTCTCTCCGGTTTTGGTTTTGCCAACTCGGAGGAGGGGATTTTTCAATTTCATCAGAGGCGATGAATCAGACGCGATGAATCAGAGATTAGGAAGCCAGAGCCACTTCTACAAGTTGCTGCAATTCACCTTTTTGGTAAAGTTCAATCAGGATATCGGAACCGCCAACGAATTGACCGTCAATATACACTTGGGGAATTGTCGGCCAGTTGGAATATTCTTTAATCCCCTGACGAATTTCCGCGTCGGAGAGAACGTCAACTGTTTCAAAAGGAACTGCCAAGGTGTTGAGAATCTGCACAACGTTGTTAGAGAAACCGCACTGAGGCATCAATTTGTTTCCCTTCATGAAAACCATAATTTTGTTTTGTTGTACCAAATTATCAATTTTTTCTTTGGTTTCTGGAGTCATGGACTTTTTGTTTCCTAGTTTTATCAGTTGAACTTTAGACTTATTGATTTTTAAGAAGCTGCTGTTGCTTGCCAAGCTTCGGGTGTATATGTTTTTACAGCCAAGGCATGAATCGCTTCGGTTGACATAGCTTGCCGCAAAGCACCATAAACTAACTGGTGTTGTTGTACCAGTCCCTTATCGGCAAACTGCGATGAAACTACTGTCACTTGATAGTGGTCGCCGCCACCAGTCAAGTCTTGCACCTGAATTTGGGCATCTGGCATTTCCGCCTTAATCATTGCCTCAACTTGCTGCGGATTAATCATAAAAACCTTGCGCGTAATATAGAAACCCACGGCTTTAAGCGGTGGGAGGAAACACAACTCGGCACTTTTAAATGCCGTTCCCCTTTCGGGTTTGGGCAAGTAGAGAATTGACATACTCCTCCGCATAAATACGGGGGATTCTGCGTTCAAACAGCAATTGCAGGCGTAGCCCACCTGATATCGCCTCGCCCAATGAACAACGCCCTGCCCATAAGGTGGTAAAACTAACCTTGGGTAGCTAATTCCATCTTAGCATTTGGGCTTTCCAGGCAGATGTGCAGAATTGATCATTTTGGGGATGAACTACCACCTTGTCTGGGAAATGGTGTATCCACAAAACCCAATTCAAATAACTGCTGATAGGCTTTTTTGCCTAAATCCCGTGTGGGGTTTTGACTCTTAATAATCTGAATTAACAACGGGACGGCTAATTCTGGCTGATTTTGCGCCCGATGTACTAGTGCTAACTGATAGGTGGCTTCGTCGCGCTTTTGGGCGGTTTCTAAGGCTTTTTGACGCTGGGAATCGGAAACTTGTGTATCAATTCCCGTAAAGCTAGCGTTTAATTCTTGATAGAAATTAGATAATTGATTATAAACTTGTCGTGCATCTTGGAGCTTCTTAACCGCTAAAGCATAGTTTTGAGCAGAAACGGCTTGATCTGCCTCTTCCATGAGCCGTTGACCTCCTGCCATACTCAAAATGCTATTATTTTGGGCTGTAGGACGCAGAGTATTGGGATCGTTGGGGTCAATGATTTGGACTTGACTATAAATGCTGGGTAGATTTTTTACTTGAGCATTGACAGGTGATAGCAGGCTGAGAACTGCTATGAATGATAACGCAGTGAAGCTAATGAAAGGAGGAACGGCGGCAGAGTTCATGGGGTCAAGTAGTGCGACAACTATATAGAAAAGGAGTGGAAACTTCGGGTATCTTAACTCTGTTTTTGTCTTTGAGAAAACAAAGTTACATACTTAGGTTTCTGTGATTTAGACTGAACATCGGTTTAATAGAGTTCCCATTGCTCCTGCATACTAACTAACTACAATCGCCTCTATGAACAATCAAGCTAATTCCTCTGATTTTCCCAAGACAGGTGTACCAGCAAGCAGTTTGGGAATGATTTTACAACGCGGTGGTGAAGAATTAATTTTAGAACAGGTTTTAGACCGTTTCACCGTCCGTCCGAGTACCGAATTTACTTCCCAACAATTATCTGAGGTTATTTGGGGCATTTGGCAAAGTCGTATTCCCCAAGCAGATTTAGAAGTTTTTACAGTTGTACCTGAGCAGTTAGAGTCGGCGATGTCCCAAGCACGGGGTGCTGAAAATGTGGCTTTTGCTGGTCATGTTTACACAATTAAAGATCATCCTGGAACTTTCGTTTACTTGAATGACCAAGTGACTATTCAATTTGCTTCTTGGGTAGATTTTGCCAGAATGGAGGCGATCGCTTCTAGATTTGGCTTGGTTAAACAAAAAACCGTCCCAGGTCTTCCGCATACTTTTGTGTTTCTCGTGAGCAAACAAGCCACAGAAAATCCCCTGAAAATCACGAATCAGTTGCAAGGGTTCTCAGAGGTATTAGCTGCTGAACCAAATATTTTGGTTAAAAGTGAATTGCATTACAAACCCCGTGATACAATGTATCCTCAGCAATGGTATCTTGACCACAATGGTGGTAACCAGTTGGTAGCCGGTTCTCATATTTCTGTGGAACAGGCTTGGGATATGACTCGCGGTGTGCGTTCTGTAATTGTGGCGGTAGTGGATGATTCTTTTGATTTGAACCATCCAGATTTGCAAGGTAGTGGCAAAATTGTCGCCCCTAGAGATTTAAGAAATAATGGCTTTTTACCTATACCTGGTGAGAAAGAAACCAGTCATGGCACTGCTTGTGCAGGGTTAGCTATTGCTGAAGAAAATGGTACGGGAATTGTGGGTGTTGCTCCTGGTTGTGCATTGATGCCGATTCGTAGTACTGGTTTTTTGGATGACCAATCCATTGAGGATATGTTTAACCATGCTCTGGAGCAGGGCGCTAGTGTAATTTCTTGTAGCTGGGGAGCTTCTGCTGTCTATTTTCCTTTGTCTTTGCGCCAAAAGGCTGCTATTAGTCGGGCTGTGACTACAGGACGCAATGGTAAAGGTTGCGTGGTTTTGTTTGCTGCGGGAAATGCTAACCGCCCGATTAAGGGTACTGTCTATGAACGGAATTGGCCAGAAAATCTGTTACAAGGAAATACGGATTGGTTAAGTGGATTTCCACTACATCCAGATGTGATTGCTGTTGCTGCTTGTACTAGCTTGAACAAGAAAGCTGCTTACAGTAACTGGGGTACTAATGTTGCTCTGTGTGCGCCTAGTAATAATGCTCCTCCAGGATTGACATTTGAGGGTAGGGGTTTTCTGAATACACAACCGGCGATCGCTACTTCTCTTCAGGGACGAAGAATTTTGACTACTGACCAAGTAGGAGATGCAGGTTTCGATCCTACTGATTTTACCAATAGTTTCGGTGGTACTTCTAGCGCTACTCCTATCGTCGCAGGTGTGGCGGCATTAGTTTTGTCAGCAAATCCTGACTTAACGGCTCAACAGGTAAAGTTGATTTTGGAAGAAACTGCTGATAAAATTGTGGATTATGACCCAGACCCCCAGTTGGGGATGCGAGAAGGTACTTATGACAGTAACGGACATTCTCAATGGTTTGGTTATGGCAAAGTAAATGCAGCGAAGGCAGTGCAAGCCGCCCAGAAACTACGCACTTCTGTGTTAGCTGCGAGTCAATACGTCAAGGGAGAGAATTCCCGTGAGTTGAGGATTCCAGATAATGCTCAACAGGGAATCAAAAGTGCGATCGCCATTGTTGAATCCCGCACCATTAAAGATATTCAAATAACAGTTAATATCACCCATGATTTTTTAGGCGATGTAGAAATTTATTTAATAGCTCCGAATAATCAACGGGTGTTGTTGCAAAACCGCACATTAGGCCGCCGCACTAATTTACAAACAACATATACCATGCGATCGCGCCCGTCGCTCAAACAGTTACTTTCTCTTTCAGCTAAAGGAAGTTGGCAGTTATGGTTAATCGACTACGCCCCAGAAGATGTGGGAAAACTCAATAATTGGTCATTAGTCATTGGTTATTAGTCATTGGTTATTAGTCATTGGTTATTGGTCATTGGTCATTGGTCATTGGTCATTGGTCATTGGTCATTGGTCATTGGTCATTGGTTATTAGTCATTGGGAAGTTACCGTCTTCTCCCCCCTGCTCCGGTGCTCCGGTGCTCCCCTGCCTCTTCTCATTGGTCATTGGTCATTGGTCATTGGTCATTGGTCATTGGTTATTAGTCATTGGGAAGTTACCGTCTTCTCCCCCCTGCTCCGGTGCTCCGGTGCTCCCCTGCCTCTTCTCATTGGTCATTGGTCATTGGTCATTGGTCTGTTTACTGACTATTAACTGTTAACATTTTCCGGGATTACTGATTCTTGAGGGCTTAATTGTTGTAGAACTAATGATAAATCTGATGTCAGGTTTTGGGCATTTTGTTTGACTTTACCTCCAGTGTAATCTGCTACATTTAATGTGGTTCCAATAGAGATTTTTACACTAGTACCCCACTGAGGATAAGGTTGGCTGTAGTTGATACTAACGGGGAGAATTTTGACATCCAATCCTGGGTGACTAGATTCAGCAGTCAAAGACAAACGAGCAATTCCTGGTTTTAACGGGTGAAGTTTGCCATCGCGATAAATATTACCTTCTGGATAAATAACTAATATTTCACCTTGTTGAAGTAATTCCACAGCATGACGGAGAGTAGTAATGGCTGGACGTTGAGGATTTACAGGAAACCCTCCCATACTTCTAACTAACCAGCCTTGCAGTCCTTGACACTCATTGATAGTTACCATAAATCGCAGGTCTCGCCCTGTCACACAGCGACCGGTGGCATAGGGGAGAAGCAATGAATCCCAACGTGACCGATGGGTAGGAGCCAGAATCACAGGGCCAGTTAAGGGAATATTTTCTTGTCCAGTGATTTCAATTTGTCGAAAAAAGAACGGTAAAAGAAGATGCTGCCCTAATAGATACAATAAAGGACTTAACCAAGGAGACACCCGTGAAGTAGTATGAGCTACCTTAGTATTTGCTTTGTTACTAGCTGGTGTTTCTTGGCTCGTCTGGTGGGAAGTATAAATTTCCATGTTGGTAGCTGCTGGTTGCCCTAAAATACAAGGAACCCTTGATTAGTTACACCGTAGTTTTTCTTTTGTGCATTGTGTTAAAGCGACTGGACAGTTTTATCTCTGTCCGTTATTTCTCTGACGACGATTGGCAAACCAGGTTTGTAATTGTTGACGACAAGTTGACTCTAAAACGCCTCCCATGACTCGCAGACGATGGTTAGAAGCAGCACCATCAGGGATATTAGTAACAGTACGAATTGCGCCAGTTTTAGTATCGTCCACTCCATAGACAAGCTGTTGTAAACGTGCTTGGACAATAGCACCGGCACACATCGGACAAGGTTCTAGGGTGACGTACAGGGTGCATTGATTTAAGCGCCAATTGTGTAAACTGTTAGCAGCAGCTCGCAGAGCGATGATTTCTGCGTGAGCTGTGGGATCTTGGTCACGTTCTTTTCGGTTTTCGCCTTCAGCAATCATATTTCCACCCGCATCAATAATCACAGCACCAACGGGGACTTCACCTGCATCGCCTGCGATTTGTGCTAAGTCTAGGGCGCGACTCATCCATTGCCGATGTATAAGATATTCTGGATATTCAATTAACATTTTCCCATCGCTATTCAGAAACGGGCTATTGGATATGGAGTGAATTTAAATATGCTTTTCCCCAAATTTCGTAGGGACAATTCATGTAGCCATAGGCTTGTTGAAGAGTATTGTCCCTAGATTCTTTTTCGGAGATATTTACAGCATATTTCATTTGGGTGAAGTACACTAGGGCGGGCAATCCTTGCCCTCCCCCACAAGAGTTTTAATACAAAAATTTGTACTTCATTTACCTGCAACCTGCAACCTGCTGTATTTATTAACTGAAGTTAAATAGCGGGTTGGGCTAGAAGTGAGTCGAGTTGAGCTTTTGTATCTAGCTGATAAAGGTCATCACAACCACCAATGTGCTGATGATTGATGAAAATCTGTGGTACTGAACGGCGACCATTGGCACGTTCGGCCATTTTGGCTCTGGCTGCTTCGTCGCCATCGATTTTGTACTCTGTGAATCTTACACCTTTCCACCACAGCAACATCTTGGCACGGATGCAATAAGGACAGGTTTGCCAGGTGTAGATTTCCACATTGGCTTTGACTTGTTCTGGATGGCGACCAAAAAGGGGGTTGAGGAAATTCTGCATATTTTTTCTTATGGAGTTTTGTTAATTATCTCTAGGGTAAATGATCGCCGATGCCTATACCCGCCAATTGCGGCAATCACAGTAATGGAGTAATAGTAAACTAGATTTAATATGACTGTATTTATGGGCAAAAACATGAGTTTAATTGTCATTATGGGGCGGTGATTGGCATTAAGCAGCAAATCTTAACACATCTGTTAGTAGATAGTATTTCCCAGGTGTATACGCCCTTTGGTAGACTTGAAGACTGAAATAGCCAGATAAAAAGACATAAGTCAAGCAGTTTAGAGGGTGACTCTGTGGAAAATACACTTGGATTAGAGATTATTGAAGTAGTAGAGCAAGCTGCGATCGCTTCCTCAAAGTGGATGGGTAAAGGCGAAAAGAACATTGCTGACCAAGTAGCAGTGGAAGCCATGCGGGAGCGGATGAACAAAATCTATATGCGCGGACGCATTGTGATTGGTGAAGGCGAACGCGACGAAGCGCCGATGCTCTACATTGGGGAAGAAGTGGGTATTTGTACCCAACCAGATGCCAAAAACTTCTGTAACCCTGATGAATTAATTGAAATTGACATTGCTGTTGACCCTTGCGAAGGCACAAACTTGGTTGCCTACGGTCAAAATGGTTCAATGGCAGTTTTGGCAATTTCCGAAAAAGGTGGTTTATTTGCTGCGCCTGACTTCTACATGAAGAAACTGGCAGCACCAGCCCCAGCCAAAGGTTTGGTAGACATTAACAAGTCTGCTACCGAAAACCTGAAAATCCTCTCTGAGTGCTTAAACCGTTCTGTAGAAGAATTGGTAGTTGTGGTGATGGATCGTCCCCGCCACGAAGGACTCATTAAGGAAATTCGCACTGCCGGCGCGAGAGTCCGACTAATCAGTGATGGTGACGTTTCTGCTGCCATCTCCTGCGCCTTTGGTGGTACTAATATCCATGCTTTGATGGGTATCGGTGCAGCACCTGAAGGAGTCATCTCGGCTGCGGCTATGCGCTGCTTGGGAGGACATTTCCAAGGGCAGTTGATCTATGACCCAGAAGTTGTGCAAACAGGCTTGATTGGCGAAAGCAGAGAAGGCAATCTGGCACGGTTGAAGGAAATGGGCATCAATGACCCCGATAAGGTTTATGATGCTGACGAATTAGCCTCTGGCGAAACTGTTCTATTTGCTGCTTGCGGTATTACCCCCGGCACTCTGATGGAAGGTGTCCGCTTCTTCAAGGGTGGTGCAAGGACTCAAAGTTTGGTTATTTCCAACCAGTCCAAAACAGCCCGTTTTGTTGATACTATCCATTTGTTTGACGATCCCCAGAATCTGCAATTGCATCAGTAATTAGGGAGTAGGGAGTAGGGAATTTTAGATTTTAGATTTTGGATTTTGGATTGAACTTCAATCTAAAATCGCAAGTCCAAAATCCAAAATAGATGGATTGGGAATTGGGGACATCGGGACTGGGGAAGAATTTTCCTCATCCCTGATACCCCATCCCTGATACCTATGGAAAATAATCAATAATCAATAATCAATAATCCATTACCAATAAACGATAAATAATGAATATTGCAGTGGTGGGGTTAAGCCATAAAACAGCCCCAGTTGAAATCCGGGAAAAGCTGAGTATTCCAGAACCACAAACTGAAAGTGCGATCGCTCATCTGAATAGCTATCCCCATATTGACGAAGTAGCAATACTTAGCACCTGCAACCGCCTGGAAATTTACATTGTTACTAGCGAAACAGAGCAAGGCATCAGGGAAGTTACTCAGTTTCTTTCAGAACACAGCAAATTGCCTGTACAGTCTCTGCGTCAACACTTGTTTATGTTGCTCCATGATGATGCTGTGATGCACATGATGCGCGTAGCTGCTGGGTTAGATAGCTTAGTTCTCGGAGAAGGTCAAATTCTGGCTCAGGTGAAAAATACTCACAAACTGGGACAGCAATATAATGGTATAAAAACAGTTTTAAATCGATTATTTAAACAAGCGCTGACAGCTGGTAAGCGTGTGCGGACTGAAACTAACATTGGTACTGGTGCGGTTTCTATTAGTTCGGCGGCTGTGGAGTTGGCACAAATGAAGGCGGCTAATTTAGCGGCTTGTCGAGTCGCAATTATCGGTGCTGGCAAAATGTCACGTTTGTTGGTACAACACCTGATTTCTAAAGGTGCTGCCCAAATCAGTATTGTCAATCGCTCTCAAGAACGCGCCCAGCAATTGGCAAAACTTTATCCTGAGCAGCCTATACATACTCACACTTTATCAGAAATGATGGCAGTAATTGCCGAAAGCGATTTAGTATTTACTAGCACTTCTGCAACTGAGCCAATACTTGAACGCAGCACGTTAGAAACAGTTTTAGAGTCTAGTCGCTCTTTGATGTTATTTGATATTTCTGTGCCGCGTAATGTCCACAGTAATGTCAATGAATTGGCAAATGTCCAAGCTTTTAATGTGGACGATTTGAAGGCTGTGGTGGCGCAAAACCACGAAAGTCGCCGTAAAATGGCGCAGGAAGCCGAGAAACTTCTAGATGAAGAAGTGGAAGCTTTTGATATTTGGTGGCGATCGCTCGAAACTGTCTCTACAATTAGTTGTCTGAGAAATAAAGTAGAAACCATCCGCGAACAAGAATTAGAAAAAGCTTTATCTCGATTGGGTTCGGAATTCGCCGAAAAACATCAAGAAGTCATTGAGGCTTTAACACGAGGCATTGTAAATAAAATTTTACATGATCCAATGGTACAGTTACGAGCGCAGCAAGATGTTGAGGCGAGACGACACTGTATGCAAACCCTGCAAACTTTGTTTAATTTAGATGCAGGCGAGCAATTTAGCTAAATTATGGGACATGGGGAATCAAATTAACTATCCCTTTGTCCCCCAATTTCTACTTTCCAATTGTGACAACTGTTGGGTTTGTTCTTGCAGTCGGACGGACAGGCGATCGCATACTAAATCACACAACTGAAATAAAATCGGATCAGCGATTTCATAAATTACACTGACTCCCTCTGGTGTTCTTTTAACAATCCCCGCCTGGGCTAAAACTTTGAGATGCTTGGATACGTTGGCTTGTCCTAGTCCAGTCTCAGTAATAATTTCAGTAACATTTTTAGCACCTGTTTTTAAACAACATAATACTTGTAGCCGGCTGACTTCTGACAAAACTTTGAAATAATTTGCAACTTGGCTGAGTGCGGCTGGAAATATCTCTGACATCGAACGGTAAATATTGTTTGGCTTTTATGTTGATTATTCTACTATATAGGAATATACTAAATAAGTTAAGTTATATAGTAAGTAGGCGGGAGTAAATTCAACTATGTTAAGCAATGTAACATTATTGCAATTCATTTAGCAGTCAGGCTTGAGCATCTATTTGAGGACTAAAGTCCTGACTACAAACCTTTAATTAAAAATCCAAAATCCAAAATCTAAAATCTAAAATCTAAAATTGTATGACTTCAGAAACTAAGTTAGAATTGGTTGAAGCTTCGACTGTCAAAGGCTGGACTGAAACAGAAAAAGTGCATCTGATAGATGTGCGCGAACCTTCCGAATATGCAGCAGAACATATTCCAGGTGCTAAACTTTTACCCCTTTCTCAATTCCAACCAGAACAAGTACCTTTCCAGCGTAATACGAAAGTGGTGCTTTATTGCCAATCGGGAAATCGCTCTAATCAAGCCGCGCAAAAATTGATTAATGCGGGATTTTCAGATTTTGCTCAACTACAAGGGGGAATTATATCCTGGAAACAGTTAAATTATCCCACTAAAATTAATAAAGATGCTCCCATTAGTTTAATGAGACAAGTGCAAATTGTGGCTGGTTCATTAGTATTTACCGGAACTATTTTAGGTGCTTTTGTTTCGCCTTGGTTTTTAATTTTAAGTGGTTTTGTTGGCGCAGGTTTAGTATTTGCTGGAGTGAGTAACACTTGTGCTATGGGAATGTTATTGGCGAAATTACCCTACAATCAGCGTGTTAAATGATTGACCTCTTTAATAGCTTCTTAGTTTTTAATAATTCTCATACAAGAGAAAAGAGGGAGTTATTTAATCAACCTTGTAAAATAAATCGCAAAATCTTTGAGTTTAGGACTTACGCATTGACAATAAAGCCCAAATATGTATCACACTAAAAAGTACATATTTCGTAAGGGTTTAGCAATGCTAAACCCTTACCACACGGGTATATTTACTATCAACATAATCATTGTTCAAAGCCGGAAATTGGCTATTTTGGTGACTGCATACCATGATTAATTTGTACAGTGCGTAAGTCCTAGAGTTGTCAATTCACTTAATTGGTGATTGAGGTTCAAATTGATTGCACATACATCAAGGTTAACATTTAAAAATGTAAATTGTCATATCTTTCCATAAAAAATATTCGTTCATGATTGGAAGTAAAACTTCTAACCACCATATAATTGTATTAACTCTAATTTAACTGTATTTTCCGCATAATTAGCAAATAAAATAAATAACTTCAACCATCGAGAACCCAGTAAAATTTCCTGTATTTCATCTCCAGCAAATACAGGAACTTCAAAATCTTGACCATCTATGATTACCCTACCGTTATAAACATCAAATTCAGTTTCACCCTGAGCAGTTCTTAATTTATCTTGACCTAAAAAAGTCCAATCAAGACTTTGGACATCTTGTTTATTCATAGCTAAATATTCAGTAAATCCTGTATCTAACATTGTTTCTACAGGAAAACTGAAATTATCTCCACCAATTAAATCAATTTCAAAATAAATTTGCCCATTTTCTCCAAATATTCCTTCAATCATATTCTGCCACTAACTCCCGTTTCATTAATGCCATAAATATGATGAATTAAATGAGGATACTTTTCCCTAGCCATTTTACTAGCTACTTCCTTATCCTCATCAATAAAATAATCACCACTATCAGGTTCAATAGCAATGTACCAACCATAGTATTTATCGAGTATTTCTGGTTTTAAACGCTCAAAAATCACCCAACAACGATCCGAAAATGCCTTTCTTCTCGCTCTATCTTGAGCTTTTTGTTCTTCTGTCCATTGAATTTCGGGAAATACTCGGCCACGTCTGACAATTCTCTCTGATGGACTTTGAGCCATATTTTTTACCTCAATATAATTATTGTCTCTACACTATTATAAAACATCCTCATTATTTTAGAGCGTGGAGTGCAGCACCAGAGGAGGTCAAATTTCAACCCAATACACCTTGACATAAAATACCTAAAATCTTATTCAACTCCTTAATATAATAATTATTCAAATCAATAAATATCTCTGTTCCTTCTAACTTTAAAAACTTCCAAATATCTCCTGTTGTCACCGCACCAGAAATTGTTTTTATTTCGTTACCTTCCAGTTCATTAAACAACTGTGCTGCTAACATTTTGTGAAAGTATTTTGTTTATCCTGAAATTATCTCCACCAATTAAATCCATAATTTAATACCTCTTTAATTCTAGCAGTATACTTTTCAGGAATCAGAAATTTGGTTGAAGTAAAGTTGTTTCTCTAATTTTACCGAAATTATTTGGGCAATGAATCTGATTTATTGTCCTAAATAAGCTTTTAAAACTTGGGTATTGGTTTGAATTTCGGCGGGAGTTCCTTCAGCTAAATTTTGACCTTCAGCCATGACCCAAACGCGATCGCACAAAGACATGATCACATCCATGTTATGTTCAATAATTAGGAAGGTCATACCATCTTGGCGGTTCCATCTGAGAATGCGATCGCATATATCATCAATTAGTTTGGGATTCACCCCAGCTGCTGGTTCATCTAATAAAATTAACTTGGGATTTGTCATTAAAGCCCGCCCCATTTCCAGTAACTTGCGTTGTCCACCAGACAACCCACCAGCATAATCCTGTGCTTTTTGTGCCAATCCCACAGACTCTAACAATAACATTGCTTGTTCTTTGAGTTGCTTTTCTTCCTTAGCGACAATGTGGGGTTGTAACTGTACTTGCCAAAAATTCTCACCTGTTTGTTTTTGCGCCGCTAGCAGCATATTATCTAACACCGACAACCGCGAGAGAGTCCGCGCCACCTGAAAAGTCCGGACTAAACCCTGCTGGGCGATTTGATACGGTTGTAGGTGTTGAATGGGTTCACCGTCAAAAATCACGCGTCCCTTATCTGGGCGAATAAAGCTAGAGAGGAGATTAAATAAAGTAGTTTTACCAGCACCATTGGGACCAATTAAGCCAGTAATGCTACCTTTATTCACCTCAATTGTGGCATCTTGGACTGCTTTAATACCGCCAAAGCTTTTACAAAGTCCAGTAGCGGCTAACAAAGGAAGTGGGGGTGACTGCGTATTTACCATAAAAATCCATTACAACTGTTTTTACGTTTACCAATGACAAATGACAAATGACCAATGAGAAGAGGCAGGGGAGCAGGGAGCACCGGAGCAGGGGGGAGAAGACGGTAACTTCCCAATGACTAATGACAAATGACCAATGACAAATGACCAATCACTTACCAAGAGTGAGTTCCTCCTTTTTACCTAAAATACCTTGAGGTCGCCAAACCATGAGGATCATTAAAATTAGACCAATAACCATGATGCGAAATGCACCTAATTGGTCAGAAGATAAATTGGTAAAAATTTTCGGTAAAAATTCTCTGGTGGCTGCATCGTAAGTAAAGAAAATCACAGCCCCTAAGATTGTGCCAATGTTATTTCCAGAACCGCCTAAAATTACCATAATCCAAGCGTCAAAAGTCAGTTGTGGTTGGAAATTATCCGGGTAAATGGCGCTGAGTTGCCAAGCAAAGAAAGCCCCAGCAATCCCGGCGATCGCACCCCCTAACATCAGTGATTGTACTTTATACCAAAAAACATTTTTACCCAAAGCCTTCGGTACTTCCTCATCCTCACGGATAGCTTTTAGCACACGACCCCAAGGCGATCGCACCAAAATTTCTAACCGCCAAAAGATAAAAGCTAAAACCAACAGCGACAATAACATCAAACCTGCTTTGGGTTTATAGTCATACAAACCAATAACGCCAGAAATATAAATGGCGACTGTCAATAAAGCGAAAATAATTCCTACTCCCAAACGGGAAACTAACTCTTGTTTGCGACTGAGTTTTTTACCCAAATCAGTCACCAGAGATTTTTGGGCGGTGCGAATCCATCGCCACAAACCAAACAAAGTTAGAATAGCCAGAAGCGTCAGCAATCCCATCATCCCCACTCTGACGAACAAATTGGGCGTTGTAGATAAAGGAATCGGATAACTTTGGACACCAAAAGTCCCAGATATCCAGGAATCCTTCACAGGTAACTCTTGATTATTCACCACCAAGCGAATTAATTCACCCACCCCAATGGTAACAATTGAGAGATAATCTTCCCGTAAGCGCAGAGTAGCAAAACCAATAATTAAACCCAGAAAAGCTGCTACAATTGCCCCCATAACTGCCGAAACAAATAAGGGAACTCCCTGAAAGCTTAACAGAACAGTGGTATAAGCACCCAGAGTCATAAAAGCAATATGACCAAAATTAATTAACCCGGTATAACCCCACTGCAAATTCAGCCCTAAAGCGAACAGAGCAAAGATTGTTGTAGAAGTTGCCAAAAAGATGAGATATTCAACCATATTAAATTAGTTTAAGTGCAAATATGCGTTATCCAGAAAGCTTGTAAAGACATAGTAAAACCCAGAACCCCACCCCGCCAAAATTATATATAGCAGTTTTCACACAGATAAAGTACAGACTGATCCATATTCATCTGTGTGCATCTGTTTGCATCTGTGGTTGATTATTGTTTGAAATACTATACTCACGAGCAAACTGCTGTATATACTGAGTCCATTCCCAAAAAACTAGGCATAGCCCCAGGATAATCTTATCCTGTCGTTAAGCATTGTCAATTTTCGGGAATAATAGTTTTGTGTTTTGGGTAATATTATAGTTTATGAACTTGCTGAGAATTAGAATCCATCATTTAATCGAGCAATTAAGTGATGAACAATTGCAAAGTGTCTGGGATAATCTCCATGCGTTGCATTGTGACTCTTATATGTCGCAAGCGATCCAAAAAGCCAAGCAATTGCAGCAACCGTGGGATATTCTCACCCATGAAGAAGCGAAACGAATGTTAGTGTATTTGTAAAATTTAGAAACGCTTTCGAGCTAATGTCAGAACACCTAAAGTTTTGTTAAGGTAACGTCTAGTGAGTTTGGAAGTGCGCTACGCCTGGTCTTTTTTGGTAGACCTGAAGAATTTAGAACCTGTTATCTATCAACGGGTATACGATTTTGTATTTTTCGAGTTTACTGAAAATATGCCTCTGCATAGTCTCCCAGATCTGCGGTGTCTTGATACTGAGGGCATTTTTCACCGTTTCACCATCGATAATTATCTAGTTGGGATTGAAATTAGGGGTGAAATTGTGAAATTTCTGCGTGTCATACCTATGCCAGATGTTTAAATTAAGTAGTGACTGTTAGATTATGGGTGAATCTGTGACTGATGCTCAATACCCAACACTTAAAACTGTATAAGGCTAGGCAGGGATGGCTCTAACCATACATTAAACTGGTTTTTGAAGCAATACTTTATTTGAGATTTCCCTATGGATGCAAAGGCACTTTGGCAACGATACCAAAATTGGTTATATTTCCACGAGGGATTAGGACTTTACCTGGACATAAGTCGGATGGGTTTTGATCACGCTTTCGTGGACTCGTTGCGGCCGAAGTTTGACAAAGCGTTTGCGGATATGGCGGAATTAGAGAAGGGTGCGATCGCCAATCCTGACGAAGGCCGCATGGTGGGACATTACTGGCTGCGAAATCCTGATTTAGCACCCACACCAGAACTTACACAAGAGATAGTCCAAACTCTCGAACAAATCGAAGCCTTTGCCGAAAAAGTCCACACAGGTGCGATTCATCCACCCAAAGCCAGCCGCTTTACCGATATAATATCCATTGGTATTGGTGGTTCTGCACTAGGGCCGGAATTTGTGGCTGAAGCCCTTGCGCCTGATTTCCCTTCTCTGAAAATTCACTTTATCGACAATAGTGACCCCGCCGGAATTGACCGCACTCTCAATCAACTGCAAGACAATCTAGCCAGCACCTTGGTTTTAGTGATTTCCAAATCTGGAGGCACACCAGAACCCCGTAATGGCATGATTGAAGTTAAAGCTGCCTATGCTAGTAAAAAATTAGACTTTGCTAAACAAGCTGTAGCCATTACTAGCGTTGATAGCAA
This sequence comes from Nodularia spumigena CCY9414, assembly GCF_000340565.2. Classification (NCBI taxonomy): domain Bacteria; kingdom Bacillati; phylum Cyanobacteriota; class Cyanophyceae; order Nostocales; family Nodulariaceae; genus Nodularia; species Nodularia spumigena. The sequence goes on from NZ_CP007203.1 coordinate 1,836,353, forward strand.
TTTGGATAAAGTCGCCCAAAAAGAAGGCTGGCTAGCGAGATTTCCCATGTATGACTGGGTGGGAGGACGCACCTCAGAATTATCTGCTGTGGGGCTAGTACCAGCCGCATTACAAGGTATTGATATTCGCGCCATGATTGAAGGTGCGAAAGAAATGGATGATGCTACCCGCGTCCCCAATTTGGAAAATAACCCGGCGGCTTTGTTAGCTTTGGGTTGGTATTTTTCCGGTAATGGTAAGGGTGAGAAAGATATGGTTGTCCTACCTTACAAGGACAGCTTGCTGTTGTTTAGTCGGTATTTACAACAGCTGGTAATGGAATCTATAGGTAAAGAAAAAGACCTAGATGGCAATACTGTTTATCAAGGTATCGCTGTTTACGGTAACAAAGGTTCTACAGACCAACACGCTTACGTACAGCAATTACGTGAGGGTATCCCAAATTTCTTTGCTACTTTCATTGAAGTGTTAGAAGACCGTGAGGGTAAATCTTTAGAAATTGAACCTGGAGTAACTTCGGGCGATTTTCTCTCTGGTTTCCTTTTAGGAACTCGACAAGCGCTTTACGAAAATCAGCGCGATTCCATTACTGTGACTATTCCCCAAGTCAATCCTAAAACTGTGGGTGCATTAATTGCTTTGTATGAACGCGCTGTTGGTTTATACGCCAGTTTGGTGAATGTCAACGCCTACCATCAACCAGGGGTAGAAGCTGGTAAAAAAGCTGCTGCGGTAATTCTGGAATTGCAATCAAAGGTAATGGCTGTATTGCAAAAGGAAAAAACCGCCCTTTCTCTGGAAGAAGTCGCCCAAAAAGCGGGTGCTGCTGAGGAAGTTGAGGCAATTTACAAGATTTTGCGGCATTTACACGCTAATGGGCGCGGTGTAGTGTTACAAGGTGAACTGGGTAAACCCGGTAGTTTGAAGGTTTCTGTGGGTTAATAATTTTAGCTGAAAAACCAGTTTGCGTTAGTCAATTGTTGGCAAGAATATAGCAATACTATCTGATTGGCAAACACGAGAGACTCAGATCCCCGACTTCTTGAAGAAGTCGGGGATCTTTCTATTCGTAAGTTAATAAATAAAGATGTTATTGGCGTACAATTGAGTTAATGCAGTCTTGATCATGAGGGTTAATAATGTGACGCAATCAACGCCGAAACGATCCTTAAGGCGAGGAAGAATTTTTCCTGAACTGACTTCAACACCAGAGGAACGGGCTAGGCGTAAAGCTGAAGATGAAGTAGTTTATCGCCGTTGTCGCGCTGTATTTGACCGTGTGTGTCCTGAATTAATTACAGAACACTATGGCTGGTATATTGCTATAGATCCAAATAGTGGTGATTATTTCGTTGATCAAGATAAAGAACAAGCTCATAAAAAAGCCTTGCAAAAGTACCCAGATGCTATACATTACGTTTTTGGTCTGAATGAAACAGGAACCACTGGCACAATATGATTCAGGGTATTTTTGGCAGTAGAGGGCAACTTTTTTTTGAACTTGATTTGATTACCTCTGATGGATTAAATTTGCCTGTGGATGCCCTTTTAGATACGGGTTTCACAGGCTTTATGGCAATTAATATCCAAGATTTAGAGGGTCTTGATTGGTCTTATCTTGGTAATGAACCACTGCGGACTGCACAGGGAGAGGCAAGATTTAATATTTATTCAGGTCAGGTTTTATTGGATGGACAGGAGTATGAGATTCCTGTTTGTGCGGGGGATGAAATCACAGAGGTTTTATTAGGTTCAGAGTGGCTGAAAATTTTGCCTTTGGTGGTGAATTATCAGGCTGGTATTTTGAGTTTGGGTTAAGATTTAACTAACCGCAGAGGCGCAGAGAACGCAGAGGTAAGAGAATTGTGTTATTTGGGGGTGGTTGGTAGGTCGCGGAGAAAGTAAAAGCGATCGCTCTTCCAATCTTTTCCTTTTTCTCTTCCTAAATAGCCTGTAAGGGGTGAGGAAAGTTCTATTAAGATTTCGTGCATTTCTTCTGTTGTTAGCGGTTGCGGTGGTTTTGACTGAATATAAGCTACCCGTAGAGCATCAACAGCCAAAACAAGAGCCTTGATAATTTTTGGCAAAATAGGCAAAAATAAGTGTACATCAACGTTTCGAGTAAAAGGTAACTGATACCAATTCTGTATGAAGATGCAATGAATTAAGAGAAACAAACCGCAGAGACGCAGAGGACACAGAGAGAAAAAGGGTTTAAAAATTCGGCGCAACCTCACAAAGAGATGGTATGAGAATCTGAAACCCTTGTCCTAATGTGAATACATTAAGAAAAATTTCGTCCCCAAAACATGCTGCAAAGTCCAAAAATAGCTGTACCGAAAATTGCCGTGACAATTTCTAGTTTTCCTGTGATTACTGCAACGATTAATACCAACATAAATGCAATAAAAATAAACCAACCAAACTGTCTTTTCGTGTTTGCTTGCTCTATTATCGCTTTACTACCTAAAATAGTTAACACCAGAGATCCCACCGCTAACAATTCCAACACCAACATTTTTGTCATTATTTTGACGCTCATAACGTTTATGCGATATTGCAACTTATATTTAGGACTTACGCAAGAACTCTCTGAAACCCTCTTGACTTCGTGTCCTTTGTGTCCTTCGTGGTTCGTTTTTTCATAATTTTGCGTAAGTCCTGATATTATTTAATTTGCCAATTTATCACCCATATTCCACATCCTCAACTGTCACACATAAACAAAACAGTGGTGATAGTTTTTGTATACGCGATTTCTAGTCGCCTGGAAAAATGCTTAATTCATTGCCAAAATTTTCTGCGCGGGATCATATTGATCCCGCACAGATTGCGCCGAAATCTGCACAGCTTCTCTTTCCCCATCAGTGAGATGCAATTCCAAAATATTCTCAACTCCAGCGCAACCCAAACGACAGGGAACGCCAATCACAACATCATTTAAACCATATTCGCCTTGTAAACAAGTCGCCACAGGTAACAACCGCGACTGATTCAACAAAATTGATTCCACCATCACACTCGCAGCAGAAGCAGGGGCAAAAAATGCTCCACCAGTCCGCATCAATTCCACAATTTCCGCGCCCCCGTTGCGGGTTCTCTCTCCCAAACGGGCAATTGTGGCTGTATCCAATAATTATGTGATGGGAATGCCGTTAACAGTAGCATAACGCGATAAAGGAAGCATTAAATCACCATGCCTACGCAATACCATCGCCTTGACATCACCAAGTACCAACAATAGTCCCTTCAAACTTAAAATCACCACTCCTCAAACTCTCACCTAGAACCTCCAAACCCTTGGGAGAAGTTAAAGAGTATCCAGTTTTGGAAATTGCGATCGCCCCTTCAGCCTGTAATTCCGCGAATATATCCTTAAAATCTGCTACCTTCTTACCCTTAGATATAATGCGCTTCGTTAGTTGACCCTTCTTTACTTCCTGCTTTATTGCTCCCAAATCCCACAAAGCCAGCAGCAGACGTGTTTTAGCTTGGGTAGCCTGTAAAAGATTTTGTCCCGCACCCATACCGTGTTTCCTATTTGACTAATATTTATAATCATAATGTTATTTGATGTGTTTGGCTAGAAAACAAAAATCGGTACGCCCAAATCTAACTCAGAGGTGGGGCGCTTCATAGCTACTCTAGGGAAGCATTTCCCGAATTGACCAATGGTGTGTAATTTATATCTACCCCAAGTATTTCTTATACATTTCCTCTTGACTTTAATTCTTAAAAGCTCTAAATTCTTTTATTGGGATAATTGACAATAATTAACGATATTTTTGCAAAGAGTTCTTAATCAAGAGGGGCAAATGAGTCTAAGCCAAAAAAGCTTATTAAGTGCTGGCGCAGCATTAATAGCACTAATGGGTGTAGCAGTTACCACTGTTACTGGAATCCAAGCGACAACAGCTAATTCCGTTTCTAATCAGCAAGCACCGCGCTTAATCGCAAGCAAACTGAGAAATTTAACCATAGTTTTTCCTAGTCGTGCTGATTCAACAGATTTGCAATCTAAGGCAAATGCTGTAGCCACTTTTTTAACTAAAGAAATGGGAATACCTGTCAAAGCACAGATAGGTGATGATACAGCTGCGGTGGAAGCTTTGAGAGCAAATCGGGCTGAGGTAGCTTTTTTAAGCAGTCGTCCAGCCTTGAAAGCTGAAGAATTGGCAAATGCTCGTTTGTATCTAGCAGAGGTACGCGATAACTACTCCGGTAGATTTACTTATGATTCAATATTTGTTGTCCGCAACAATAGCCCCTTGAGGAGTGGAAGTAATGCCAAAACAACCCTAGAACAACTAAGAGGTAGAAGAATGGCATTTACATCTCCTACTTCAGGCTCTGGGTTTATTTTTCCTGTGAGTGAATTAGTAAAACAGGGATTTGTCCCCAATCGCGATCGCGTTGATACTTTCTTTGGTCAAGTTGCTTATGGTGGTAGCTACAGCAAAGCCTTACAAGCGGTAGTGCGCGGTCAAGCAGAAGTAGCTGCTGTTTCAGAATATGCTCTGTTACCACCTTATATTACAGAAGAAGAAAGGAAACAGTTGCGAGTCCTGTATAAAATTTCTGGTGTACCTGCTCATGGTATCGTCATTGATGATAAAGTTCCCGCAGATCAAAGAGAAAAATTGATTAACGCTCTACTTAAGTTAAATCAATCAGAAAATAACCAACTGTTACGTGGCTTGTATAACTCTACCGAATTGGTGAGAGTGGATCACAATCGTCACCTATCACCAGTTCGTCAAGCTCTCCAGCGTGTGGGGATGGAACCTTAGAATTATTCCTGTATACGTAGGGGTAGGATAGAATTTTTGCTAAACCTGCCCTTAGAGGGTGTTTGAAAAGTGGTTGTCTGTGATTTTAGGCACTCGCAGATCCCCCCTAGCCCCCCTTTTCAAGGGGGGAATTAGAATCAAAGTCCCCCTTCTTCTACGCCGAAGGCGCATCCCCGAAGGGGTTTAGGGGGATTTAGGGGGATCTAGAATGTTTTGCTACCAACAATAGGACTTTTAAAACATCCTCTTACAAGAGTTATGATTATTATTCTGAACTCTTAACTTTTATATCTGTAAATTGATCAAATTGACCGAGGCAAAGGATGAGTGATTACGTAATTGAATGTCACAACTTAGAGACGGCTTATGTTGGCTCTTTGAATCGTCCGATCCTCAACAATATTAACTGTCAAATTAAGCAAGGTGAATTTGTTGTACTGCTAGGACTCAATGGTGCTGGTAAATCTACATTACTGCGATCGCTTGTAGGATTAGTACCATTAGTCAGGGGAGAAGTTTGCATTAATGGCGTGGCCATAAATAACCGCACACTTCCCCAAATACGCCGTGATCTAGGAATGTTATTTCAAGGCGGTGGGTTAATTCCCCAGTTATCAGCAATTGAAAATGTATTATGCGGTAGGCTTGGCACAAGAACAACTTGGCAAACACTATTCGGCTTTCCTAAACGCGATCGCCTCCTAGCATTAGAATTACTCGAACAGTTGGGTTTAAGAGACTTAGCCTATCAAAAGACTAGCAAACTTAGTGGTGGTCAGCAACAAAGAGTAGCGATCGCTCGTGCTTTAATTCAATCACCAAAAGTCCTTCTAGCAGACGAACCCACCACCGGCTTAGATGTTATGGCTACCCAACAAGTAATGGAAGCTTTAGCCAAATTACACACCGAGCAAGGTATGACCATTGTCACAGTTCTACACGACTTAGGAATAGCCGCCAAATATGCCCAACGTGCGATCGTTCTCGATTCCGGGTGCATCGTTTACGAGGGACCTTGCGATAACTTGCAAGCCCAATTTGTGGTCAATAGTCAAAGCCCACACTAATTAAATAAATTTATTTGCACCGACCTACTGATAATGAGTTATCTACCAATTTCTAAATTTCTCCGCCGTTACTCTTGGGTAAGTCCCTTAGTCATTTTATTAATTGTTGTTATAATTTATGCTTGGGCTTTGCAAGGACTTCAGCTGAATTTTGAACTGCTGACATCTAGCGCCCCCTACATTGTTGATTTTATTTCCCGCTTATTTCCTCCCGATTTTAGAGTTCTTGATATTGCCATCAAAGCACTGATTGAAACTGTACAGATGTCTCTTTGGGGAACAACCATTGGGGCGATTATCTCTGTACCCATAGCAGTTGCTAGCGCCCGTAATGTTGCTCCTACTTGGCTGCAATGGCTAGCTAATTTGCTGCAAAATGCTGTGCGTTCTGTCCCTTCAATTATTTTAGGACTAATTTTCGTTGCCGCCACAGGTTTAGGCGCACCAGCAGGCACTCTGGCTTTAAGTATATATACTATCGGCTATCTAGCCAAGTTTTATCAACAAGCCATTGAAGCAGTTGAGCCTCGCTCTTTAGAATCTTTAGAAGTTATAGGCGCATCTCGACTCCAAATTGCTCAGTATGGAATTTTACCGCAAGTGCTACCCCTGAGTTTAGGTTACACCTTATGGATGTTTGAATACAATATTCGTGCTGCTTCTGTGTTGGGTGTAGTAGGTGCAGGAGGTATTGGTTTTCAGTTAAAAAGTTATATTGATGGGTTTGAATATAACAAAGCCACAACCATGATGTTAGTACTTTTAGTAGTAGTAACAGTGATAGATGGTTTCAGCAGCAAGTTGCGTCGCCGCCTTGAGTCAATTTAAAATTTCCAGCGCCCGATTAATATTATCCCGCACAGATTGCGCCGAAATCTGCAAAGCTTCTCTTTCTCCATCAGTGAGAGACAATTCCAAAATCTTCTCAACTCCACCGCAACCCAAACGACAGGGAACGCCAATCACAATATCATCTAAACCATATTCACCCTGTAAATAAGTCGCCACAGGTAACAACCGCGACTGATTCAACAAAATTGATTCCACCATCACACTCGCAGCCGAAGCAGGGGCAAAAAATGCCCCACCAGTCCGCATCAATTCCACAATTTCCGCGCCCCCGTTGCGGGTTCTCTCTACCAAACGAGCAATTGTGGCTGAATCGAGTAATTCTGTAATGGGAATGCCGTTAACCGTCGCATAACGCGACAAAGGAACCATTAAATCACCGTGGCTACCTAATACCATCGCCTTGACATCAGCCGGTAATACCCCTAATTCTAAAGCAATAAAAGTTTCAAATCGGGCTGAGTCCAACACCCCAGCCATACCCATAACTCGGTGACGTGGTAAACCTGTCGCTTCCCAAGCTAAATAAGTCATCACATCTAAGGGATTAGTGACTACTATAAAAATAGCATTGGGAGAATAGGCGATCGCACTCTTAGCAGCGTCTACTACAATTTTGGTATTAATTTTCAGCAAATCATCCCGACTCATCCCAGGTTTGCGAGGAATACCCGCAGTAATTACCACAATTTCGGAATCAGTTGTATCAGCATAATTATTCGTCCCCATAATCTGCCGATGATGTAACTCAATACCCCTAGCCTCCATCAAATCCAATGCTAAACCTTGAGGCATTCCCTCCACAATATCCAGCAACACCACATCTGCAAGATTTTTCTCAGCCACGCGTTGGGCGAGACTACTACCAACCTTACCAGCACCAACGATGGTGACACGAGGTGAACGGCATAGAATAGAAGAAATCATAATAATTTGTAATTAAGAAAGTTAAACTCTATTGGCTTGAGCCAATTCTTGAAGCATCAGACATATTATAGATTAATATTACTTTGGCTAAATTATCAAAGGTAGGTAGTCAAAATGAGTGCAGAACAAGACTTATTAACCAAGTGGCGTTCCCTTCCGCAAGACAAACAAGAGATGGTTTAGCCGCTATGGACGCGCTTCATGTAGCTGCGGCGTTGTCAGTTGGCGCAGAGGAATTTGTGACAAGGGAGAAAAAAACCAAGCCGATGTTTAGAGTATCTAGTCTTAAAGTAGTTTCTATTTTTGATTAATTGTTTTTGGTTGATATTCTAGACCAATAATAACTTAACCGTATTGGGTATAAAATAAAATATTGAAACCTGCCGAAGCAGGTTTTGTTTGTGTAGGTTCAGACCAAAATTTGAGAGTTAGTTAAATTCTTCAAGTTGATCTAAGCGTAACCAAATATTTGGTGTTGGCACTTTCCCGAATTTGACCAGAGCGTAATCACCTTTCATATCGACAATTTCGCCCTGGCTGTCAAACAAATAGGAAGGAAAGCGGGTATCACTGGCTTTTGCTTCCAGACTGTTTTCCAACTTCTCGCGGACAGCGCGAACCATGTCTCCCTTTTTGACTGCCATAAATTGCCTCTTGAATTTGTGGATCGTTTTATGAGGATTTTAACTTGTAGCCAGATGCAATTTCACTTAAGAATATCTTGAACACAAAGGAACCTCTCCCTCCCAACCTCCCTCTCCTGCAAGGAAAGGGAGGAGCAACGGAAAATTCGGCTTTTTACTCCCCTCTCCGCGTCGGAGAGGGGTTGGGGGAGAGGTCAAAAAGACTTGTCGAACTCGCGTTAAGAATATCTTGGCGACAAAGGAACAAGGCAAATATTCCACTCCCCATTCCCCACTCCCCACTCCCCTCAATGTTGACATTGGGGGCAGAAATGACTAGAACGCCCGGCTAATTTAATGCGCTGTATGGGAGTACTGCAAACTCGGCAAGGTTCGCCACTGCGGTTATAAACCCAAGCCACACCGCCATAATTACCGTTAACCCCCTGCACGTTGAGGAAGTTACTAAAGGTTGTACCCCCTGCGGCAATACTGGTTTCTAAGACTTGAATGATGGTTGTATGTAAACTCTGAATTTGCTCTAACTGCAAATCTATACAGAGGGTAACTGGTAAAATTCCACTTTTAAATAATGCTTCGTCAGCATAAATATTACCTAATCCTGCCACCACTGATTGATCTAATAGTGCGGTTTTGATGGGACGACGGCGATTTTGTAATTTACTGGCGAGATACTCAACGGTGAATTCTGGTGAAAAAGGGTCTACAGCCAGTTTTGCTAAACCAGTCATGATGGTTTCTACTGCGACTCCTGGGGGAACCCACCACATTTGACCGAAGGTGCGCTGGTCTACAAAGCGTAATTCTTGCTCGTCCCCAAAGAATAATCTTACCCTGGTGTGCTTGTGTAATGGTTCATTTTGATTTACCCACAGCAGTTGACCGGTCATTCGTAAATGAACACCCAGCCAGTGGGTTTGGGGTGAGGGTGTGAGTTCAGCTAAAAGATATTTACCACGACGATGCCAAGAAGCGATCGCACTGCCGATAATTTTAGGAGTAAACTTATCTACAGAAAGCGGGTAGGCGATGGTACGGTCTAGCAACACATCTCCACCCGTAATTTTTTGGTGCAGGGTCAATTGATTCAGACCCCTGCGGATTGTTTCGACTTCAGGCAGTTCAGGCATTTAAGCTGATTAAACAGGCAAGTTTTAGGTAATGGATGATGGTGGGTTAAGGATTATCGTCCTAACCCACCCTACAAGTGCTACAAGCGCTTATTTTTTCGCTTTCGCCTTTGGTGGTTCGACCTCAACTAATTCGTCTATGGCAAAGTTGTTGGTGTTGATACCAGAGTAGTTGACTTTATCAAACCGGACAATTGCTGCGTATTTGATGCCGCTTTGGTCGATAGTAGCCACAGTGCCTACTTCTTGAAACCAGTAGGATTCGGGGCGGAGAATACGTACTTTAGAACCACGTTGAACCATGAGTATCTTCCCTTTTAATTATTGATTGCCAATATATGGGGCTAATTGATTTCACTTTACATCGTCTAGGTCTCGCCTAGAGGCTTTGTTAAGTTATTTATCTGATACCATGATCCTGCCTGATCTCTTCCTTTGAGGACTTACTAATTGCAAAACCCAAATTTAATATAGGTGTCACACCCCCCTTGACAAAAGCGAGATGATAGCGTAATTTCATTCGGATAATACACCAATTAAAGAAAATTTATGTTTTACTCAAAACAAACACGCTACCCTCGTTACCCCTGCCTATTCGCAAATCGCTGTCTATATAAGTGATGTCCAACCAGCCTTGCTGTTTATCACTGTTTAAGGGTGTATCAATAGCCGGAAATTTTTTACCAGACTCAATTTGCTGGATAAATTCGGCGGGCGATTTGTAATCTATTAAACGTTTTAAACCCAGAATTGAGCGCTGAAATTTTACTTGGACACGTCTTTCGGAAACTGGTTCAAATTTCGCAGCTACACTAACTAATCCTTCGAGATAAGGTAAGCCATAAATCTCGGCTATGTTATAAACGCTGGTAGTGTTGACCCGGATACACTGATAAATTTGACCAAGTTTACATAAGGGGATGCGATCTAGGTTTAAAAGTGCTTTGCTGCTGGTATATATTAAGCGCCAATCACCATCGAGCAAATTGCTCGCTTCTAGGGGACGAGGCGTAGGATTCAAGTCTTCCAGGTTAGCGATCGCCGCTAAGATAGCCTGTTTTTGTGGTTCACTGGCGAGTAAACCGCGATTTGTCCCAGCGATCGCATCAATGAGATTTGCTTTACCGATCATCGTCTGTCACCTCAAAAATCATCTACCTGAACTCGATTTTAATGTCATATGTATAGAGGCTTACAAAACACTAATAATTTATTGGAGGTTGTTTTACCACTATTAAATAAAATATTTCTGTCAGTTTACGGATTTATTAATCAAGACATGAATGGATAATTTAATTATCCCTTCTCAATGATAGACTTCTTAATGTCTAGTTACATGAACCTTTTTGTGTTTTCGTAGATATGTTGAATTCTCCTTTAAGTGAAGAACCCCGCAACCAACGCGCCCCAGTAATTCCATTAAAGCAAGAGTCCTCCATGATGGACTGGTTGCAAACTCAAGGTCGGCTGGTAGCGCGTAATATTCAGGAAACAGAGTTTTCACAACAAGAAGCAGAAATATCGGAATTCTTGAGTTCAGAAGAAGGAATCGAGGATTACGATATGGATGATGACAGTGATGTGAGTATAGATGAAGATTAGCCTATTGAGGCTGGGGACGATTACCGCAGCGCCAAGTTGATTTGATCTGTGCTGTATGAGGTAAGATCCATTGTCTTCATTGTGGAATTGTAAAAGTGTGGAGTGAAGGGAATTTTTGTGGACGCTAAATTATCTCCTAATCAAGGAACAAATATTTCGGGTATTACCTTAGCCTCTGGTTTAATGGTAGCCCTGAGTATAGTAGCATTGGCATTGGATTGGCTGGGTCATAGAATGCCCTGGCAAGGGATGTCACTGACATTACCATTCTTGGTGTGTGCGCTGAGTTCAGCCGCTCTGGGTTTTGTAATTATACCACTGCTGCAAGCGCTGAAAACTGGGCAAATCATCCGCGAAGATGGCCCCCAAGCCCATTTAAAAAAAGCTGGGACACCAACGATGGGGGGTATATTTTTCGTCCCGGTGGCTGTGGCGATCGCCTGTATATGTTCTCATTTTGCCACAGATGTACTTGCCGTCTCCGCTTTAACTCTCAGTTATGGATTTATCGGCTGGCTTGACGATTGGCAAATTTTGCGCCGCAAATCAAATAAAGGCATCTCCCCGAAGATGAAACTGGCGTTGCAAATTGGATTTGCAGCATTGTTTTGTCTATGGCTGATGACTACTCAGGATTCTAATATTACAAATATCGCTTTACCTGGGGTAAGCTTTGCCATACCTTTAGGATTTTTATTCTGGCCTTTGGCTGGCTTTGTGCTAGTAGCAGAAAGTAACGCAACTAATTTAACTGACGGTATTGATGGTTTAGCAGCCGGAACAGTGGCGATCGCCTTACTAGCGTTAGGTGCGATAATTGCCCCAGCTTACCCTGGATTGATGGTTTTTTGTGCTGCATTAAGTGGCGGTTGCTTAGGTTTCTTAGCCCATAACCGCAACCCAGCCCGTGTATTCATGGGTGATACTGGTTCCTTAGCACTGGGTGGGGCTTTAGCTGCTGTAGCATTATTGACTAATACTTTGGTCGCGCTGTTTATTCTCAGTGGGATTTTCTTTGTAGAAACCCTTTCTGTGATCGCCCAGGTAGGTTATTACAAAGCCACGAAGGGACCCGATGGTAAAGGTAAGCGTTTATTTAAAATGGCTCCTTTACACCATCATTTAGAATTGAGCGGCTGGTCAGAATTACAAGTAGTAGCTGTGTTTTACATAATCGCTGCTATTTTAGCTGTCATTTGTTATGCGATCGCCTAGCACTCCATAGCGATCGCACCTGTTTTAAATATTGCACTTTTGAAAACATAATTTAAAAATATAGCAACCGCCAAGGTGGTTAGGACATGGCAAAAGTCTCAAAGCCAGTCACAGCAAGTATTTCAATTTTGACTTTTGACTTTTGACTTTTGACTTTTGCTATAACACCCCACCCCTAACCCCTCCGGTGCAAGCGAGGAGGGGAACTGGATTTCCGCCGGGAAAGAATAGGGTAAAACTGAAGCCTCGCCTCAACCCAATTCGTTAAATATTTAATATTGTTCCTACTCCCTCTCCTTACCAAGGAGAGGGACAGGTTTTGCATAGCAAAACCAGGGTGAGGTTCTTCTACATCCGCATCTGACTCACCAAATGAGCCATTTCTGGCAAAATCAGCTTTTCCATCCCCAATCGCACCGCATTACTAGAACCGGGAAGAGAGAAAATTAACTTATTGTGATAAACTCCAGCCACAGCGCGAGAGGCGATCGCCCGTGAACCAATTTCCTGATAACTTAAAAATCGAAACAACTCCCCAAATCCGGGTAAAGTTTTCTCTAATAATTTCTCAATCGCATCATAGGTGGTATCTCTGGGAGCGATACCAGTACCACCATTGCATATGACTACATCTAAATTAGTATTATTACCCAGCAATTCGATTTGTGCTTGAATCTGGGTTGGCTCGTCCTTGATGATTTTGTATACTCCCACAACATGGTCAGCCGCCATCAGCAATTGCTGGATAATTTGACCACTTTTATCAGTTTCTGGGTTACGAGTATCACTGACTGTAATTACAGCACAGGTGACGGTGTTTCCTGGTGAGTCGGGGTGTGGTTGTGGTGACACGACGATTAGGGAGTAGGGGGAAAGACAAAGAAGATAGAGACGTTGGATGTAACGTCTCTACAAAAGTGATATCAGAGGCATATTGGAATACCGTCGATATCTATTCAGCTTTGTTAAATCCCAAATCGTTTTGTTCAGCATACCGTTCCATGAAACGCATAAAGCGATCCCATTCTTCGGCGGACTTCATCACATGAACTGCTTCTAGTCCTTCTGGCTTACCGTTGACAAATTTACCCTTAACTTCGCGGGTAACTATTTCGCCTTCTTCGTCAATCAGGTACATCCCGGTAACTTCGTCGCTGCTACCTTCGGCCAATATTTGGGGATTGGTAAAGATAAACGTTGCTGTACCACTGTCCCCAGTGCGCGATCGCGTCAAGCGGACTTCTGGAGTTACTTCTTCGTCTTTACCCTTAGAAAACTGAATTTTGACCATGATCTATGTATTTAAAATTTTGTCATTGTAATGCTTAACTTTTTATTCTCTCATTTTTTGGGAAATGCTGAAAACCCTGATATTTTTAGCTCATATCCCTTGCTCATCTGCTTGGCATAGCACAAGTTACTCAATAATGCAATGAATAAACTCAAAAAAATTCCCCTTGGGGTGTAAGCAAAAAGGAACCATATTAAGCTAAAAAATATCTAGGTTGCATATTTAAATTAATTCCAACTCTTGTGGGGAGGGCAAAGATGCCCGCCCATGTTACTAACAGCTTATCATCTATCTCTGCATTCAAATTGCTCAAATTTCGGTTAAATCTCCCACAAAAAATGTCGAGATGTTGTGTTAGTTTCTGCGGTATTGTGGGTATGCTCTTTAGTAGGGGCTGAAATTACCTAAGTATTTTCTACAGGAAGTAAGAACACATGGCTAGTTCAGGGGAAGATTATTTCATTGTCCGTCAGCAGAAAACCGAACGGAAAAAGAAAATTATATCAATAATATCGCTGATTGGATTTGGTGGTTCTATACTGTTTGGGGCATTTAGTACGATACAACAAGCTATCCAAGCTCCCCAGCCTCAGCCAGCAGCAACCATACCTGTTGAGTCTTCATTGCAAGAACAAGCCCGTGGTTATGAGTTGGTATTACAACGAGAACCAGAAAATCAAGTTGCACTAGAGAAACTGTCTTTATTGCGGATACAATTGCAGGATCTTCCCGGTGCGATGGAACCGTTGGAGAAGTTGACAAGTTTGCACCCTGAACGGCAAGATTATCAGGTGATGTTAGAGAAGGTTAAGAAATGGCAGATGGAGAGCGATCGCCCTTAGAGTTATCTACTGCTTTCAATAGAAACACGATTATCTCTAATAAAAAAGAAGACAAAAATTTAATTAAGTCTGATCAACACAAACTTGATAACATAAAATAACAAATTAACACTATGGATAATTCTAAATCATCGACATCATCAAAATTTATTTGTGTAGACTTAGGTTGTGGAATTCATAAAACCGAAGGTTTTATAGGTGTAGATGTTTTTGCTATTGATAATGTTGATGTCGTTGCGGATCTTAATGGGCATTTTCCATTTCCTGATAATAGTATTGATCTAGTAAAAGCTCATAATATAATTGAACATTTGCCTGATAGAATACATACCATGAACGAAATATGGAGAATTTTAAAACCAGGTGGAATAGTTGATATTAGTGTACCATCAACCGATGGAAGGGGAGCATTTCAAGATCCTACCCATGTAAGTTTTTGGAATGTCAATTCTTTTATGTATTACTCCAATCAGCATCCAGCGTATTTGAACCTTTGTAAAACCTATGGATTTAAAGGAGAGTATAATATTATTGACATTAAAGATGAAAGAAACCTTGATCAAGTCCAAGTGTATACCTTGTTGAGAGCAATTAAATCAGATGAAAGTAATTATCCGCTAAATTTAACAAATATTAATTTAATTATACTCCCAGATTGGAATCAATCTATGGAAGTAATATTTAAACAGTTGGTAAATGTATGTCAAACCATAATTGATCATCCTAAAAATAAAGATATCACCTTACTAATCGATACCCACAATACAAATATAGAAGATGCACAATTTTTACTAGCAGATGTCTTATTAAATCTTTGCTATAAGAAAAATATAGCAGCCAATGATAATAATTCCCCAGAATTTAATTTATTAAACGTAAGCTCATTGGAAGAATATAAAGGTTTGTTACCAGTTTTGTCCTCTAGAATTGTTTTCGAGGGTGAAAACCAAGAATTCATTAAACAAATAGGATTAGGAAATTTACCTTTTTGTAATTTAGCAGAATTAAGTAATAATCCTCTTGATATATCTGGTTTATCTATTCCGCATCATTAAAAAAGTAAAATTTTATGAGTACATGGCAATTAAGCATCCCCGTCGCCCTTATTTTTTTCCATCGCACTGATACCACTCAGAGAATATTTGAAGCTATTCGTGAAGCACAACCACCGACATTATTAGTTATTTGTGATGCTCCAAGAACTGATAAAGAAGGAGAAGCAGAAAAATGTGCGGCTACTAGAGCAATTATTAATCAAGTTGACTGGGAATGTGAAGTTTTAACTAATTACTCTGATGTTAATTTGGGTCCACGGAAACGAATTAGTAGTGGAATAGATTGGGTTTTTGAGCAGGTAGAAGAGGCTATTATCCTAGAACATGATTGTTTACCTCATCCTACTTTTTTTCGTTACTGTGAAGAATTATTAGAAAAATATCGTGATAATGAAAATATCATGATTATTTCTGGTAATAACTTACAATTTGGTAGAAAAAGAACCGAAGATAGTTATTATTTTTCTCGCTATAGTCATATTTGGGGTTGGGCAACTTGGCGCAGAGCATGGAATAAATATGACGTTTCAATAGAAATATGGGATTCTTTAAAAGAAAGCTCTTGGCTTCATAACTTTTTGCAGAATGAACAAGCAACTATGTACTGGTCAAGGAGATTTGATCATGTTTTAAATGGGTTTAATACATGGGATTACAGTTTACTTTTTAGTCTGTGGATTAATGAAGGATTATGTATTTTACCTGAAGTAAATTTAGTTTCAAATATCGGCTTTGGGGCAAATGCAGAGAATTGTAAAGATACGTCCAGTCCTCTGGCAAATATGAAAGCAGAACCAATAAAGTTTCCTCTTAAACATCCTCCTACTGTAACTAGAAATATAGAGGCTGATGATTTTACAGAACAATATATCTTTAGTGGAGGTAGTAAAAATTCTAAACTTACCTTTATTTCCTATGCTCAAAATTTTGAAGATGTTTTACTAAATCGTGTATTTAAATATAAAACGCGAGGTTTTTATATTGATGTTGGAGCTTTACATCCAACTTTTGATTCAGTAACCAAAGCTTTTTATGATCGTGGATGGTCAGGAATAAATATAGAGCCAATCAAAGAATACCATAATTTATTTCAGCAACAACGCCCAAGAGATATTAATCTGAATATTGCTCTCAGTAATTTAGAAGGCAAACTAGATTTTTTTCAAGTAGTAGGACAACCTGGGAACTCTACTTTAAATAAAGAAATAGCTTATGAAATAGCGAAAGAAAAAGATTTAGATGTTTCTCAATATACAGTTTCTGTAAAAACTTTAGCGTCAATTTGCAAAGAGTACGTTAATCAGAAAATTGATTTTCTCAAAATTGATGTTGAAGGTTTAGAAGAAGATGTGATTTTAAGTGGTAACTGGGAAATATTTAGACCAACGGTATTAGTAATAGAAACAACTCAACCAAACACTAACATTCGTTGTAAAAATAATATTCCTCAGATTTTAACAGACAAAGGTTATAAACACGTATTTTTTGATGGAATTAATGATTATTATATAGCCGCAGAATCAGAAAATTTGGCAAAGCATTTTGCTTACCCAGTCAATATTTTAGATTTTTATGTAAATTATAGATTTGTAGAACAACAAAGGCAAATCAATGAATTAAATAGAATACTAAATTCAAAAAATAATTCAATACCAACGATTCAGACTACTAATCTTCAGTCGGTTCAGTCAGAGAATATAAATTTCTTGAAACCAACTATTCTCATTGATGGTGTATTTTTCCAACTATATAATACAGGAATTGCTAGAGTTTGGCGCAGTCTCTTAGAACAATGGGCAAACACCGATTTTGCTCAACATATATTAGTCTTAGATAGAGCCAATACTGCACCCAAAATTCCTGGTATTCGCTATCGGACAATTCACCCCTACGACTATAATAATAGCGAAGCTGATAAACAGATACTTCAACAAATCTGTGAAGAAGAACAAGCAAAATTATTTATTTCCACCTACTACACCACCCCCATTGATACCCCTTCCGTATTCATGGCTTATGACATGATACCCGAAGTCTTAGGAGGTAACTTAAATGAACCTATGTGGCGTGAAAAACATAACGCAATTAAACACGCCTCTGCTTATATTTCTATTTCTGAACATACAGCTAAAGACTTAAGTAAACTTTTCTCTGATATACCCTTAGAATCAATTAATGTTGCTCATTGTGGTGTAGCTGATCATTTTTCTCCTGCTTCCCAAAACGAAATCAACACCTTTAAACATAAATATGGCATCAGTAAACCCTATTTTCTCTTAGGTGGTTTACGAGGATATAAAAACTCAATTCTCTTTTTCCAAGCCTTCAGCCAATTAGCCAATAAACAAGGTTTTGATATAGTCGCCACAGGTGCAGGTAGCCAATTACCTCCAGAATGGCGACAATATACAGCAGGCTGTACTTTTCATAGCTTGCAATTAACCGATGAAGAATTAAGACTAGCTTATTCTGGTGCTGTAGCCCTGGTTTATCCTTCCAAATATGAAGGGTTTGGAATGCCGATAATTGAAGCAATGGCTTGTGCTTGTCCTGTAATTACTTGTCCTAACGCCTCAATTCCCGAAGTTGGAGGAGAAGCAGTAATATATGTCAATGATGATGATGTCATAGCATTAGCTGATGCTTTATGTGAAGTACAAAAGCCCAGTTTAAGAAATGTTTTAATTAATGCCGGATTAGCACAGGCTAAAAAGTTCTCATGGACAAACATGGCGGAAATTGTCAGTACAGCTTTAGTTGATGCAACTTTGCTGTATTTGAATCTCAGGGACATTAACTATATCATTTTCCCAGATTGGACGCAACCAGAGGATGAACTGGGCTTAGAGTTACAACAGGTAATTCAAACATTAGCCACTCATCCTGAAAGTGAAAAAATTACCCTGATTATTAACGTAGGTAATATTGCTACCGAGGATGCAGAAATGTTTTTATCTAGTGTCGCCATGAATTTATTAATGATGGAAGATTTAGATATTAGTGATAGTATCAATATTTCCCTCATTCCAGAATTAGCAAATATGCAATGGCAATGTTTATTACCTCGCATTCATAGCAAAATAATTTTAAATCATGAAGATGCAACTGCATTCAAATCAGCACCAGTTAGCAATTTAAACAATTTGCCAATAGATAACCTCATCCCATCCTGATACAAAAACCTATACTTTTAACTCCCCTCTCCTTGACAAGGTGAGGGGTTGGGGGTGGGGTAATTTACATGACATTTTACCCCCCTTAATCCCCCTTAATCCCTCCTTAGTCAGGAGGGAAACTAGAAAATTAACTCCCCTCTCCTTTACAAGGGGAGGGGTTGGGGGTGGGGTAATTCATCCCGAATGCTCGTTCACATATATTTCCCACATCTGGCGATATGCGTTTTCCATCTCACGGGTAAACTGTTCACCATTCCATAAAGGAGCAGTTTTTTTACCTTGTCTTAATTTCCAAGAAATTTGTTGTCGTAAATTTTCATCCTTACCCAAACGTACTCCCCATTCCACATATTCCTCATCACTCCACGCTATACCTTCTGTAATCCCAGCATTAATCATCATGGTATAACTATTACGGGCTGCAAATTGTTGTCCGACTTTCGTAACTAAGGGAATTTCTCGCCACAGCGTTTCTAAAGTGGTGGTGGCTCCATTATAGGGATACGTATCTAACACCACATCCGCAAGGCTCAGATTGGCTCTATGAATGGCTTCTGATGACACCAAAGGTAAAAACCGGAAACGATTAAAATCCACATTTTGAGATTTTGCCAAATCGAGATAAAATTTCTCAGAAGCTTGTTCATCAGCTTCTCCTTTAATCAGCAAATAACTATTCGGTACTTCCTTGATAATTGCAATTTGTAATTTTGCATGGTCTAAGTGACGTTTATAACCTTTTTGAGTCACAAAATAAACAACAGCGTCTTCAGGTATATCTAATTGTTCTCTTCTGAGGGTTGGGGTATTCACCTCAAAGCCATCAACAGCGACGTAGGTTTGAGGTAAACGCCAAATTTTCTCTTGGTAGTAGTCTTGAGCATTTTCGGGAAGCACATACTCGTCAGCAATAAAATAGTCAATAGTTGATAAACCCGTAGCATCCCAACCCAACCAAGTAACTTGAATGGGCGCAGGTTTAATGGCTAATATTTCCCCAACAAAATCAAAAGTTAAACTATCTAAATCCACTAAAATATCAATACCATCTGCATGAATTTGTTGCACAGCTTCATACTTTTGTGACAATTGATAACTATAGGATTGGTCAGATTTTTCTCTAAACCACTCTTGCAAATTATGGTTATTTTCAGTCGGTAAAAGTATATAAGTATAAATTTGAAATTCTTCCCGATTATGATAATTAAATAACCAGCGAGCAATCCAACCTACTGAATGCTCTCTCAAACAATGAGAAATATAGCCAATTTTCAAAACTTTCTTTGCTACTGCATTATGACCGGGCGGACAACGATATTGATTAATTATATTTTCGGCATAAATTTCTATATTTTGCCGATATAACTTCATTAAATCATTTTGCAAAGGGCGGATGGTAGCAGGTTCGTCTCGAAAATAGGGAAAAAAGAAGATAGAATTAAACAGACGTAACACAGAAATTTTTTGCTGAATTACAGGAAATTGTTTAATCACCTCCGTAATCAGTTCTTGCTGTTTGTTTATAGCTGTACAAGCTTCATCCCAATATCCTGTAGAATTCATTAATGATCTAATTAATATGCCATTAGCAAATATTTGTTTGGGTAAAGTTTCCGAACATAAAATCAACTTTCTGGCGGCATTAATTTCTTCAGCATATTGTCTAGACCTGTTGTATGCTGTAGTTAATTGCAACCATATCTCTGCTTCTTCAGGAGCTATGGATAATAAAATTTTCAGTACCTGGGCTGCATAACTATTTCCAGAAAAAACAGTCATGATTTTTACAGCACCAGAAATAACAATATAAAGAAACTCACTCACCTGAACACCGCGTTTTTTGATGATATCGGTGAAGATTTGCAGTAAATCTAAGGTATAGTCGGCAAAGGGTGTAAATTCTAAAATATCTTGTGTAACTTGGACAATTAAATTAACTTCGATTTCCTGACTCTCAGTAGTTAATTCTAGAACTTCCTGAATATTTAACTCTACAAAATCTTCATCATCTAATATTTCTAATTGCAGGGCTAAATGAAAAATAGCTAATAAATTATTAATATCTGTGGGGTTGATGCTTCTGAGATGTTGGCGAATTGTCCAAGCTAATTGCTTTTGCTGTAATTGCTCTTGGCGTTGTGCTTCTGATAGCAATATTTGACTCAGTTCCCATGTCCACAAATCAATCTGCTGGAAATCATCAGTTTCACCCATACCTAACAACCAGGTGAGGGGCGCTTGTTCTTCCTCACCTTGTAACAGCAGACATAAACCCAAATACCAATAATAAACCTTAATTTGTGGTTCTGTGGCAATGGCTTCTTCAAAGTAACTCGCTGCTGTGAGATAATCACCTTGGAGAATATATTGATAGCCTTGTTCAACTTTCACAGATTGATGATTCATTATTTTAATTCTTGTTTGTACTGTTCCCAAGTCAGAGTACCATTAATTTTTGCATCTTCTAATTCTGCTATTGCATCTTTAATATCCTCTTCATCTTCACATTCAGGGGAAACCGGAAAATCAACCCCCCTTAATCCCCCCTTAGTAAGGAGGGAAACCGGAAAATCAACTCCCCTCTCCTTCATAAGGAGAGGGGTTGGGGGTGAGGTAATAGACTCTGGTAAACACATTGAAATATGACTTTTATCTAAAGTGGTAAGCGGTAATTTACATGAAATTTTACCCCCCTTAATCCCCCCTTAGTAAGGAGGGAGACAAGAAAAGAAAACCCCCCTTAATCCCCCCTTAGTAAGGAGGGAGACAAGAAAATCAACTCCCCTCTCCTTCACAAGGAGAGGGGTTGGGGGTGAGGTAATAGACTCTGGTAAACACATTGAAATATGACTTTTATCTAAAGTGGTAAGCGGTAATTTACATGAAATTTTACCCCCCTTAATCCCCCCTTAGTAAGGAGGGAGACAAGAAAATCAACCCCCCTTAATCCCCCCTTAGTAAGGAGGGAGACAAGAAAAGAAAACCCCCCTTAATCCCCCCTTAGTAAGCAGGGAAACCGGAAAATCAACTCCCCTCTCCTTCACAAGGAGAGGGGTTGGGGGTGAGGTAATTCACGTAACATATTTTTCCCACATCTGCTGATATGCTTTCTCCATCTCCCGCGCAAACTGCTTACCATTCCATAAAGGTGAGGTTTGTCTTGACTGTCGCAGTTTCCAAGCTATTTGTTGTCTTAATTTTTCATCTTTACCCAACCTCACACCCCACTCAACATATTCCTCATCACTCCTAGCTAAACCTTCTGTAACTCCTACATTCATCATCATGGTATAACTATTCCGGGCTGCAAATTGCTCTCCCACTCTGGTGACTAAGGGGATACCCATCCATAATGTTTCTAGGGTGGTGGTTGCACCATTGTAGGGATAGGTATCTAATACTACATCTGCAATGGCTAAGTTGGCGCGATGTTCGGTGTCTGTTGGTACAGAAGGTAAAAATCTGAAACATTCTAAGTCTACACCTTCGGCTTCAGCTATTGGGGTAATAAAGTCTTTTAAATCTTGATGATTAGTTCGATGACTTTTGAGCAGAAAATAACTATTAGGGACTTGTTTGATAATTTGCATTTGTAACCGGATATTCTGAGGATTACGTTTTAATCCGGTTTGGGAACTAAAATAAACAATTGCATCTTCAGGAATATCTAACGATTCTCTGCTGATAGTTGGTGTTCCCACAACAAAACCATCAATACCAATATAGTTTTGCGGTAGTCGCCAAATCTTTTCGGTGTAATAATCTTGTGCTGACTCTGGTAAAACATAGTTATCAGCAATAAAATAATCAACTGTGGGGAAACCTGTTGCATCATACCCTAACCAACTCACTTGAATGGGGGCGGGTTTAAAGGCTAGAATACAACAACTACCATAGGAAGTTAAACTATCTAAATCAACTAAAATATCTATTTCATCTTGATTAATTTTGTCTGCTGTTCCTAGCATAGAGAGAGATTCTTGATGATAATGATCTGCAAATTCTCTTTGATAAGCTTGTTGTAAAGGATCTTGGGAACTTTCGCGCAAAGAATATAAATAAATATCAAATTTCTGCCGATTATGATACTTTAATAACCACCAAGCTAAGAAACCCACAGAATGACTCCGAAAACATTCTGATAAATAGCCTATTCTTAAAGGACGTTCACTCAAAGACGGACGAGGTGAGTTAAAACGTTTTTGATAGGTATTAACTTCTGTGGAAAAATTTTTCCAGAGCAGTTGTTGACATAAAGCAGCTAATCCATTGCGAATTAATCTATTTTCTCGTGGATTATCTTCCATGTATAGTAAAAAAGAACCAACTGATAAAACTCCTAGTAATTTTTCACTGGTTTTTTGACTGGTAACAACTTTAGATAAAAATAGTTTATATTTTTGGTAAATTTCTCTTGATTTTTCCCAACTCTGACAAGCAGTTAATAATGCTTCCAGTAAATGTTGACTACCAATAACTTGATCTATTGATTCTTGACTAAGTGCTAAATATTTTTCAGCCCAATCAATAGACTCTTTGAGATAATCTCCTCTGAGACTTTGCAGCGCCGGGATAATTTTGCTGATATGCTCTAAATTATCTGGTTCTAAATCAAGGGCGAGTTTAGCAAAATAAATGGAAATATGATACTGAGAACATCGATAATAGGCTTCTGCTTTTCCTGTAATTAATTTAATAATAGTTTGAGAAGTTGATAAATAAGGAATAAATACTTTTACCAGTTGCTCGACAATAGGTGGAGGACTAACTGGATTAAGATGAACTAACTTTTCAATCACTAGAATTAATAAATTTTCCTCAAAAACAGGGGGTTCTGTGAGTTGAGATATAATTTCAATTAATTGATAAATATTTGGTTCTAGATCCTCAATGTTTAAGTCAATATCTAGCTCGATTATTTTTAAAAGATTATTAATATCATCAGGGATAAATTCTCTGAGGTGTTGACGAATTACCCAGCCTAGTTGATAGTGAGAATTTGACTCTTGTTCTTGAGCCGCATTTAATAAAATTTCTGTTAATTGTTGCAACCATTGTTCTGACTCTGGTTCTCCTAGTTCCAGAAATGGAGTCATCCATGTAATTTGGGCTTCTTCTTCTCTGTTCTCTAATAAGAAGGCTAATCCTAAATACCAATAATTAGTAAGTTCTTGGGGATTTTTAGTAATATTTTGTTCATATTCTTCAATAGTTAATAAGGTTTGAGTTGCAGAAATTTGATTATCTAACTGGGTAGTCATGATTAAAAACCTGGAACTTGTTGACAATTTATTACCAAGGAAGTGTGAACCTGAATTGAAAGAAGCTGAAAATAAACAGCAATGTAGGGATTAACTCTTGTTAACCCCTACTTTATCTAAAAAATTATATATAAAATGCCAAATGCTTTTCAATTCATCCAGCATTTTTAATAACAAAGAATGAGATGTTACTTCATTGGTTCGGATTCACCAGTACACGCAGCAGGGGTTGTACCACCCACTAGGTCTACAGTAGGAGGAGCATCACCAACGGCTTTTGTCTGACAAGCAGCAGCAGAAGTTTGTCCAGAGGTGAGAATTACAACACCACCAGAAAAGCTCTTGAGAGACTGTGTATCCTTAGTTTGTGCAGTGAATAGAGCTTTTTCGCTATTGGTTGCTACTGGTGCATCGATCGCATACTTATAGTTAACAGTCTCTGAAGGAGTACCAATCTCTAGAGTCACCAGATCAGAAGCAAAGGTGGGATATTCAATTCGGTAAGCTTGTTGCGCTCTGTTGACTGCACCAACGTAGCTCTTAGCTTCAGATTGTTTAGCTTTTGCAGCTTGGTTCAAGAAAGAAGGTAGAGCGATAGCGGAAAGAATACCAATGATGATGATTACAACCAACAATTCAATCAGAGTAAAACCTGATTCGTCTTTCTTTTTGTTGAGGATGTGTTGGAGGAACTTGGCTTTTAATTCAGTTTTCATAGTAGGTAGTTTCCCGGTGATGTAAAGTGTTTTCCCTTTCTAGATATAACTTACCCACACTTGAACAATTTCATATCACCCCCAGCAAAAATTTTTTTTTAGGTTCCAGTTTCCAGCAGTGAAATGCTCAATAATTTCCGCCAAAACCAATGAATGTCGGTTGGGTTCTTCGCGTCAGCGTTGCGGAGCAAGGAAGGAAACCCAACTTGACGAGTCGTGATGCGTAAAGCCGCCGTTATGGGGGGTAGTGCGTCAAGCAATATTTAGATCCTGGAATTACCCCCCTTAATTCTCCCTTTCTCAGGGGGTTAACAGCTAGTTAGTGTTTTACTAACAAAAGATAACAGATGCTGATTCACTGAAAAACCTGCCTGTCTCTAGAAAATTTTCAGACTTTCAGCCCCTAAGCAGTGCTATTATTGATACATATTTTAGGTGATAACCAAGCCTAAATACACCAATAGTAGGGTGAGATACACCCAATCTTAAAGCCTGTGGACTAGACAGTGCCGACACTTCTAGGGTGAAGCAGGAAGAAAAAGTTGGCTCTTGTTAGCATTAGTTAGCTTTTTTGTATCGGAGATCAGAAGTTGGGTTTCCCATAACCTCAACATTTACCATTTTGTTGGTGCTAGGTGCTTCCTATTCCCATGTTTTCAGAACTACACAGATAAAGAACCTCACCCCCAGCCCCTCTCCTTAGTAAGGAGAGGGGAGTTTTTCAGGGGAAACTTAGGAGAGGGGAGTTTTTCAGGGGAAACTTAGGAGAGGGGAGTTTTTCAGGGGAAACTTAGGAGAGGGGAGTTTTTCAGGGGAAACTTAGGAGCGGGGAGTTTTTCAGGGGAAACTTAGGAGCGGGGAGTTTTTCAGGGGAAACTTAGGAGCGGGGAGTTTTTCAGGGGAAACTTAGGAGCGGGGAGTTTTTCAGGGGAAACTTAGGAGCGGGGAGTTTTTCAGGGGAAACTTAGGAGAGGGGTGATTTTCAGGGGAAACTTAGGAGAGGGGAGTTTTTCAGGGGAAACTTAGGAGAGGGGTGATTTTCAGGGGAAACTTAGGAGAGGGGTGATTTTCAGGGGAAACTTAGGAGAGGGGAGTTTTTCAGGGGAAACTTAGGAGAGGGGAGTTTTTCAGGGGAAACTTAGGAGAGGGGAGTTTTTCAGGGGAAACTTAGGAGAGGGGAGTTTTTCAGGGGAAACTTAGGAGCGGGGTGATTTTCAGGGGAAACTTAGGAGCGGGGTGATTTTCAGGGGAAACTTAGGAGAGGGGAGTTTTTCAGGGGAAACTTAGGAGAGGGGAGTTTTTCAGGGGAAACTTAGGAGAGGGGAGTTTTTCAGGGGAAACTTAGGAGCGGGGAGTTTTTCAGGGGAAACTTAGGAGCGGGGAGTTTTTCAGGGGAAACTTAGGAGAGGGGAGTTTTTCAGGGAAAATTTAGGAGCGGGGTGATTTTCAGGGAAAATTTAGGAGCGGGGAGTTTTTCAGGGAAAATTTAGGAGCGGGGAGTTTTTCAGGGGAAACTCAGGATAGGGGTGATTGTAAAGGGCTGGGTGAGCAAGTCCTAAGTTGACAATTTCATAGACAAAACTATACTTATATTGACAAAAATCAATATATATTTTAGGAAAAAATCAACTACTTGATATATAATACGGTGATATCAAGTATTGAATTGAGACTATTGCCGACGCGAAAACCAAGCAATGATGGTGGTAGTCTTTTTCAGAAACTTAATTGGAACACAATCGCGTCTGGCTAAGGCGTGAAAGTCTACTGAGGGATAACTGCTCTCATGCTCCCGTTGAAGTAGAAAGTAAAGTCTAGTTTTGTCTAGGTTTTATATAGCAGGTTTCCCCCAGTCATAATTAATGGTGGGTTACGCTCCGCTAACCCACCCTACAAAATTTAGCTCATGTTTTCTCATGCTCCCCTCTCCTTGCTAAGGAGAGGGGCTGGGGGTGAGGTTCTTTATGTTCGTTAATACATCAGGGGGGACTAGAAGCCCACCCCACAATATGGATAGTTAATTGATTTCTGGGAAATCCCTAACGCTCTAACATGAGATAACCAAGGCTTTCTAAGCTGGTGAGCAACTGTTTGACTATATTGAAGTCTACTTCTAACTCTGTAGGCTGTAAAGTCACAGGGTCGAGGGGGCGAAATTGTCGCCAACGCTCTACTAGAGACATCATCGGTTGGGGTTGCTCTAATAAAGGTATTAAGCAAGATGCTGTGGAGCTATCTATATTAATTGACCCTGAGACAAGGGATAAATGTTCACTGATGGAAAATGCCCGAACTTCTCGCACACAAGCAATGAGTTGTTCTTGAAATTGGGGAGTTTTTAACTGGGGACAAAGATGGACTGTAGCACCTTGCCAATCGGCATCAGTCCATTCTGTAACTGGTAGAATATCTAAAGGCGGCTGAGGATGACCACACCAAAAATCCAACAGTCGATGAACAGGATTGAACAGTTCATACAAATGTAAGCTTTCTTCTTGAGAGATATCAGGTAAACTCATAGCCAGAAAACTGGGTAAATTATCTGGTTGTTGGAATAAGTCGAGTAATTGCCACTGTCGCCAGTTGACCATACTGATAAACTCTAAGTCAGAGTCTGCCAAAGCCGAGAACATTTCCGGGACGGTGTAACCTTTATCTCCTTGCAATAAATAATTCATTAAAATTATTTCTTCGCCCTCCTCCTTTTCAAAATTAGATTTCCATGTTTTAGCTTTGAGTTCCACATTATCTTTCAACGCCTTCATGGTTTCGCTAACAATTTCCACTTCCATTTCTCCTGGGTTTCCTTCCGTTAATCCCATCATGGCGAAGAGTTTTTGAGCGCGGAAATAATTGCCTCTCTGAAGTGAGCTATGTAAATTAGTGCGAATAATCCCATCTGGCTTTAAAACTGCTTGCATGGCTTTCAAACCAACAGTTATATCAGGGAGAAGATACAGCAGTTCATCACAGTTAATATAATCAAATTTTTGATTGAGTTTTGGTAAATCTTCCAGAGATAAAACATGAAACTCTGCATTATCTAATCCATAATATTCTAACCGTTGTCTCGCTAATTTTACAGATTCGGCTGAGATATCCACGCCGAAAATTTTCGCCCCTGGGTTAGCTTCTGCCAACATCAAAGATTTATAACCACTGCCACAGCCAGCATCTAAAATCACTTTGCCTGGACTATCAATAACTTTTTGGTTTCTTAAGTAATAAGCATTAACTAAGCTATGAATATAAAGTTGCTTAGGTTGCGTTTTAGGTGATTTTTCCAGGGGAATGCGGGGATAGGGGGAACTATCAAACTGCTGGCGAATTTTTTCAAATAAATCAGATGCGATATCTACCATGAGATGTTCTCCTGATACTCAAATATGGGTGATGAATGGAATTTTTAGCTGTAGCTCAGTGGTTATAGTTGTATTGTTCCCTACTGTGGCAATTTTGAACACAGTCAAGGAGAAATTAGGAATTATGCACGCTCTAACATGAGATAACCAAAACTTTCTAGCTGGATGACCAGCTGTTGCACTATCTCAAAAGCTGTTTCTAACTCTGTAGGCTGTAAAGTCACAGGGTCGAGGGGGCGAAATTGTCGCCAACGCTCTACCAGAGCCATCATCGGCTGGGGTTGCTCTAACAATGGTATTAAGCAAGATGCTGTGGAACTATCTATATTAATTGACCCTGGGACAAGGGATAAATGTTGACTAAGGGGAAATGGCCGAACTTCTCGCACACAAGCAATGAGTTGTTCTTGAAACTGGGGAGTTTTTAACTGGGGACAAAGATGGACTGTAGCACCTTGCCAATCGGCATCAGTCCATTCTGTAACTGGTAAAATATCTAAAGGCGGCTGAGGATGACCACACCAAAAATCCAACAGTCGATTAACAGGATTTAACAGTTCATACAAATGTAAGCTTTCTTCTTGAGAGATATCAGGTAAACTCATAGCCAGAAAACTGGGTAAATTATCTGGTTGTTGAAATAAATCGAGTAATTGCCACTGTCGCCAGTTGAGCATACTGATAAACTCTAGGTGAGAGTCTACTAAAGCCGAGAACATTTCCGGGACGGTGTAACCTTTATCTCCCTGCAATAAATAATTCATTAAAATCTTTTCTTCCCCCTCTGGGGTAGCATAGAAAGGTTGCCAAGTTCTCGCTTTCAATTGCACATCATTTTTCAAAGCCATGATGGTTTCTCGGACAATTTCCACTTCCAATTCTCCGGGAGTTCCCCCCATTAATCCCATGAGTGTGAAGGCTTTTTGGGCGCGGAAAACATTAGTTCTGCCGAATACACTATGTAAATTAGTGCGGATAATGCCATCTGGTTTTAAAACTGCTTGCATAGCTTTTAAACCAACATTTATATCAGGCAGTAAATACAACAACTCATCACAGTTAATATAATCAAATTGTTGATTGAGGCTGGGCAATTCTTCCAAAGCTAAAACATGAAATTCTGCATTGTCAAAGCCATGATAATCTAACCGTTCTCTGGCTAATTTTACGGACTCTGGGGAAATATCAAAGCCGACAATTTTCGCCCCTGGGTTAGCTTCTGCCAACATTAAAGATTTATAACCACTGCCACAGCCAGCATCTAAAATCAGTTTACCTTGAGTATCAATAACTTTTTGGTTTCTTAAGTAATAAGCATTGACTAAACTATGAATATACAGTTTATCGGTTTCATTTTTCGGTGATTTCTCCAGAGGTTGACGGGGATAGGGAGAACTATCAAAGCGCTGGCGCATGATTTCTAATAAGTCAGATGCTATATTTACCATGAGATTTTCTCCTGATGCTCAATTTTGGGGTGTGAATTTAATTTTTCGCCGGGGCTAGGTGCTTACACCAGTTTTAGTATTCCCAAAATTTCAGATTTTTAACACAGCACAACAGCAATAGGTGAAGATAATGCGGGGAATCACAAAGGAATGAACCCCGCCTACGTACATAAGGGCGGGCAAGATGCCCACCCCACAAGATTTATGATATTAAGGTGTATGCTTTATTTACTTGCAAAGTCCTGTATTTTGTATTGAAATAGAAGAAGCTGCAAAGTTGACCATTACTAGCATCAATGAAAACAGATGTAATCTTTTATGAACTGATTAAGGAACTACCTCAAATATTTTTTGAACTTATTGAAAAACCTGATACTAATCCTAATATTTACACATTCACTGCACCGGAAGTGAAACAACAATCATTTCGGTTAGATGGGGTATTTTCCCCACGGGAGGGATTTGAAAATGAACCTTTATATTTTGTGGAGTTGCAAACCTACAAAGATGAAGAATTCTACGAACGGCTTTTTGGGGAAATTTTTGTTTATTTTCGGCAATATCAACCAGCTAACTCAGATTGGTATGCAATTGTAATTTACGATAAACGCATTCATGAAAGCCCACCTCATCCCCGTTATCGGGTTTTAATAGAACAACATCTACGCTGCATTTATCTGAATGAACTTTCTACTCAAGCTGAATCTTCTTTGGGGATAGGAATTGCTAAACTATTTGTAGAAACACCTAAAAAAGCTCCTGACTTAGCCCAACAGCTAATCACTCAGGCTAGGGAGAATTTACCTGATGAAAATCTACAAAAGAAAGTGCTAGCATTTATCCAAGCCATTGTATTTTATAAGTTTCCCACTCTCGCTTTAGAGGAAATTGAAGCCATGCTTGATTTAGATGAATTCAAAAATACTCGACTGTACCAAAGTCTTTTACAAAAGACAGAAGTAGAAACAAAATTAAAATTAACCTCAAAATGTGTTGAGAGAGGAATGAGCATTCAAGAAATAGCGGAATTTTTAGAAGTAGATGCTGAAATCATTAGAAAACATCTGCAACAACAGTCATAGAGAATGTTTTCTCGTATTCCCTTCTCCTGAGCAACCAGAGGGGCTGGGGGTGAGGTTCTTTATATGTGCCACCTCACCCCTGGTCATAATTAATGGTGGGTTACGCTGCGCTAACCCACCCTACAAAATTTAGCTCATGTTTTCTCATGCTCCCCTCTCCTTAGTAAGGAGAGGGGCTGGGGGTGAGGTTCTGTCGCATTCCTGAGCTGATTATGCTATATTAACCGTAGTCATTATGAGTTCAATTAATTATTATGACTAACCCGACTGTAGAAAATTTAGTAATTATTGGCTCTGGTCCAGCAGGCTATACGGCGGCTATCTATGCGGGACGAGCAAATTTAAAACCTGTGGTGTTTGAAGGTTTTGAAATGGGGGGTTTACCGGGTGGTCAATTGATGACAACGACGGAGGTGGAAAATTTTCCGGGGTTCCCCCAAGGGATTACGGGACCGGAACTGATGGATAATATGAAGGCGCAAGCTGAACGCTGGGGGGCGGAGTTATATACTGAGGATGTGACTGCTGTTGATTTGAGTCAGCGTCCTTTTATTGTTCGTTCTGAAGAAAGAGAAATCAAAACCCATAGTATAGTTATAGCTACTGGTGCAACTGCGAAGCGTTTGGGTTTACCCAGTGAACATCAATTCTGGAGTCGGGGTATCTCTGCTTGTGCAATTTGCGACGGTGCAACTCCCATTTTTCACGGTGCAGAATTAGCTGTTATTGGTGCTGGGGACTCGGCGGCGGAAGAGTCTATTTACTTGACTAAATACGGTTCTAAGGTAAATCTGCTGGTGCGTTCTGAACAAATGCGGGCTTCTAAAGCTATGCAAGACCGGGTTTTAAGTAATCCTAAAATTCAAGTACATTGGCATACTGAAGCTGTGGATATCTTCGGTAATGGTCAAATGGCTGGGGTGAAGGTGCGGAATAATCAAACTGGGGAGGAAAGTAAACTCCACGCTAAGGGTTTATTTTACGCTATTGGTAACACTCCCAATACTAGGTTATTTCAAGGACAACTAGAATTGGATGAGGTGGGTTACGTTGTCACGAAAAATAATTCTGTAGAAACGAGTGTAGAAGGTGTGTTTGCGGCTGGGGATGTGCAGGATCATGAGTTTCGTCAAGCTGTTACGGCTGCTGGTTCTGGCTGTATGGCGGCGATGTTGGCTGAACGCTGGTTATCTGCTAGGAGTTTAATTACGGAATTTCATCAGTTAGCTACATCTGTGAATGAATTGGAAACCCACCCAGCGAAGAAAACTGAAGCGGAAGCAGAGGCTGGATTTAATTTGCAGGGAACTCGCCATGAGGGGGGTTATGCTTTAAGAAAATTATTCCATGAAAGCGATCGCCTAATCATAGTCAAATACATTTCCCCTGGTTGTGGTCCTTGTCATACCCTGAAGCCGATATTAAATAAAGTCATAGATGAATTTGAGGGTAAAATCCACTTTGTAGAAATTGATATCGACCAAGACCGAGATATTGCGGAAAATGCTAATGTCACAGGAACACCGACGGTGCAATTCTTTAAAAATCAGGAATTGCTGCACGAAGTCAAAGGTGTGAAGCAAAAAAGCGAGTATCGTCAGATAATTGAGCGTTATCTTTAGAGGTTGGGAAGGTGGGTTGTCTCTATAGCACTACATACTCACTTTCCCTCTTGGCAAACTAAGCTGTTAAATAAAGACACAGAAATAATCGTAGTATTTAGCAAAGTTTGTGCCTGATTAAAATCAGAATCACCAGTAATCAAAAAATCCGCCTCTGCGGCTACAGCACAAGCTAAAAACTTTGCATCTTTTCTATCTCTAGGAAAATCAATTTCTACATTCACATCAATGAGCGTTATGAAGGTATCGATGATTTCAAACCATTCAGATATCACTTCATCTGTCAACTTAAACTTCCGGCGACTTAAAACTTCTTTATATTCCCTGACAATTTCTTGAGAAACTATCCACTCCCAATCAGGATGAGCAACAATAAACTGAATAACGGCTCTTGGTACTCTACCTTTAAGAATGGCGGAAACTAAAACATTTGTATCAACAACAACTTTCATTCTCCTCGTCTGTAAGCTTCTATTTCTGCTTCTATTTCTGTTTCTGTAATATCTTGTAGTCCTGGGCTAGATTGTGTTTTATCAAACAAATCTTTCAATTTCTTACTGATTTCCGCTTTTGGGTTATCCTCAGCTAAAATAATTATTTCTACTCTCTGCCCTGCTTGAAAAGGTAAATCAGATAATATTACTTGCCTTGGATCTGTTATGGTGATGTATTTTTTGTAAGCGTTCATAATTCTTCTCTTAAGTCCAAAAAAAATTAGGCATAATCCCACCTCTTTCTCAGTCTAGCTCTGTATTCACCGCAAAGCAGCAACGAGAGCAATTTAAGCCACAGCATATCCGGTATGTTGTCTCACGTTTGGTGGGTGAAATCCTAAGACAATTTTATCTTTGGGAATACCTGCGGCTACTAATTCGTAGGTAACACCATCTTCTGTATCATCCCTTTGCACCCAAATTTTGCCATCAATTATGTCAATATGAACTAAGCAACCGTGAATGCGTTTGACACCATCCCAGCCTAAAGTTATCAGTAAATAGCTGTTATTCTCACTATCAAACACTGTTTTACATTCAATGGCTGCATGGGAATAAGGAATTTGTGTGTAGGGTACTAATACCTCTTTGATGATGCGTTGATAATTATCTAAGATATCCATCGTTTAGATTCTCTGCTTCGATTAAAATTGTATCTTGCTTTATGCAGGCGATCGCTCATGGCCATGACTAAACGTCAGCTACCGAAATTTTTACGTTTTGCCCAAAATCCTAATCTTTCCCAAAGATTAATGCTGATAGGGATAGTCATTACTCTATTTTTCCTCTTTCTGGCATTTTTCGCTCCCGTGTTACAAGCTTGGGGATGGTTGCAAAACCCCAGAGAGTTCCTGTCTAACCCCATTCAAGAACCACCCTCAGCTAAATATTGGTTTGGTACGAGTCGCTTGGGACATGATGTATTTTCTCGCACTTTGTTTGGCGCTCAGGCTGCATTGCAGGTAGTAATTTTAGCTACATCACTCAGTATGTTTATTGGTGTGCCGTTGGGAATGGTCAGTGGTTATCTCGGCGGTAAATTAGATAAGCTGTTGCTGTTTATTATGGATAGCATCTACACCTTACCAGGGCTTCTGCTTTCTGTTACACTGGCTTTTGTAGTAGGTAGAGGAATTTTCAATGCGGCGATCGCCATTAGCATTGCCTACGTTCCCCAATATTATCGTGTTGTCCGTAATCACACGGTAAGCGTTAAAACTGAGGTATTTATTGAAGCGGCTCAAGCAATGGGTGCTTCTACTTGGGTGGTACTATCGCGCTATCTATTTTTTAACGTCATTCAAAGCGTACCCGTCTTATTTACCCTCAACGCCGCCGACGCAATTTTAGTATTAGGCGGTTTAGGCTTTTTGGGGCTAGGACTTCCCGAAGAAGTGCCAGAATGGGGACATGATTTAAGACAAGCTTTAGAAGCCTTACCTACAGGTATTTGGTGGACTACCCTCTTCCCTGGGTTAGCAATGACATTCATGGTAGTAGGGTTATCACTACTGGGTGAAGGGCTAAATGAGTTTGTCAATCCTCGATTACGGCGCGAAAATAGAATGCGGAAATAAATCAGGGAACAGTTATCAGTTATCAGTTATCAAGGTGTATGGTGGGTGATTGAGACTTGCCATTAATTGCATCAAAATGGCTGTTTTTGCGTTTAAATATGTTTGAAGTTATTACACACAGAGTAGAGTGAAAGATAATATTTCTTTAATTGCGGCTGCTACTGGCGGGTTTATGTTATCTGTCGCGTTGTCCGGCTTGTTACGGGGTACACCGATGACAGCTTGGCAGTTACCATTGAGTGTTCATTCTGCAATGGCGACGAGTTCACAGGTTGTTGTCAAAGAATCAGAAAAATCAGATTTTTTGGGCAATAAAACCCAAAAAAGCTAATACAATTTGTATTCTCCCCTCTCCTTGGTAAGGAGAGGGGTTGGGGGTGAGGTTCTGTATTTGATTTAGTGAAGCGGTTAGGTCTGTTTTATATGTTTTCAGGTGGTTAATTCACAAGTAATTGGTATTGATGTCGGGGGAACCGCAATTAAGCTCGGACGGTTCAAACAAGATGGTTCTTGCTTACAATGTTTGACTGTAGCAACTCCCCAACCATCGACACCAGAAGCAGTTCTAGCTGTCATGGTGGATGCGATCGCTCAAGTTGACCCATATAATCAAGCTGTGGCTATTGGTGTGGGTACTCCTGGTCCGGCTGATAAAACCGGACGCATTGCCCAAATTGCCATCAACTTACCGGGATGGCAAAATGTGCCTTTAGCAGACTGGTTAGAAGCGAAAACAGGTAAACCGACGGTTATTGCTAATGATGCCAATTGTGCAGGTTTAGCAGAAGCTTGGTTGGGTGCTGGTCGCCACTTTCATAACCTGATTTTGTTGACTTTAGGAACTGGGGTTGGTGGTGCGATTATTTTGGATGGTAAACTGTTTGTGGG
Source organism: Nodularia spumigena CCY9414 (assembly GCF_000340565.2). Taxonomy (NCBI): domain Bacteria; kingdom Bacillati; phylum Cyanobacteriota; class Cyanophyceae; order Nostocales; family Nodulariaceae; genus Nodularia; species Nodularia spumigena. Next base: position 1,871,392 of record NZ_CP007203.1, read on the forward strand.
ACATCAAGGCGCTGCTGGGGAACTGGGTTTAATTACCTTGAACCCGGATGGACTTATGTGTAAAAGTGGCAATTCCGGTTCTTTGGAACAGTATGCTTCAATTTCGGCAATTCGTCGCCGCACAGGTAAGGAACCCTCGGAATTAGGCGCACTCGCCGCCGCCGGAGATATAAAGGCGTTGACTTTTTGGCAAGAATATGGTAAGGATTTGGGTATTGGTTTAGCTAGTTTGATTTATGTATTAACACCCCAAGCCATTATTCTCGGTGGTGGTATCAGTGCTAGCTTTGAGTTTTTTTTCCCCGCAGTCAAAGCAGAAATTGAGCAGCGAGTTATGTTTACATCTCGCGCCGGCTTACAAATTTTACCAGCACAATTAGGCAATTCGGCGGGAATGGTGGGTGCAGCAAAATTAGTCATTAGTCATTAGTCATTAGTCATTGGTCATTGGTCATTGGTCATTGGTCATTGGTCATTGGTCATTGGTCATTGGTCATTGGTCATTGGTCATTGGTCATTGGTCATTGGTCATTGGTCATTGGTCATTGGTCATTGGTCATTGGTCATTGGTCATTGGTCATTGGTCATTGGTCATTGGTCATTGGTCATTGGTCATTGGTCATTGGTCATTGGTCATTGGTCATTGGTCATTGGTCATTAGTCATTGGTCATTGGTCATTGGTCATTGGTCATTAGTCATTAGTCATTGGTCATTGGTCATTGGTCATTGGTCATTAGTCATTGGTCATTGGTCATTGGTCATTGGGAAGTTACGCTCTTCTCCCCAAACCTCCCACACTCCCCAAACCTCCCACACTCCCCAAACCTCCCACACTCCCCAATGATGCACCCTATATATAAGGGAAAATATCCTCAAGTCCTAAGTTAATGTTGCTTAGTACTGTTTCAAAACTCAAAAAAGCGACCTTCTTGAGTTTTGAATTGCTTAAGAAACCTCCACGGGTGTTGGTAAGTTAGATATTGAATGAGTCCGGTTAATCGAAGCTTCCATAAATCCTTTAAATAAAGGATGAGGAGTGCTAGGACGAGAATGGAACTCTGGATGAAATTGACAAGCTAAAAAGAACGGATGTTGGGGAAATTCCACAATTTCCACTAAACGTCCATCGGGAGAAGTTCCACTAATCACATAACCCGACTCTAACAACAGATTACGGTAATTATTGTTAAACTCATAGCGATGCCGATGGCGTTCGTCAACTACTTCTTGTTGATAAAGATTAGCAGCCAGAGTGTTAGGGAGAAGATGACAAGGATAGAGTCCTAATCGCATGGTTCCGCCTAAATCAACTACATCCTGCTGTTCTGGTAACAAGTTAATGACTGGATACTTGGTTTCCGGGTCAAATTCGGCACTGTTCGCACCGTTTAAGCCTTCAACGTTTCTCGCCCATTCAATTACGGAACATTGCATTCCTAAGCATAAACCTAAGAAGGGAATTTGGCGATCGCGTGCATATTTAATCGCAGCAATTTTGCCATCGACTCCCCGAATGCCAAAACCTCCCGGTACTAAAATACCATCAACACCGGCCAAATAAGTTTCAGCTGATTCATTTTCTAAATCTTCGGAGTTCACCCACCGCAAACGTAAATCCCCGTAGGTAGAAATAGCCGCATGACGCAGGGCTTCAACTACAGAGAGATAAGCATCACTTAATCGCACATATTTCCCAACAATGGCAATTTCTACAGTGTATTTCGGACTGTATAAACGTTCTACCATTGTTTGCCACTGTACCAAATTCGGTTGGCGTTGTTCCATTTGCAGCAAATCTAATGCTTGTTCTGCCAGTCCTTCCCGTTCTACAATCAGGGGTACTTCATAAATACTGCTGGCATCTTGGGCAGTGATCACACATTCTTGGGGAACATCGCAAAATTCTGATAACTTGCGTTTTAAGCCCAGAGGGATCGCGCGATCGCACCGACAGACTAAAATATCTGGTTGAATGCCAATTGATCTCAATTCCTTCACAGAATGCTGAGTGGGCTTGGTTTTCATTTCCCCAGCCGAAGCTATCCAAGGTATGAGGGTAACGTGCATATACAATACATTTTGCCGTCCCACTTCCTTGCGTAATTGGCGAATAGCTTCCAAAAACGGCAGTGATTCAATATCGCCCACCGTGCCGCCAATTTCCGTAATTAATACAGATGGATTCGTATCTTGGGCAACTCTGAGAATTCGTTCTTTAATTTCGTTAGTGATATGGGGGATAACCTGTACTGTCCCGCCATTATAGTCTCCGCGTCGCTCTTTATTAATTACCGCTTGGTAAATTGAACCAGTGGTAACACTGTTTAACCGCGACATTGATGTATCAGTAAAGCGTTCGTAATGTCCCAAGTCCAAATCGGTTTCAGCACCGTCTTCGGTAACAAAAACTTCCCCATGCTGAAAAGGACTCATTGTACCTGGATCGATATTAATATAAGGGTCGAGTTTCAAAATCGACACCGAATAATCGCGCGATTTGAGTAAACGTCCCAGACTTGCTGCTACAATGCCCTTGCCAATACTGGAAACTACACCTCCAGTTACAAAAATAAACTTAGTCATAGTATAGTAATTTGAATTTTTAGCAACTTCTCAAAAAACATCCCGTAATTGTGCCACAGTTTCTGTGGTGAAATCTTTTGTGCTGTTGTCGTGAAAAAACTTCTAGGATTAGTAATATTAGGGTTTATCGTTACCTCCTCTGTAGTAGCATGGGCAGGAATGGCTACGCCACGCGAGCTATCATCACTTTTGGTTGTTTATCCTCGAAACAGCCACCAGACAAGGGCAGAAAAAATCTTCTTGATTGGTACAGCGCCACCCGATGGAAAGGTTCTCATCAATGGTAAGGCAATTAACCGCAGTCAAGCAGGCCATTTTGCTCCAAGTTTTCCTTTGCAGTTGGGAGAAAATCTCTTTACTGTCCGTCACCAAAATCAACAACTAGAAATTCAAGTTACAAGGCTGGCTACACAACCTGAGTTACCTCAAGGGTTAGCCTTTGGCAAAGATTCTCTCACTCCAGCTGCCGACATTGCCAGACTACCGGGAGAATTAATTTGTTTTAGTGCGATCGCACCCCCTAATGCCAGTGTATCTGTCAAACTGGCAAATCAAACTATTTCTCTTGCACCCCAACCTCAAACAGTAAGTCTACCAAGTAATTCGGCGGCTCTCACAGGAAACAACCAGCCTACTGCCCAGTTTATCCCAGGAAAGTATCAAGGTTGCACCACAGTTCAACAACCTATTTCGCCCAACTTGGGTAACAACATCATTTCTGGTGCTAAAACCATAGATTTGGGGAAACCGGAATTTCAACTGAGACTCAACGGAAAGACGATAACTCAACCAGGAACTGGCAAAATTGAAATTCTCTCACCTGCAAACTTACAAGTTGTGGAAGTGATAGTAGATGCAGGGGTAGGGCGTACAGGCCCCAGTACCGATTATTCCCGACTCACCCCACTACCCAAAGGTACACAGGCTTCGGTGACAGGGAGTGAAGGTGAATGGTTGCGCCTTGACTATGGCGGTTGGATTAATAGTCAGGAAACTCGCGTTTTACCAGGTGCTATTCCGCCACGCACAACGATTCGCAGTGTCGGATATCGCCGACTTCCTAGTGCCACAGAGATAGTTTTCCCTCTACAGGTTCCAGTACCCGTCAGTGTGCAACAAAGCGATAATCATTTCACTCTCACACTTTACAACACTACTGCCCAAACAGATACTATTCGTTTAGATGATGACCCTTTAATTTCTCGTCTAGATTGGCAGCAGGTAGCTCCAGGGCAGGTACAATACACCTTTAACCTCAAAAAAGCTCAACAGTGGGGATATAAGCTGAGATACGAGAATACAGCCCTGGTTTTAGCTTTGCGTCATCCGCCAACAATGGGGCGAGAAAGAGGAAAACCACTATCTGATATGAAGATTCTACTCGATCCCGGACATGGTGGCAAAGAATCCGGTGCAGTGGGTCCGAATGGATATACAGAAAAAGAAGTCAATTTAGTCGTATCCAAGTTATTCCGCGATGAATTGCTGAATTTAGGGGCGACAGTAGTCATGACTAGGGAGACTGATATTGATGTTTCTCTAGGCGATCGCATGGCCATGATAGATCGAGAAGCACCGGCGATCGCACTTTCCATACATTACAATGCTTTACCTGATAGTGGTGATGCGGAGAATACCAAGGGAATCGGCACTTTCTGGTATCATCCCCAAGCTCATAGCCTAGCTATATTTATGCACAATTATTTAGTGCAAAAATTAAATAGACCTTCTTATGGGGTATTTTGGAATAATCTCGCCCTCACACGTCCAACAGCTGCACCATCGGTTTTATTGGAATTGGGTTTTATGATTAACCCCCAAGAATTTGAATGGTTAACAAATCCTCAAGAACAGAAAAAGTTAGCAAAAGCCTTGGCTGATGGTGTTGTAGAGTGGTTTAAAATTAGTCAGTAGTCATTGGTCAATCAATTTTAGATTTTAGATTTTAGATTTTAGATTAGACTGCAATCTAAAATTGCAAATCCAAAATCTAAAATTCTTTACTCCCCACTCCCCACTCCCCATTCCCCAATCATGCGATCGCTTTTAGGATTAATCATTCTCGGTTCTCTCACAACTCCCACAGTAGCTTGGGCGCAAGAAAACACGCTGAAGGTGGTTTATCCGCCAGCTAATCATGAAACTAATACAGATAAAATATTCCTCCTGGGGACTGCACCACCAACGGGACAAGTTTTAATTAATAATCAACCCATTCAGCGCAGTAAATCTGGACATTTCGCCCCTAGCTTTCCTTTGGAAGTGGGAGAAAATCTGTTTACTGTACGTTACCAAAATCAAGAAATTCAGATGCAGGTAACTAGAGTTGATCATCAACCACAAATACCCCAAGGATTAGCCTTTGTCGAAGATTCCCTGACTCCTAAACTTGATATTTCTCGACTACCAGGAGAAAAGATTTGTTTTAGTGCCATCGCCTCTCCTAATGCTAATTTAAGCGTAAGATTGGGAGAGCGAACTGTTAAGCTATCACCGCAACCAAAACAAATATCTCTACCCAGTAATTCAGCCATATATATAGATGGTAAAAATCAACCCATCACTCAAATTGTCCCAGGTAAATATCAGGGATGCACGACATTAGGAATATTATCAGATGGGGAAAAACCGGAATTTCAATTAACTCTCAATAATCAAACAATAACTCAATTCAGTTCTGGTCAGATTCAAACCCTGTCACCAGCCAAACTCCCAGTAGTAGAAATCATAGCCGAGGCTGGTGTGGCGCGCACAGGCCCCAGTACCACTGATTCACGGTTAACGCCTTTACCCCAAGGTGTGAGAGCATCTGTGACAGCAAAAGAAGGTGATTGGTTACGTTTAGACTATGGAGGCTGGATTCATAGTCAAGAAACTCGGATGATTCCAGGCGCAATTCCACCACACTCCAAGATTCGCAGTATAATTTCGCGGGAATTACCGACAGCGACAGAAATCGTCTTTCCTCTGCAAGTTCCTGTACCTGTAACGGTAGAACAGGGGGATAAAACTTTTACCCTGATTTTGAGTTGGCGATGGATGTTGAGGAACAAAGGAGGTTAGCGAGGGTTTTGGCTGAGGGTGTTGTGGAGTGGTTTAATAAATGATTTTTATCACGCAGAGGCGCAGAGGCGCAGAGAGTAAGAGAGTTGGGATTTTAGGCTGGGTTAGTAGCTATTAATTTACCAATGTTATGGAAGTATTCGTTTTTTAAGCCAGGAGCTACAGGATGGTGAGATATTACAAATACAGTTTGACTATTTCTACAGGTTAAGAAACCTTCTGAAGTTGGTAAAAATTCAACATCTGTTATTGTTTTTGTGATTTTTCTCCATGAATATTCATATCCCTTTCCATGCGATCGCCTGTTGTTGTTCAAACTAAACAGTTAGTTAGCAATTTTACCTTGTTGCCAACCGTGTAAAATCGGCATAGTAAATAAACCCCAAGCCAAACCCGTAATTAACCCAAAGGGTGTCACCAAATAATTATTAAAATCCCATAACCCGAAAACCTGAGCAGCCAATTCCAAAGGATAAGCCATCATTAACACACTAGCCAAAGCTGCACCATTCCAGCCATATTGACTTAACCAGTAAAAACCCTTACCACCAGTTACCCCATATAACAACCGAGTAACTAGCAACCCCGTAACAGTACCATAGCAGCGCATACAAACAGCCATAATAAACGGGGATGCTAAATCCAAACCCATATTAGGTTGCGGACAGACATGATTACCCATGAAATAAATAATGTCCGCAATCCTACTCAGCAAAGACACATGAGACGCAGCCAAAAAAGGAGCAATAGGGGGGCCAAAAACCATCCCCACCAACAGGAAATCAGCAATAAAACTCACCCAATTAACCTGAAAAACTACTCTCTTCATTCTTCTCTGCGCCTCTGCGCCTCTGCGTGCAATATTTCTTAACCTACACTAGCAATGTATGGACTTGTCAACTTTTCCAACTGCTGAATCAACAGACTGAGGAACAAACCGACATCAGTCACCACACCCACCGATTCCACAGAACCGCGATCGCTTAACTTAGTAACTACAGCTGGATTAATATCTACACAGACCATCTTCACCCCTGCCGGAGTCATATTTCCCACCCCAATGGAGTGTAACATGGAAGACAACATCAAAATCATCTCCGCACCCTCAATTAGTTTAGCGTATTCCTCCTGTGCCTTAATCAAATCCGTTTGGGTATCAGGTAAAGGACCATCATCCCGAATGGAACCAGCCAGGCTAAAAGGCACATTGTTAGAGACACACTCATACATCACGCCATTTTTAATTACTCCCGCTTCCACAGCCTTAGCAATGCTGCCATAACGACGGATAATATTGATGGCTTTGAGGTGATGGCGATGCCCACCACGGACGGCTACACCCCGCTTCATGTCTACACCGAGGGAAGTCCCCATCATATTTTGCTCTATGTCATGGACGGCGATCGCATTACCACCCAAGAGCGCCTGTACATATCCTTCCCGAATCAGTTGCGCCAAATGTTCGCCGCCGCCTGTGTGAATCACTACAGGTCCCGCCGTGACAACTACTTTACCGCCAGCATCCCTAATTTTACGTAATTCCCAAGCGACTTGCTCCACCACAAGTTCCACACGTCTTTCACTGGAAACCCCAGAGGACATAAAGCTAAATTCTTGAGCATTACGATGTTCGCGGGATTCAGTTTTGCGGATAGTACGGATACCGAGTACATCAACAATTACTTTGTCGCCCACTTCTAAGTCACGTAACAGTTTACACTTAGCTACTAAACCATTGGGAGTTTGAGTAATGGCGATCGCGCCATCCATGCGCTGATTCTGTACCCGCACCCATTCACCATTAATCCGCACTTCCGTAGGATAAATCGTACTCACATAGAAATCATCAGGAGCCACCCCAGCTTGAATTACAGGCTGTAATTTAGCATCTCGTTCATCTTGGGGTAAATCGACAGCACCCAAATCAATTAACTGCGAGATGATTTCTTCCATCACCTCATGAGAAGGCGCTGAAACTCGCACCTCAGCCGCAGATGTACTTTGGCGTTGTTCTCCCAAGTTAAAATTCATGACTTGGAAACTACCGCCAGTATCCACAATCAAGTCTAAAGCACGGTTAATCAAGCCAGAGTCCAGTAAATGACCTTCCATGCGAATCACGCGGCTTTCTACCGAGACATTAGCATGAATTTCTGCGTCTAGTGGTTCTGTGACTCGCAGTGTGAGACATTTAGCAGCACCACCGGCTTTGAGGAATTCTGTCAGTGGGGTTTCAATGACTTGGAAACCAACATCTGCTAAACGTGCTTTTAAAGCATTGCTGGCTTTGTTCATAATCACGATGCTTTCCACATTCACCGTATTACAGGCGAAGTTGACAGCATCAGCTTCGGTAATTGCGATCCGCTTTTCTGGCGCAACTCGCATTTCTATTAAGCGGTTAGAATAAGCATCAAAAGCGCCGGGATAATACAATAAATAGCCGTTAGCTAAAGGACAGAAGCAGGTATCTAAGTGATAGAAGCGCTCATCAATTAACCGCAGGGATAGCACCTCAATATCTAGCCATTTAGCTAAATAAGGGTGAGAATCTAATTCTGAGCGAAAACCATATCCAGCCCATAACCAACGTCCTTCCCGATCTAAAAGTGCATCTCCAGCACCTTCAAAGGGTAAATCTTTCGGGAGTAAATTAACCGTGTAACCGTTTTCCTCAAACCAGTTTTGGAAGAAAGGTTCTTCTCCCTGACGTTCTTTGTGGAGAAATCGACTCAGGACAACATTTTGTCCCAAGACTAAACCCGCGTTGGCGGTAAATACCATGTCAGGCCAACCAATCTGGGGCGGTACTAAATCGACAATGGCGTGTTGTTTGAGGATGTGGTAGAGTTTTTCCCACTGTTCTACGGCGCGATCGCGCGAAGACTTGTGAATATTCCCTTCCATCCAGGGATTAATTACATAGTCTACATCATAGTGGTCAGGGGCGCACATCAAGAAGCGAATCAAGGAAGTCATAAAAATATTACAAGCGTTGAGATGCTACAAGCCTACTTCAAAGACAGTTTTTTGTGGTGCTAATTTTTTGTATCCAGCTATTAACCGCTAGATAAAATACTCAACTTTACTATTGCAATTGACAGTGCTTCTGTATTCTTATCTTAAAACAAATAAAGCATACCAAAGATATTAATGTGTCAATATGGCATGGGTTAACGCACCTATGCAAATAAACGTTTTTAGACTTGTGTGTACCTCAATTTTAACGGTAACTGGAAAACCCAGCTTCCATTCCTCTCTCCTGCAAGGAAGCACGGTGTACACACAAATGATTGAATTACTCCATTTGTGTAGGGTGTGTTGTCGCGTAGCGCAACGCACCATCTTAGATTCTCGGTGCGTTAGGACTAAAGTCCATAACGCACCCTACCCAAATCAAAGGTTTTAGACTTGTGCATACACCTTAACCTGCAAGGAGAGAGGCGTTAAATTTTCCCCCTTCCCTGGTAGGGAAGGGGGTTAGGGGGTTAGGTTTCGCGTTAGCTTTTCCATTTTTTTGGTAAATTTAGGATAAATCACAATAATTGATATTTCTTCGCGAAGAATTTAGGACTTACGCAATAACTCTCTGCAACCCTCTTTCCTTCGTGTCCTTCTCCCTTGGCGCTAGCCTCTCCCTTTGGGAGAAGGGGAGAGGCTAGCGCCAACGCGTTCTTTGTGGTTCGTTTTTTCATGATTTTGCGTAAGTCCTGGAATTAAAATAAAATATCAGTCTATAAAAAAGAATAATTATTATCTATATTTCATGACATAACAAATAATTTCAACTAAACAATCTATATGCACACAAGCCTGATGCTCAGGAATGGACTGGGAAGTGTGGGCTAAAACAGGTTTTCGTAGGATTACCGAAAGAATTTAAATTTTTTACTTGATATTTTTAGCTTATGCGTTCTAGTATAACTAAATAAGTGAGAATAGGTAGCAATAGACTATGAGCTTTTCCGGCATTACCGTCAAACATCGTTCCCAAGAAGTTGAAGCTCTCAAGACTTTCTTGATGTATAGTCTGATTAGCTCGTTAACGCTACACATCGCCTTACTAGCTTCGGGTATAGGTAGTTTGTTGGTGAGAGTGCCGAAGGAACAATACGAACCAATAGAGTTAGTAATTTTAGATCCGGTAGACCCTCCAGAGGAAAAACCAGAAAAACCGCCGGAAATAATTCCCGAAAAAATTAAAATACCCGAACCTACCAAGATTGTTACGAGTAGAGTCACACCAATAACACCGGTGAAAATTGAGCCAACATTTTCCCAGCCTGCTGTAGCGCCACAACAACAGCAGCCAACTGTAACTCCACCAGCACCAAAGGTTGAGAGTGTGAAAGCTCCTCCGGTTCCCCAGCCAACTCAACCAACGGTTTCTCAGCCACCCCCACCAACAACTCCCCCACGCCAGGAATCTGTAGCTAAGTTAGAATCTCTGTTGACTTCAACAACAAGATCATCAGAATCACCAATTGCAGTTCCTCAGACGAATCAAGCTAGTGAACGACTCAGAGGAACTTTAAGTGGATTAAGAGATTCCAGAGTCACTCAAAGCAGTAATACAGTAGCTTCAGGTACGGGAACAAATAATAATATAAGTAATAATATAAGTAATAATACAAGAGTACAGCGATCGCCTGTAGCCGTCGCACCCACTGCACCCAGCACACCACAGATTAAAACACAGCCACAAAATAATAGTGGTGGTAATTCCAGAGGTTCAGGTGATGGTCGTGCAGCTTGTACCCAGTGCAGTGCCAGCTATCCAGAGTTTGCCAAACGCCGAGGAATTGAAGGCAGAGTAGAAGTAGCTGTTGATACGGATGCAAAAGGTAATGTTACTAATGTGCGGATTGTTAACTCTAGTGGTAACAGCAGATTAGACAAAGAAACCTTAAGACAAGCCCGTAACTGGAAATTGAAACCCTCAGAAAATGGCAGACAGGGAGTATCAATATCCACAAACTTTGCTCTTGAAGGTTCACGGCGACACCGCCAACTCCAAGAACGGAAAAAGAAAGAACAAGAGCAAGCAAGACAGAGAAGCCGCGAGAGAGCGGCATCTAGTTCTACACCCACACCGAGTCCAAATACTCCTGCTACCAACACCACCAGCAAACCTACAGTCAGAGCCAGAAGAGAAATTACACCAACAGCGCCAGCAGCACCAATCACCAGACCCGCAGCAGCAACACCAGTTAGACAACCACGCCAGCAAAACACCGCCACAGGTTCATCATCTGGAACAAGGACCACTCCTACTCCTAGCCAGTCAAAAGTCAGAAATTCTTTGCGTAATGTGCAGCGTCAGAGAACCTCTACTAATTCTGCACCAGCACCAAAACCAGCACCAGTAGCGCAACCCAGCACAAATCGGCGGCCGCGTCCCACAGCAAGTACACCAGCACCAGCACCAGCACCAGCAGCACCAGCGAATACTTCATCTTCTAGTCAAAATCAGTTGCGGAATTCATTACGCCGTAGTCGCGAAGCAGCTCCATCTGAGCCAGCAAGTGAGGAATAAATAAGCTGTTATGCAACCTGGGGAAATAGGGGTAACGCATTCCCCACGCATAAATGCGGGGGCTTTTAGTAGCCCTGAGTAACTGATAACTGGTAACTGATAACTGATAACTGATAACTGAGTTATAGAATAGAAATAAAGTTTATATACGTGACGCTAACTCAGCATAATCGCCCATGATCACTTCTAATCGCCACTACCACATTATTACTTTCGGTTGCCAAATGAATAAAGCCGACTCAGAGCGCATGGCTGGCATTTTAGAAGACATGGGCTTTGAATGGTCGGAAGACCCCAATGATGCAGATTTGATTCTCTACAATACTTGCACGATTCGGGATAATGCCGAACACAAGGTGTATTCTTATCTCGGTAGACAAGCCAAACGCAAGCAAGAAGAGCCTGGTTTAACGCTGATTGTTGCTGGTTGTGTTGCCCAACAGGAAGGAGAAGCCCTGTTACGACGCGTGCCAGAATTAGACTTGGTAATGGGACCACAACACGCCAACCGTCTTCAAGATTTGCTGACATCAGTTTTAAATGGTAATCAAGTTGTGGCTACTGAGTCGGTTCACATCATGGAAGATATCACCCAACCGCGACGAGATAGCAGTGTGACTGCTTGGGTGAATATCATTTATGGCTGTAATGAACGCTGCACCTATTGTGTGGTTCCTAATGTGCGTGGTGTAGAACAATCTCGCACGCCAGAAGCCATACGTGCCGAAATGGAAGAACTGGGGCGACAAGGTTACAAAGAAATTACCCTACTCGGTCAAAATATTGACGCTTACGGTCGAGATTTGCCGGGGACAACTCCAGAAGGTCGCCATTTGCATAATTTCACTGATTTACTTTATTATGTCCATGATATTCCAGGGATTGAACGGTTAAGATTTGCCACGAGTCATCCCCGTTATTTTACGGAGAGATTAATTAAGGCTTGTGCTGAGTTGCCGAAGGTGTGTGAACACTTTCACATTCCGTTTCAATCAGGGGATAATGAATTATTGAAAGCAATGTCACGGGGTTATACTCACGAGAAATATCGCCGGATTATTGATACCATTCGGCGTTATATGCCTGATGCGTCAATTAGTGGGGATGCAATTGTGGGCTTTCCTGGAGAGACGGAAGCACAGTTTGAAAATACTCTGAAGTTGGTAGAAGATATTGGCTTTGATTTGTTGAATACAGCCGCATATTCTCCGCGCCCTGGTACACCAGCAGCTTTGTGGTCTAATCAACTCAGTGAAGAAGTTAAAAGCGATCGCCTACAAAGATTAAACCATTTAGTCAACGTCAAAGCATCCGAGCGATCGCAGCGTTACATGGGACGTATCGAAGATGTCTTAGTAGAAGACCAAAACTCCAAAGATCCCACCCAAGTCATGGGACGCACTGGCGGTAATCGTTTGACTTTCTTTACTGGCGACATCAGCCAATTAAAAGGGCAAATTGTCAAGGTTAAAATTACTGAAGTTCGGGCTTTTAGTTTAACAGGTGAACCCGTAGAAGTGCGCCAAGCAGTACCAGTGTAATCTGAGATTAAGCAAGTTTATTTCAGTTCTTAGAACCCTTAAATTGGATTAGTCTTGCTTTAGTCGTAGTGTTTGAATTAACGACTTATAGATGATCTGGGTATGGAGTTCAAGTGGGATGAGTCAAAAGCAGCCATAAACCTGAAGAAGCACAATGTCAGTTTTGAAGAAGCTAAAACTGTCTTTGATAAGGGAGCAACGCGATTTTGTGAAATGACCCTACTTAAAGAGCGATCGCTAAAAACTAGCTTCAGTAGATTATATAAATTAGTTACGGTGAAAGCAGTGTTAATACTGATCCACCTTTTTCATAAAATTCTCTAAGAGGCTGTTTCAAAAGTGGTTGGCTGTGATTTTAGGCACTCGCAGATCCCCTTGAGCCTCCCCTTTTCAAGGGGGGAATTATAGCAAAAGTCAAAAGTCAAAAGTGAAAGACTCGCTGTGACTGGGTTTTAGGCTTTTGCCATGTCCTAACAACCTTGGCGGTTGCTATAGAATCAAAGTCCCCCTTTTTAAGGGGGATTTAGGGGTATCTAGAATGTTTTGCTACCAACAATCAGACTTTTCAAACATCCTCTAAGCACTGAGTTTAACTAATTCGTCTAACTCTTCCTGCATCTGATTTGCAACTAATTCATAGCATTCATGGACATAATGGCGATCGCTTGCCGCCTCCCGACCGTAGCGTTCAAATACAATGGGTTTACATACCCGTGTTTGAATAGGCATTGGCAATGGGATATTAGGAAGAGGTCCAATTGCTAATCCCCACGGTAATCCCAAATAAACCGGAAAAACTACCGGGTCAATCCCAAATAACCACGGCATTCCCCATTCATGGAATTGCTTTAAAATTTTATAGAAGTCAGCCAACACAAACAGAGTATCATGAGCGCCAGTAGAAATTACAGGTACAATCGGGACATTTTCCCGTAGCGCTAGCTTAATAAATCCTTGCCGTCCGGCAAAATAAATTTGATTCCGTAAATGATGCGGTCGAAAGACATCTTCTGCTCCCCCAGGATACACCAGTACGCTGGCCCCAGAACGCAAAGCGGCGTAAGCCATTTTTGGATGAGCGATTACGGCTCCACTCTTAGCCGCCATTTGGGCTATTTCTGGGGTAAATTTCCAAACATGGGGATGCATGAGACCGTAGACAGGTTTCTCAACCCCAAATTTTCCGAACCAGTCGTACATGATCATTGACATATCAGGAGCCGCTAGTCCCCCATTGTGAGAACCAACGAAGAGAACTTTTTTGTCGGGTTGTATATGATGCCAACCACTAGTTTGAACTCGAAAGTAGTAATGATATAAAAAGCTCAAAAACGGCATCAGAGATTCGATGAACTGGGGATCTCGTTCATCTAAAGACCAACCGAGTTTTTTTCCGCTTTTATGTTTCTTTTGTAACATCTAAAAATATTAACAGAATTAGTTAAAATGTGACTATTGCGCTTGTTCCAGTTAAGGTAGCAAAGTATTAACACATAGATGTTACTTTGTCTAGGTAACATCTTTAAATTGAAATTTGCGTAAAATTGCCAGATTTTTCCGCCCTCACCTACAAAGGGAGAGTGGAATTGCACAAACCCGAAATATAGCCTTGAACCTCCCCACGTCTAAAGCCAGGGGATTCTTGCCTACCTGAAAAAGGCGACAACGGGACATTCAAGTATCCCTCTACTCACTCAAAGAGCTTTTGCTCTCATTCGCGCATACTTTCTGAGTCCTTCATATTTTAAAGATGAACGCTCCATATCCTGCCATTATTCGCCCTTTAACTATTCCGAATCGAGTCGGATATGTCCGTTGCCGGGATTGCTCCGTACTAGGATACTTCAATGCGCTGAAGGTTATTCCTACTTGTTTTCTCGCTAATCTATTTTAACACTGTGGCTAAAGCCACGCAATCGTTTGACGGAACTTAAAAGTTCTTACCGCCTTCTCCCCATGCCTAAAGTCAGGGGCTTGCGTCTCGTTTTTCGGTCAATAGTCTGGACTAGAAAATTGATTTCGGTCGAACTACGGTTGTTCTATTCGGCTTATAGCTAAATTATAACTATATTTAAGTTTTTTTTTCATACATATACCCCTGAGCTTGGTTATATGACAGATATGCCCAGAATTTTGTCATATTTTTGACAATATGTGATTTTGACAATTTTATCCCCAAAAATTTGGTGAAATTGCCTAAATTATCAAAAAGCTTCTAATTCTTATACTTATAACAAGAGCTGATTCGCCAATTTTATTGTTGACTATCTGCCAAAATGGCAAGTGATTAAATTTATTATGTGATATATTCATGATCAGTGCAGAGATTGAATATGATTAAAATACGGAATTCAGCTTAATTAGCTGTTTCTTTTGTTGAGATAATCTGCTTTCCTAACAACCTATTAAATTTAATTTTTGTGACTATTCTAAATACCAAGGTGTATTGCCTCTTTCAAGCTATATCGACGGGATAAAACCCGTCTTTTATTTTGCTGATTATTTGGAAGAAATGCTTTTGTATGACTGCTGGATCACAGAAAATTCCTAGTAATACCAACACTTTGAGATATCCCCATCTTCAGATATATGATTGGTTTTGCTCATGTATTTGGGAATACCAAAATCCAGCCTTATCAGCTTTTAGGACATTTGGACACATCCCATAGGAAGATGACTAAGTAGGAAGATAATAGGTAAATTAATCCGGGATGTTGTTATGCACTGGATTTATAGTGAGGTTTGGTGATCAGCCAAACCTCTTTTATTATTTTTAGCTATAAAAATAGTTTTACAAATCATCAATAATGAGAATAAATAACATATTGCTAATGCATAACTATTTTCTAAATAGCAAACCCTGCTCATGGGATTCTGTAACCTAAGTAATGTAAAAATTTTAGGCAAGATTGGCAAAGCTGGACTATAAAAGAAACAATATTCCACACAAATGTCTTTTCTGGCTTAACTAAGAACTAAAATGGCAAATCGCTCGCGTAAGCCAACGCCACCATCTTCTCAAGGAAATCAGTCTCATGGAAATGGGAACAAACGCGTCTGTGCAAAACCCAGGCCAAAGTCTCAATATCGCAGTTGGCTGTGGTCAACGCTAGCGATCGCGCTATTATTGAGCAGCGCTGGATTAATTATTGCTTTTACCTGGTTCAGCATTCTTTTCATATTCAATCCTGCACAGTTAGGCTGGATGAATGAATTTTTGCCAGAATGGGGGCAAATTCCTCTAAATAAAAGCGAAAATCCCCAAAGCCTCCAACAAATTCAAGATGGTCTGAGTACACAACAAACAGCCGGGGAATCAATTCCCTTAGATAATGAGGAAGGCTCATTTTTATTACCAATTTTTCAGCAGCGTGTCAATTGTCAGTCTGATTGTCAAGAAATTGTGGAACTGAGAGTTTACCAGCGCGCAGAAGATGTAGAATTTCAATCACAACCAGAAAAGTCTTATTATCTAGCGACTCAACTATCCATCACTGCGCCAGATGAATCCTTGATCAATGCGGCATTATTATACCGAGATGATAATATTAGTCTACCCTTAACTAAAATTCAATCTTTGGGGACTGATGTTGTCTCACCTGGGGTGTGGTTGGCTTTGTGGGGTCAGCGTCAACAAGAAACTAATGCGATCGCTTACGGTTATATTATCTATTACAATCCTCAACGCCAAAACCTGCTACAATTATTGTCTTGGCAGAATCCCAATGGACAACTACCCAAATGGGAGCAGGTGACTGGTGGGGGTGCGAAAGAACTGGTTATTGATCAAACAGTGGATTTAGAACCCCAGTTAACCGTTTACCAAGTCCAAGAGACTAATTTTTATCTCAACCCCATTCAACTGGCTGAAATATCCCTAAAATCACCAGCATTCGAGGATTCTGGTTATCAAGATGCTTTATTAATCGCTCGTAATGGATTATGGACACCTGCTTTTGAATGGCTGCAATTTATCCAAAAACAGCATCAAGGAGATTTCCCCGCAGCAGCCCAAGCGCAACTAGATGTGATTCGCTTGCATTCCCAATTAACCAAAGCCCAAGCAGATATGAGTTCGGCTAGCCCTAGTGAACAAGTATTGGCAGAATTAATTGATGGTCGTTGGGCAAAAGCTTTACAGGTATTTGAAGCATCGCTGCAAAATGCCCAAGAAATCGCCAGCCTACTGAAAGCAGATACAGGGCGTTTGTGGAATCGCACAGTGGCGGCGTTGCGAGTTAATCCCACTCGACAAGATGTGCAAGTTTGGGCAACTTTAATTTTAGCAGCCCAGAGGGGAGAAGAACGTGCTAATTCTTGGTTAAAGTCTCAACCACAAATTACTCCATCTCATCTTAGCTATGTTCAAGGTTTGTTACCACAACTGAAGGGGGAGGTGGTGAAGCCGGAAATAGCGCTGAATCATTCTAGTCAAATTATAGGTGCGGTACAACCAATTACTGAAATTAATTCTTCGGAATGGTTGCAACCAGATAGCAACGCCGACCTGACTCTCACAGACAACCAAGTTTGGTATCGGGTAGAGGTGAGTGCTTTTCATGATGGTAAAAGCTGGTTGAGTTCTCCTTTTAGGAATTTGCAACCTCCCAATACTTCCTCCGCCGAGTTTTTTTGGACAACTTTGGGGATAAATCTCAACTCAGAGATTCAGATTATTGTCTGGAATTCACAAGGAGAACAGCAAATTACTTCTGCGACTATCAAAGCTGTACTGTGGCAAAATGGGGTTTTGCAGCTATTGGCGGCTAGTCCCAAAATTCCTGATGATGACAATCATCCTCTCCAACCTAAACCTTTAGCTGTTACCCAGAGCGCCCTGGAATGGGTGCAACCCTCTCCCATTACCCTCTCCACACTGTATCAACAAAATCCCGGTGCTGTGGAGGCTATGCTGCCGATTTTGTGGCGTTCTTTACAAGAAACTGGTCAGCTTCCGGTTGGTGATGTTCCTAGCTTCTGGCAAATTCAAGCACAACTGGGTAACTGGCCTCTACAAATGATTGATTTAACCAATGATACCCAGCCAGAAATGGTGGTGACTATTTCAGCCGATGCGATCGCTTCTTTACAGGATATCATTTTGGATACCCAGAAATCACAGCCAAAACAGTTCCGTCCTCGTACCCTAATCTTATCGGATAGTGGTAAGGTTATTTATACGGACTTTAAAAATTATTCTCAACAATCCTTGACAGCGATCGCCTGGCTTTCTGATAGTCAATCTCTCGCATTGTTAGTAGAGAATGCCCATAACTACAGTATCAAGCGTTGGTCAGATCAAAATCAACGCTTTGAGTAGTAGTCTAATTGATGTCAACTACAGGCGATCGCCATAATCTCGATTATTTAATTATTCTGGGTGATTATCCGAGAGCCTTTGTTGTTTGAGATTTTGCAATTGCTGCAATAGAGAATCTACCTCTGCTTGCAGGTGCTGAAGTTTCGCTTGCTGGTCATCTTGATAATAAGACTTTGTGACATCGCTAACCCAGAGAGTCTGGGAGTGGCGTTCAGAAACACTAGATGAATAGGTAGGCATTGTTAACTAAATTCCACAACTCAACTCACACAATAGTAAATACTATACTAATGTATGTTTAAGGTTTGTTAAAAAGTTGTATATTTTTAATCATATAACCTCATAGGTTACTGGTGTATTCATAAGTGACGGTAATTGTGTGGGCTGTGTTCCATCGTGAAATTTATACTTTGTTCCCTCTCAGACTAGGGTGAATTGACCAAAAGATGGTATGATGTGTTGGAGCATTGACTCCTGTTAATAGTGATCATAAGCTGGCATTCCACATAAAATAAAAATTATCAGTGAGACGTTAGCATTAAAGATAGATAATATTCTTCTAGAATGGAAAATCTAGAAAATAGACCTAAAAAGGAGAAATTAAGTTTTTTTCCTGGTCAATGCAGCGCTCCCTCATCCCCAATCCTTAGTTAAAAAACTTTTAAAGCCTGTGACTGTGAGTTTGTCTGTTGCTAAATCTTATAGCCAACCCTGGCCCGGACTGATAGAAGCCTATCGTGAGTATTTGCCTGTTAGCGAAAAAACGCCTGTTGTCACCTTATTAGAGGGTAATACTCCCTTGATTCCGGTACCGGCGATCGCACAACGTATTGGCAGACAAGTCAAAGTTTTTGTAAAATACGATGGTCTTAACCCTACTGGTAGCTTCAAAGACCGGGGAATGACGATGGCAATCACCAAGGCGAAGGAAGCTGGGGCGAAAGCAGTCATTTGTGCCAGTACAGGCAACACCTCGGCAGCAGCTGCGGCTTATGCTAAACGTGGTGGAATGAAGCCCTTTGTACTCATACCCGATGGTTATGTGGCGCTGGGTAAATTAGCACAGGCTTTGTTGTATGGTGCAGAAGTTTTAGCAATTAAAGGCAATTTTGACCGGGCGCTGGAAATTGTCCGCGAAATGGCAGAAAGCTATCCTATTACTTTAGTTAATTCCGTGAATCCCTACCGTTTGGAAGGGCAAAAAACCGGAGCATTTGAAGTTGTCGATGCCTTGGGTAATGCTCCCGACTGGTTGTGTATCCCCGTGGGTAATGCCGGAAATATCACAGCATATTGGATGGGGTTTTGTCAATACCATCAATCCGGAAAGTGCGATCGCTTGCCTAGAATGATGGGATTCCAAGCCGCCGGTGCAGCCCCCTTAGTCAATGGACACCCAATTTCTCATCCTGAAACCATCGCCACCGCTATCCGCATTGGGAACCCTGCGAGTTGGGATAAAGCTATGGCCGCCCAATCTGCAAGTCTTGGTTGCTTCAAAGCCGTTACAGACGAAGAAATTCTAGATGCTTATAGACTTTTGGCATCATCAGAAGGTATTTTCTGTGAACCCGCCAGCGCTGCATCTGTAGCCGGTTTATTGCAAGTTAAAGACCAAGTTCCCACAGGCGCGACAGTGGTATGTGTCCTTACAGGTAATGGTTTAAAAGACCCAGATACTGCAATTAAACACAGTCACAGCCAATTTAAACAAGGCATTGATGCTGAATTGGGTGCAGTAGCCAAAGCAATGGGATTTTGATAATTCGTAATTCGTTCCCTGTTTTAGTAGATTGGTTTAAACAAAGTGGAAGTAGGGGCGGGTTTACCAATATCCCCGTTAATGATGAATGATGTCTATAAACCCGCCCTTAACATTTTTAATCACTTTTTGCTGCTTACATCTGCGAGTTTGGTGATAAATTCCGAAATATCAGCTTGAGCAACTGTATAATCACGAAAAAGGCAGTAGTATCAGGCTGAATTCGGCTAAATTGTCATGAAACTGAATGTAACTAGATTTTTTAAGGCGTGCAACCCTGCCAAAACACTGGTAGTCAGCAAACCTGAAGATAGACAGTATTATATTGATTTTTCTGAGGTACGTGGTGCCAAGATTATTGAAGAACTAGGGCGGACTATCACCCGTCTCTCACCTGATGAACCTACCTGTCAATTATTTACAGGACATATCGGTTGTGGTAAATCTACTGAACTGCTGCGACTGAAAACAGAATTAGAAAAGCAGGGGTTTCATGTAGTTTATTTTGAATCTAGCCATAGCCTGGATATGGCGGATGTGGATATTACAGATATTTTATTAGCCATAGCCAGAGAAGTCAGTCTCAGTCTGGAAGCAGTCACAATTAAGCTCAAACCGGGATATTTTCAAAATTTATTTAAAGAAATTGTTGATATTCTCCAAACTCCGTTAGATATTGGCGTAGAAGCCGAGTTATCTGTGGGTATTGGCAAAATTACAGCTAAAACTAAAGATAGTCCGAAACTGCGATCGCAATTACGGCAATATTTAGAACCGCGCACCAACGGCATTTTAGAATCAATTAACCAAGAATTGCTCAAACCTGCCATAGAACGACTGAAGCAGCAAGGTAAAGAAGGACTGGTGGTGATAGTTGATAACCTTGACCGCATAGATAATTCTTTAAAACCAGGGGGTTCCTTTTACCAGCCAGAATATCTGTTTGTGGAACGTGGCGAACAGCTAAACCAGTTAAATTGTCATGTTGTGTACACAATTCCCCTAGTATTAATTTTTTCCAACGCTTTAGGAAGGTTAACAAATCGGTTTGGAGTAGACCCGAAAGTTTTGCCAATGGTACCGGTGAAGTTACCAGATGGGGCTGATTTTCTCCCAGGAATTACACTGCTGCAAGAGATGGTCATGGCTAGAGCATTTCCTGGAGTGAGTTGGGAACAAAGCCAGCATTTAATTACTGAGGTATTTGAAGAGGCTGATAGTTTAGAGCGACTTTGCCGAGTTAGCGGGGGTCATCTGCGTAACTTATTGATGTTATTATTTCGCTGTGTGCAAAGAGAAGACCCTCCCCTGTCGCGTAAGTGTGTGGAAAGTGTAATTAAACAACGATGTAATGAGCTAAGTTTGGCTATTACTGAAGATGAGTGGGAATTACTCAGTGAGGTGACTGAATGCAAAAGCTTTAGAGGTGATGAAAGATATGAACTTTTGCTCCGCAGTATGTTTGTATTTGAATATCGCAATGAGGATGGTTCCTGGTTTGATATCAATCCGATTTTGGTAGCGAATGAGGAGGGTAAATCAGAGTAGTCGCGTGTTACCCAGATCCCCGACTTCTTAGAGAAGTCGGGGATCTAAATACGAATTACGAATTACGTTAGCGAAGCTCCTCTGAAAGAGGCATTACGAATTATATGAGTAATCAGTATGAACCGGAAAATTTAGAAGTTAAGAATGAGCAATCATTGCAAACTTTGGTTAGAGCAATTACCTTATCTGAGGGTGAATTTTCACTGATTTTACTGCGCTGTAATTATGCAGTTTTGCGTCAGACGATGGTTGAAAGTCTGCACCAATTATCTCCTGTACAAATTCGCGAAATTACTTTACCTACATCCGTCAAAACTCTTTACACAGCTATTAAAGAACAACTGGGAGATGAACAACCACCAGCTTTAATGGTTTTTGGGTTGGAATCAGTTAAAGATATTGATACGGTTCTGACTGCGGCTAACCGAGTGCGGGAGCAATTTAGAAAACAATTTCCTTTCCCCATTTTGTTGTGGGTGAATGACCAAACTCTGCAAAAGTTGATTCGATTAGCCGCAGATTTAGAAAATTGGGCGAGTATTATTGAATTTGAAACTCCTACCCCTGAGTTATTTAATTTCTTACACCAAAAAACTAATGAAGTATTTACTGATGATGTGCGTCCCACTTCGCAAATTTGCCAGGAATTAAAATCTGCTCTTCAGGATTTAGAAACGCGTGGGGAAGTTTTAAGTTTTGCTATTACCGCTAGTCTAAAATTTGTATTGGGGTTTTATGATTATCTTTATGACAAACTTGATTCAGCTTTAAAATATTATCAGCAAAGTTTGGCTGGATGGCAAGAAAGTGATGATTTCAAAGAACGCCAAGGTATAGTTTTAGTTCATATTGCTTTTGTTTATTCTCGGCAAGCTGTAATTAATCCCTTAGATAATCAAATATCTTGGGAAACTGCGAAAAATTATCTGCAAAATTCTTTACTTATTTTTACACAAATACAGCGTCTAGATTTAGTTGCAAAATATATTAATCATTTGGGTGAAGTGCTGCGGAATTTAACAGCATGGTCAGATTTACAAACTCTCGCTGATAAATCTCTGCCTCTACATGAAGAATATGGTACTCCCCGACAATTGGCACAAGATTATGGCTTTTTGGCAGAGGTAGCAGTACAAGAGTCACGCTGGCAAAATGCGAGACAATTGGCAGAAACAGGGCTGCAAATATTAAATGATATCTCTAGTTTAGCACCTTATGAACTTAGTTTATATCAATTTATTTTAGCTTGTGCTGATCAGGGTTTAGGTGAAATTACAGCCGCAATTGAGCATTTAGAAATTGCCAAATCTGCAAGTAATCCGCAATATGACCCGCAATTATATATCTCTATTTTAGAAAGATTGCGTTTACTCTATTTTGATAAAACTGAATATCGTTTAGCTTTTAATCTCAAGCAAGAACAATTACAAATTGAACATCAATATGGGTTTCGGGCTTTTGTGGGTGCGTCTTATTTAAATCCCCAGCGACAAGCCATAAATCCGGCACAGTTACAAATAGAAAATACAGGTAGTGTGGCTCAAGAAATCGCCGCTTCTGGTCGGAGTCAAGATGTGATGCGGTTACGGGACAGAATTAGCGGGACTGAGCATAAATTAACTGTAATTCATGGTCAGTCAGGTGTGGGGAAAAGTTCAATTTTACAAGGTGGTTTAATACCTGCATTGCAACAAAAACCAATTGAGGGACGTGATGTTTTACCTATTTTGTTGCGAGTTTATACAGATTGGGTGGGAATGTTGGGACAGTGCTTGAAATCAAATATTCAGTCGTTAAATGCTAGTTCTCTAAATTCTTCAGCAGCTATTGTGGCAGAGTTACGAAAAAATGCTGAACGCAATCTGTTAACGGTGTTAATGTTTGACCAATTTGAAGAGTTTTTCTTTGTTTATCCAGACCAAGGTGATAGACGCAGTTTTTATGAGTTTCTGCGTATTTGTTTAGATATTCCTTTTTTGAAGGTGATTCTGTCTTTACGAGAAGATTATTTACATTATTTATTAGAGTTAGAACGGCTGTTTGATTTAAAGGTAATTAATAATAATATTCTAGCTAAAAATATTCGCTATTATTTGGGTAATTTTTCACCAGAAGATGCTAAGACTGTTATTCAAACTTTGACTCAGCAAAACCTCTCTTCTACGAAGCTACCGTATACAAGTAAAGCATCTGATCCCCCTAAATCCCCCTTAGAAAGGGGGACTTCAAGACAAATTTCACCCTTAAAAATGGGGAGTAGTAGGGATGAAAATACTGTTGTAACTGGTGGGGTTGGGTCAGAAAGTTTGATTGCAGAGGAAATAAGAAATCAATATTCTTTAGAAGCTGCTTTAATTGAGCAATTAGTGCAGGATTTAGCGGGGAATATTGGAGAGGTACGCCCAATTGAGTTGCAACTTGTGGGGATGCAGTTGCAAACTGAGAAAATTACAACTTTAAAACAGTATCAAGATTTTGGGACTAAAGAAAATCTGGTTGAAGGATTTTTAGAATCGGTTATTAAAGATTGTGGGGCAGAAAATGAACGTGCTGCCAGATTTATTTTATATTTACTCACTGATGAAAATGGCACTCGTCCTTTGAAAACTAGGGCTGAGTTAACAGCAGAGTTAGCCGGAGAAACCAAGAGATTAGATTTGGTCTTAGATATTTTTGTGCAATCTGGTTTAGTGTTTCTATTACCAGAATCACCGGCTGATAGATATCAATTGGTGCATGATTATCTGGTTTATTTTATTCGTCAACAACAGGGGAATGAAATCTTAGCAGAATTGGCAAGGGAACGGGAACAGCGTCTGCAAGCTGAAGCAAATTTACAACAGGAACAAAAAGCTAAACAAATATTAGCTGCTGCTAACCTGGAAGCTGAAGCAAAGATTAGAGAAGGGCGGAAGAGATTAGTCAGAAGTTCTGGCTTGTCAGTGGTTTTATTAGTATTGGCAGGGATGGCTTCTGTTTATGCAGTTAATCAAGTTAGTGCAGCTAGGAAAGCTAATGAAAATCAACAAGAGGCGGAACGAAAGTTAACCAAAACTGAAGGTGATTATCAGCGAACAACTAAAAGTTTGCAAGAGACGGAAAGAAAACAGGCAGAATTACAAAGAACAGCGCGAGATTTAGAACTGAAGAAGAAGGATGCAGAAGCAAAGTTTAAGGACGCACAAAAAGAAAATATCCAAGCTACCCAAAACCTAGCTGCTGCTAAAACAGATTTAGATAAGGTAAATCAGCAAGCCGCAGCATTAGAAGCGAAAAATGCCGAAGCGGAAGCCAGAATTAAAACGGCTACTGACAGAGTAAAAACTGCTGATGAGAAAGCACAACAAGCACAGCAACAACAACAGCAAGCGGAATCTCAAATTAAACAGGCAGAAATTACTCTGCAACAAGCGCAATTAGAACAACAAGCAGCAAAGCAAGCCGCACAATTAGCGCAAGAAGCCCAACAAGAAGCGCTAAAGGGAACAGAATTAGAACGGGCGGGAGTTAATGCCATTAGACAGTTTGAGTTTACCCAGTTAGCAGGGCTAGTTACAGCAGTTAAAACTGGTAAAGAGTTGAAAACTTTAGTTAAAGATAATCGCCCTCTGGATGAATACCCAGCTATTAGCCCGATTTATGCGTTGCATACTATTCTGGGTGATATTAAAGAACGTAACCAATTTCATGGGCATCAGGGCGGTGTCAGGAGTGTGAGTTTCAGCCCGGACGGCAAAACCATCGCCACCGCATCCGATGACCGGACAGCGCGGTTGTGGACTCTAGAGGGGCAACTGTTACAAGAATTCAAAGGGTTGGGAACTGATTAGAAATATTTATCCATACTTACTCATAACTACTTAAATGCTATGCTATAGTAGTTATATGAGTAAGTTATCTATATCTGAAGCAGCAAAGTTAAAAGGTGTAAGTGTTTCCACACTCAGAAGATGGGAAACAGAAGGTAAATTAATTCCCGAAAGAACAGCTAGTGGTCATAGAAGATATGATTTAGCTCAATTGTTAGGAATCAAGCCTGATTTATCTTACACCATTGGTTACTGTCGAGTTTCTAGCCATGACCAAAAAGAAGACCTAGAAAGACAAAAGCAAGTTGTTGAATTATTTTGCGCTCAAAATGGTTGGCAATTTGAAATTATAGAAGACTTAGGTTCAGGCTTAAACTACAGCAAAAAAGGATTAAAGAGATTAATCCGATTAATTGTTGATAGTAAACTTGAACGTCTTGTTTTAACCCATAAAGATAGACTATTGAGATTTGGTAGTGAATTAATTTTTAGTTTGTGTGAACATTTTGGAACAGAAATAGTAATTATCAATAGAACTGAAGACTCAACTTTTGAAGAAGACTTAGCTCAAGATGTTTTAGAAATAATTACAGTTTTTAGTGCCAGACTGTATGGATCTAGAAGTCACAAAAACAAGAAAATTATAGAGGAGTTGAAAGAAGTTGCTGTTCGGCTTTAAAACTGAGTTAAAAATCAATAACCATCAGCGTACCCAACTACTTCAACATTGTGGTGTTGCTCGTCATGCTTGGAATTGGGGATTAGCTCTTACCAAACAGATATTAGAGCACAATAAGTTAAATCCTAATTCCAAAATAAAATTTCCTACTGCTATTGATTTACATAAATGGTTAGTAGCATTAGTAAAAAGTGAAAATCCCTGGTATTACGAATGTTCAAAATCAGCACCACAAGAAGCTCTACGAGCTTTAAAAACAGCATGGGATAGGTGCTTTAAAAAAATATCAGGAGTGCCTAAATTTAAGAGAAAGGGTAAACATGATAGCTTTACCTTAGAGGGTAGTGTCAAAAATTTAGAGTCAAATAAAATACAAGTACCGAAGATAGGAGTTCTCCAAAGTTATGAAAGACTACCTCAAAAAGAAATTAAATCAGTAACCATTAGTCGTAAGGCTAATAGATGGTTTATTAGTTTTAGATTTGATGTAGAAAAACAAGATAATAAAAACCTCAAAGTTGTGGGAGTAGACTTAGGTGTAAAAAATTTAGCTACTCTATCAACAGGTGAAATTATAGAAGGTGCAAAGTCTTACAAAAAATATGAATCTAAATTAAGCAGGTTGCAATGGTTAAACAGAAATAAAGTTATCAATTCAAACAATTGGAGAAAAGCACAACTAAAAATTGCTAAATTGCATCTGAAGATTGCCAACATTCGTAAAGATACATTACACAAACTTACTACTTTATTAGCCAAGAACCACGGCAAAGTGGTAATCGAAGATTTAAACGTATCTGGAATGTTGGCAAACAGGAAATTAGCAAAAGCAATCTCCGATATGGGATTTCATGAGTTTCGTCGTCAACTAACCTACAAGTGTGAATTGTATAGTTCTGAACTTGTCGTGGTTGATAGATGGTATCCCAGTTCTAAAACTTGTTCTAATTGCGGAACTAAAAAAGAAAATCTCACACTTAACGAAAGAGTTTTTCAATGTGAAAATTGCGGTTTTGAGTGTGATAGAGATTTAAACGCAGCTATCAATTTATCAAAAATTGATTTGTCAAAAGCTGTCAGTTAGACAGTGTTAGTCTGTGGACTGGATAATGCCGACATTACCAGGATGAAGCAGAAAGTAAACTTCAAACCCCATCTAGTACAAGTTATCTATTATAGAAAAGTCTAAATAGGTAAGTTTGAGTAAGTTTTATGTAACGGAAGCGGACTCATGATGCTCGTATAATTGCTGTCATGCTAGCACATGGAATTACACATATTCTCACCTTTAATCCGAGTGATTTTAGACTGATGCCAGACATTATAATTGTTCGTCCGCAGGAACTAGTACCGCAAGGCGGAAGTCAAAAGTCAAAAGTCAAAAGTCAAAAAGCTTATAAAATGGGCTTTTCAGGGATTTTGAATGGTCTGTTTATTTACGCCGTCTTGTACTAGGTAAAAATTGAGGTACTGGGTAAGCTTGTCTGTAGTCCATTAATAAATCAGTTTGGGTAACGTCACCATACTTTTTTCTCAACGGATAAATTATAAAATCCTCACAAAAAATACTGCGTCGTGTGAATTTCTCAGCTAATCTAACAAAAGCAGTTTATTCCGCAACATAATGACCGCCAGTAGTCCCACAATTTTAGCCCTAGACTTTGATGGAGTAATTTGCGATGGACTAATTGAATATTTTGAAGTCGCCTGGCGCACATACTGTCAAATTTGGTCGCCCGTAGACGATACACCACCAGATGATTTACCCTTAAGATTTTATCGTCTCAGACCTGTGATTGAAACAGGCTGGGAAATGCCAGTATTAATCAAAGCCTTGGTAGATCAAATTTCTGAAGAAAAAATTCTTCAAGAGTGGGCGACAATTACACCGCAAATTTTATTAGAACATAATCTCCAGTCCCCAACAATTGGTACAGCACTAGACAATTTGCGGGATGAATGGATTACCACAGATTTAGACGGTTGGCTAAGTCTGCATAAATTTTATCCGGGTGTATTGGAAAAAATTAAACTCACCATTGCTAGTGAAACAAAATTATACATTGTCACCACCAAAGAAGGGCGCTTCGTGCAGCAGTTATTACAACGAGAAGGGGTAAATTTACCACCAGCAGCGATTTTTGGCAAAGAAGTTAAGCGCCCTAAATACCAAACTCTGCGAGAATTAATTCAGAAGGCCGAGAAAAAACCAGTTAGTCTGTGGTTTGTAGAAGACAGAATCAAGACATTACAGTTAGTTCAACAGCAAACAGACCTGGAAAATGTCAAACTTTTCTTGGCAGACTGGGGCTATAATACCCAAACAGAAAGAAAAGCTGCCCAAGATGATCCAGGAATTCAGGTAATAAATCTACCTAAGTTTACTAAAGATTTCACTGGGTGGCTGTAATTTACCCCTAATAAATTGCGAACATATTAGACATCTACCACAAAGAACGTAGTGGCGTGACAAGGCTAAAATAGTGCATAAGCATAAATATTGTGGGGTGGGCTACTGGTCCCCCCAGAACAGGCATCTTGCCTGTTCCACAAGAGAAACATATTGCAACATTTTAAGCTTGTCACGCCAGTAGGGTGGGTTAGCATCAGCGTAACCCACCATCATTTATAAAATTTAGGACTTACGCACAAATTACGGAATAACGAACCACACCAGACGCAGAGGACACAGAGGAATAAGGGTTTGAGAGGGTTTTTGCGTAAGTCCTGAAATTTATAGTGTATTTAAATACCTTCCTAATACATCCAACAAATTGAATATTTTTAAATATACAATTCCCGTACAGAAAAATTACCAATAAATTAGCGTTTTAATTATGCTTGATTTAACAAAATTGGCGAGACAAATGCAGGGTTTAAGTGAGCATCTTACCTTAGAAGCTGCTGCGAGTCGTCAGCGTTTGGAATTGGCGCAACAACACCTGCAAAAGGCTTATGAGCGTCAAGAAGATTTAATTAATACTCAGGAACAATGGCGCGATCGCATTCTCTTTGCTAATGCTACACCAATTGAGCCACTAGAAACCTGTATTGATATCCCCGTCCCGCCGAAAGTGCATACAGTCATCGCTACCGACGGTTCTCAAATTGCGCCCAACCATCATGAAATTGCTTATTGCTATCTGTTGAATATTGGCAGAGTCGTTTTACACTATGGACAAAATCGCCAACCACTACTTGATAGTTTACCAGAGGTATTTTATCGCCCAGAAGATTTATATGTGTCTCGGCAATGGGGAATTAAAACCGAAGAATGGATGGGTTATCGCCGCACTGCTTCCGAAACTACAGTTTTAGCAGAATTGGCTTGTGCAGCGAAAGGGGAAGCACCAGCTTTAGCAATGGTAGATGGTTCCTTAATTTACTGGTTTTTGGAACAGCTGCCGATGGATGCACGCGATCGCATTTTACCCCCCATCCTCGAAGCTTGGCAACAGTTGAACCAGGCGAAAATTCCCGTGATGGGATATCTGAGCGCCTCTCGCAACATTGATTGTACCAACTTCCTACGGTTGTTAGCTTGTCCCCATCCCGCCCCCGATTGTAAAAGTTATTGTCCAGATCAATTAGACAAAGTACCTTGTAAGCTTTTTGACACTTTACGAGATACTACCCTTTGGGGAAACCAACTGCAACCAGGACAACGGGGACCACTGTGGCGGAGTAATAACCGGATTTTAGAACTTTATGAACAGCAAATCATCTACTTTTGCCATGTCCATGTAGGTAGTGAAATTGCGCGGATAGAAGTACCTGCATGGGTAGCTGAGGATACAGCCATGTTTAACCAAGCATTGGGATTAATGCTAGCACAAGTACAGAAAGGCTATGGTTATCCTGTAGCTATAGCCGAAGCCCATAATCAAGCAGTAGTACGAGGGGGTGATAAAACTCGTTTCTTCGCCCTATTAGAAAGACAAATGATTAAAGCCGGCTTGAAAAATGTGGGAACTTCTTACAAAGAAACCAGAAAACGCGGCAGTATCGCTTAAATCAGTGAACAGTTATCAGTTATCAGTTATCAAGGCGTATGGTGGGGGATTTAAAACCGCCACTTTAGTAATTTTGTAGGGGCGGGTTTACTCATATCTATAAACCCGCCCCTACTCGTTCAACCAATAATCTCATTATCTTGGCTTCCGGAGATTGTCAACAGTAATAACACTCACAAGGCACAAGCCAATCTACAATTGACCAATGACGATTGATCCATTTTCTCCACTTTTAGGGCAGTCACAAGCCATAGAATTACTCACTCAAGCTGTCAAACAAAACCGAGTCGCCCCGGCTTATTTATTTGTGGGGATAGATGGTGTGGGAAAAACTCTAGCCGCGCGGTGTTTTGTCGAATTGTTATTTTCCGCCCAAACACGGAATATCGCTTCTTTACAAAGTCGTTTGCGTCAAGGTAATCATCCTGATTTGTGGTGGGTACAACCAACATATCAACACGAGGGAAAACGCCTCACAGCAGCAGAAGCAGCAGAGAAAAAACTCAAGCGGAAAGCACCGCCTGTAATTAGACTAGAGCAGATACGGGAAATTACTGAGTTTCTCGGCCGTCCCCCCTTGGAAGCACCGCGAAATGTGGTAGTGCTGGAGTCAGCCCAAACAATGGCAGAATCAGCCGCTAATGCTTTGCTGAAAACTTTAGAAGAACCCGGACAGGCCACCGTAATTTTGATTGCACCATCTCCTGAGTCGGTTTTGCCCACATTAGTGTCACGCTGTCAACGTATTCCTTTTTATCGCTTAGACACACAGTCTTTAACTCAGGTACTCACCCAAGCCGGACATGAGGAAATTTTGCAGCATCCGGCAGTATTGAGCATAGCAGCTGGTAGCCCAGGCAGTGCGATCGCATCCTATGAGCAATTACAAATAATTCCTGAAACCTTACTCCAAGATGTCACCAAAGTGCCTTCATCCTACCGCCAAGCCTTAGAGTTAGCCAAGACAATTGCTCAAGAGTTAGATACAGAAGCACAACTATGGTTAGTCGATTATCTTCAACAATCCTACTGGCAACAGTGGCATAAAGCAGAAATTATACACAAATTAGAAAAAGCTCGGAAATCCTTACTTTGTTACGCCCAACCACGTCTAGTGTGGGAATGCACATTCATCGCCTTGTTGATGCATCTGAGTTGAAAAAGAATGTAGAGACGTTACATACAACGTCTCTACAAAAGTTTACCGAAAAAGCATATTTGAATTCCGTCGATGGCCATTCATATCATGTTCGATTCATCACTGACCATTATTCATGGTAACTTGAGATAACGCACTGGACTCTGAAAGGCTGCTTCTCGTAGAGTAGGGGCCTTCTCATAGGGTACGTGGCGAAACAAAGTACAGATGCGTAGATTACCTGAAAAATGTCTGAAATCCCGGATAAATTTCACTCAACCACGGATGATGATGATGCAGAAGCCCCCTCATTTGATTGAGGTAAGCTGGGCAATTCTAAACAATATCCCGCACCATAGACTGTTTTGATATAGCGAGGGTGACGGGGGTCTGGTTCTAGTTTAGTTCTCAAGTGGCGGATATGCACTCGAATGGTTTCAATGTCATCATCTGGATCATAGCCCCAAACTTCGCGCAGAATTTCGCTGGGGGAAACTGTCTGACCGTGGCGTTGCAGTAAACAATGGAGTAGCTCAAATTCCAGGTGAGTCAGTTTCACCGTTTCATTGAACCATATAGCCTCAAAACGTTCTGGAACCAGAGTCAAATTCCCATAGTTGAGAATTTCACTGTGTTTTGCAGCTTGGGGGATGCGGTCAGTACGTCGCAACAATGCCCGCACCCGTGCTAACATCTCTTCCACTTCAAAAGGCTTGGTGAGGTAATCATCAGCACCAGCATTGAAACCTTCGACTTTATTCTGAGTTTGGCTTAAAGCCGTCAGCATCAACACCGGAATCTCGGCTGTGCGGTCATCCCTCCGTAGGCGTTGGCAAACTGTAAAACCGTCTACTCTGGGCAACATCAGGTCAAGCATAATCAAGTCAGGTTGTAGCTGAAGCGCCAGCGCTTGACCTTTGATACCATCTTCAGCTTGGCTGACATCGTAGCCAGCCATTTCTAAATTCACAGCAACGAGTTCTGAAATTGCCGCGTCATCGTCTATAACAAGAATCCTGGGCATTATTTAAAAAATTATTACTACTTAATTAAGGATAAATAAGAACCTTGGATAGATACAAAGATTTCTATCTTGATTATAAAAAACATTTAAATCTAGCATAAATTTAAAGCTAAAGGATGGTGGAACCAGAACTAAGGTACTCTAAATTCCATATATGTTGTGTTATTCTGCCTACAATCCGCCCCTGTTTCGCAAAAATGGGATGGCAATGACTGTTGAGGCTGCTTTGTGGGGTTAACGTTATGGGAAACATACTCCACATTCAGAGCCGCCATATCATAAAGCAGTTATGATTGGTGGGCAGGTATGCCAATTTTTAGTTTGGTTGCCATACCCAAAAATGCTCATAATACAATTATTGCCACTAATGGTATTACAGGTGATCTAGAGCAAGAAAGGTTTTTGAGACTCTTAGGAATTCCACTAACCGAAACTTAAACCAATGATTATCCATAATTAACGTTGGTCTAATAATCTCTGAGCGTGCGATCGCATATTCACGTAAAGAGAAGGAAGCAACACAATGGAAGTCTCAAGACGTAAATTTTTAACTTTAGCTGGCACAAGTGCAGCCACCGTGACCATGCTGTCACCATTGGAAGCATTTTATGCAAAAGTCGCCCGTGGTGAAATGCCTACCAGCACTGGCTACGGGTCACTTCAGGAAAAACTGCCTTTAAACACTGCTGAACTTCCGGCTGACTTAAGCGGAATACCCATTTTGAAATTGCCTCGTGCCTTTAAATACACCGCATTCTCAATTACTGGTCAGCCAATGGACGACGGCTTCACAGTAGCCAGAGGTCATGATGGCATGGCTGCATTTCCAGGAGCCAACAACACCACAATCCTGGTTCGCAACCATGAGTTACGTACTTCCTCCTCAGATCCTGTTCAAGGCGGTATTAAATACTCTACAGAGGCTGTAGGTGGAACCAGCACACTAGTAGTGGGAGCCGACCGTAGACTCATCAAGCACTTTAACTCCTTGGCTGGAACTATTCGTAACTGTGCAGGTGGTCCTACACCCTGGCGCACATGGATTAGTTGCGAAGAAACCTTCTCTACAACATTGAACGGCAGCATCAGACATGGTTACAACTTTGAAGTTATAGCCGACCCCAATAGCGGTTTAGTCAACCCAGTTCCCCTGAGAGAAATGGGACGCTTCAATCATGAAGCCGTAGCTGTAGACCCCAAAACTGGCTATGTCTACGAAACCGAAGACCGTGGTGATAGCTGCTTCTATCGGTTTGTGCCTAACGTTAGACCTACCAAAGTCGGTGATTTGGAGAAAGGTGGTAGTTTGTATGCCTTGAAGGTGATAGGTATGAACAATTTTGCCCTCAATACGATCAATAATCCTAATTTTGGTGGTCAGCCAGGACTGGTTAAGGTTGGTCAAACATTGCCAGTAGAGTGGGTCAAAATTGATAATCCCGACCCAGACGAAGAAAGTAGTAGCGCAGGTGTTGGTGTTCGCTACGAAGCTCAAAGCAAGGGAGCAGCCATCTTCTTCCGAGGTGAGGGAGCTTGGTATGGTAATGGACTAGTATACTTTGTTGCTTCTCAAGGTGGTCCGCCAGTATCTTCTGCTGATAACGCCAGAGGTAATGGTCAAGTTTGGGCTTATAACCCAGCTAGAGAAGAAATCACACTTGTAGTTGAAGCTTCTCCCAGTGGGGCATTTTTACAGGCTCCAGATAACATCACTGTTGCTCCCTTTGGAGACCTCTTCCTTTGCGAAGATGGTAGTGGAACAGACTATATTGTAGGCGTTAACAAAAAGGGTGAAGTCTATCAGTTTGCCATGAACAATATCACTAGCGGTGAGTTGGCTGGTGCTTGCTTCTCTGCTGACGGTAGAACAATGTTTGTGAACCTTCAAAATCCCGGCATTACAGTTGCTATCTTTGGCCCCTGGAATCGTCGTAGATAGGATGAAATCGGAAACAGGAGAAACCCAAAGTGGTTTTTAACAATCCTCAAACACCGATTCCAGCTTAAATAAGAAGTTAAAACGCCGGGTTTTTATCTCCAATAACCCGGTTTTTCCCTAGCGTAGCGGGCAATATGCCTGCACCACAAGAAAATTTTGGATGATCTTGGATGTCCTCTAAATAGGGCTTGCTGAAAAAGTCTTGTGGTGGAGACAGGGAACAGGGAACAGGGAACAGTTTCAAGAGTTGGATAGGAGCGATTTTTCCTTTGAATCAAATTTAAATGCAAGGTTTTTAAGTTCTCACAGCCTAAAGGCTTGCACTTTTTCAATTTCAAATTCCCTGAAATCCTTTACCTGTAAGGTTTTCGTATTTATTCAGCCAGCCCTAAATGCGGTTCGGTTAAGATCCCCCCGCCTACGGCGACCCCCTTAAAAAGGGGGTAAAAGAGTTCTAAGCCCCCCTTTTTAAGGGGGGTTGGGGGGATCTTCAAAAGATTAAAACGCTAACCGAACCGTATTGGATATCCTCTAAAGATCCCCGACTTCTTTGATAAGTGGGGGATCTGGTTTATTTCAGCAAATATTCACAAAATCTAGAATATTAGAGAGCAAAGTTGTATATAATCTCAGTAATAACCTCATACTGACCAGATTATGCCGCCAAACTATGCCGGTCAAAATCTCCGAGGTCACTCTTTTAAAGGTCAAGACCTGACTGGAGCCAACTTTAGCAAGGCGGATATTCGCGGGGCAGATTTTACCAACGCGACTCTTAAAAATGCGGATTTTACTGATGCTAAAGCCGGACTACAGCGACGTTGGACAATTGGGTTGCTCATAGCCTCATGGCTGCTATCGGCAGTTTCAGGGCTGTTCTCCATCGTCCTCGGTGCATTGGTAGCATATATTTTTCACCCTGATAATACTCAAGACTTCATCGCGGGGATAGTCTGCCTAATTGTGCTGCTGGTTTTTTGTTTTATTACCCTTCGTAAGGGTTTAACAGCCGGAGCCGTAGCCGTAGCCGTAGCCGTAGCCGGAGCCGTAGCCCTAGCCGGAGCCGTAGCCCTAGCCGTAGCCGTAGCCGGAGCCGTAGCCGTAGCCCTAGCCGTAGCCGGAGCCGGAGCCGTAGCCGTAGCC
Source organism: Nodularia spumigena CCY9414 (assembly GCF_000340565.2). Classification (NCBI taxonomy): domain Bacteria; kingdom Bacillati; phylum Cyanobacteriota; class Cyanophyceae; order Nostocales; family Nodulariaceae; genus Nodularia; species Nodularia spumigena. Next base: position 1,906,491 of record NZ_CP007203.1, read on the forward strand.
CTAGCCGTAGCCGGAGCCGTAGCCGGAGCCGGAGCCGTAGCCGGAGCCGTAGCCGTAGCCGTAGCCGTAGCCGTAGCCGTAGCCGTAGCCGTAGCCGGAGCCGTAGCCGGAGCCGTAGCCCTAGCCGTAGCCGGAGCCGTAGCCCTAGCCGTAGCCGTAGCCCTAGCCGTAGCCGGAGCCGTAGCCCTAGCCGTAGCCGTAGCCGGAGCCGGAGCCTTTACATTATTTAGTGCTTACATTGGCTGGCGTAGTCTCACTGGAAATGGAAAAGAAGCTTGGGTTCGCTCATTTGCTGTAGCTTTTGCAGCGACAGGTGGAACTAGCTTTCGTAGTGCTGATTTAACTGATGCTGATTTTAGTGGTGCAATTCTCAGAAATACAGATTTTAGAAAAGCCAACCTCACACGCACTCGGTTTTATGAAGTCAAAAAACTCGATCTTGCCAGAGTTGGAGATTCAATATTAGCTAAACGAGATGTTCTTAATTTACTCGTCAGCTGCAATGGTAGAAATAAATCATATCTTGGCGCTAACCTGAAAGGAGCAAACCTTATAGGTGCAGACTTAACCAATGCTAATCTTAAAGATGTTGATATTACGGAAACCACCTTCCAAGGAGCTTGTTTAGATGGGGCAAATTTAACTCTGGCTCAAGCTGTGGGTACTAATTTCACCAACGCCAAAATGACTGGTGCTTGTGTAGAAGCTTGGAATATTGAAAGTACAACTCAATTAAATAATGTAGATTGTCGCTTTGTCTATCTTCTAGAAAACCCCAAACCTGGAACCGATGACCGCGAACGCCGTCCCAGTAGTGGCGACTTTCAACCAGGAGAATTTACTAAGCTATTTGAAGAAGTTTTAAATACAGTTGATTTGATTTTCCGTGATGGCATTGATTGGAAGGCTTTTGTTAATGCTTTTCAAAATGTGCAGAACCAAAATGAAGACACAAAATTAGGCTTACAAAGTATTGAAAATAAAGGTGATGGGGTAGTCGTTGTTAAGGTTGGTGTCCCTGATGGTGCTGATAAAGAAAAGATTCATAGTGATTTTACACACTATTATCAATTGGGACTGCAAGCAGCAGAGGAAAAATATAAGGCATTATTAAATATGCAAAAAGAGGATATAGATTTTCTTCGGAAACAAAATGCAAAAATTCCAGAGATGATTATGTCGTTAGCGAATCAATCTATGAATGTTAAAGTTGACAATAAAATAGAAAATAAACCTATGACTAACAGTAATGATGCCAGCCGTAAGATTAACATTGGCAGTGTTGGCGGTGATTTTAATGCTAGTGGACAAGCTTTGAATTTAGGTGAAATTAGTGGTACTGTCACAAATACTATTAATGAGTTGCCAAGTTCATCTAAACCTGATAAACCGGGAGTTAAGGAATTGTTGGCGCAATTGCAAGCAGCAATTGAGGCTGAGAAAAATTTACCTGAAGAAGATAAAGCTGAGGCGTTAGAACAGGTGAAGACTTTGGCGGAAGCCGGGAAAAGTCCGCAAGTTGAGGGGGCTATGCAAAAGGCGGCGAAAACGGCTTTGAAGATTTTGAAGGGTACAGTTGCTAGTTTACCCAGTGCAACTAAGTTAGTTGAAGAATGTAGTAAGCTTTTGCCGTTGATTTCTCAGCTTTTGGGCTTAAGTTAGGATTGCACCGGAAAACCTGTCATTGGGAGGAGGAACGACGAAGCAATCGCAAAAACTCAAGGACAATGCGATTACTTCGTTCCGCTATCGCTGCACTCGTAATGACAATTTAAAGGGTTTAAAAGGCTTGAAACCCTTGCAGACACTACTTGTGTGTACACGGTAGCCTCGCTTGCGGGGAGGGGGTTGGGGGTGGGGTTCAAGTATACCTATTAAAGATGAATGAAGACGCGATTCATCGCGTCTCTACAATATGGGTATTGCGTTGATTATTTATCCAATTTCACGCCCCGAATTGAATAATCTAATAATTCCATTGGGTGCATAACTGAAATACTTTTCCCTTGCAATTGCAGATGTTTAGTAATTTGCAAAGTACAACCAGGATTAGCCGAAGCAATTAACTCAGCACCAGTATTTAATAAATTCTGCACCTTTTGCTGTCCTAATTCCTCAGCAACTTCTGGTTGCAGCATATTATAAACCCCAGCACTACCACAACACAAAGCTGCGTCTAGAGGTTCGCTTAACTTGACTCCGGGAATTTGGCGTAACATCTGACGCGGTTGCACACTAATCTTTTGACCATGTAATAAATGACAAGCATCTTGATAAACTAAATTTAAAGGTTTATCAGTTAATGGTGATAGTTTGGCGGTCATTCCTACATTGACTAAAAACTCTTGAGCATCTTTGACCTTAGCCGCAAAAGCCTCAGCCTTTTCTTTATATTCTGGGTCATCTTGTAAAATGTGACCGTATTCTTTTAAAGTATGACCGCAACCAGCCGCATTGATAATCACAAAATCGACATCGGTATTAGCAAAACTATCAATCATTTGTCTAGCTAAAGTTTTCGCCTGTTCTGTTTGTCCTTGATGTTCAGGAAGCGCAGCACAACAACCTTGAGACTTCGGAATTACCACCTCACAACCATTAGCAGTTAAAACCCGTACAGTTGCTTCATTAATCGGAGAGAAAAACAACCGTTGCACACATCCCAAAATTACCCCAACTCGGTAACGCTTCTCACCTTGGGCGGGAATAACATCAGGTAAATTATCTTGAAAAGATTGAAGAGTAATTTTTGGTAAAATAGATTCCATTGCAGCCAAACGGGGAGATACTTTTTTCAGTAACCCTGTAGCCCGCACCAACTTTGGTAAACCCAACCTTTGATAAACCAGCAAAGGAAACAAAAACAATCGTAATAAATCAGGATTAGGAAACAAAGAAAATATCAGTTTCCGAATCAACGTATCTGGTAAACTGCGAGAATAATTGCGTTCAACTTGGTGACGAGTCGCAGAAATCAACTTATCATACTGCACACCAGAAGGACAAGTACTCACACAAGCCAGACAACCCAAACAAGAATCAAAATGTTGAACAGTTGCCGTATTCAGAGCAATTTCACCATTATTAATAGCATCCATTAAATAGATGCGTCCCCTGGGAGAATCCATCTCCTTACCAATTACCCGATAACTGGGACAAGTAGCCAGACAAAAACCACAATGTACACAACTATCAATCAACTTCGGATCAGGTGGCTGACTAACATCAAAACCCTTTAAATTCTTAATCTTAGCAGTATCATTCACAGAACTATCAGAAACTTGCATTTTATTCTCTTCCCCTCTTCCTTCGTGTCCTTCGTGTCCTTTGCGGTTCGTTTCTTAGAATTTTTTTAAAAGTAGTCGGCTGTGTTTTAAGCACTTATTGATCCCCCCTAGCCCCCCTTAAGAAGGCTACGGTGTACACACAAGTATTTTCAAGTTGCGTCATAACGTTTTGATCCCCCCTAGCCCCCCTTAAGAAGGGGGGAACAGGAATCAAAGTCCCCCTTTCTAAGGGGGATTTAGGGGGATCTATAATATTTTGCTCCCGACAATAGGACTTTTCAAACATTATCTTAAATCCCACCCACAAAGCGACCATTACTTAAAATATTCTTACTATCAAACTGAGCCTTAATTTGGCGCATCACCTGCAAAGAATTACCAGAATAACCCCAAACATCCATTGCTTCCTTAACCGGATTTGGTGCTGTTAAAATACTTAAAAATCCTCTATTAGATTCACACTGCTCGCGCATTTTCAAAACCTGATTTTTATCCTCAAATTGCAACCAACCCAAACCACTAGCCAGGTGAATCAAACCCATTTCCGCCTCAGTCAAAACCTCCACAGCCGCAGTCGGTAATACTCCTATTTTGCAGGTAATTGTAGAATCTGTAACCGAATCATCCATTAATTCTCGCAATCTTTGCCATAGAGAGCCTTCATGTTCATTCACATAAATTGTCCCATCTAAACCCAACTTTTCTCCTACGGCTAACAATCGATTTGACTGTTCCTTGACACTTTCACCAATACTTTGGAAACGCGCCATTAATCCCAACCCCTGATTTAAGCCTAACTTAGAAGTTAGTTGCGTGGAGAGCAAATCAGCCTGGGTGGGTGTTAACGCGGAACTGCGGAGAGTATTTGCAGCTTGGGATATAGCTTCTGCTGTACCAGTTAATACTACCGTCCCAGATGTTTCCGCTAGAGGATACACGCGGAAAGTTACTTGACTAATTACTCCTAGTGTGCTGTAAGACCCTGTAAATAACTTCATCAAATCGTATCCGGCAACATTTTTGACAACGCGCCCTCCAGCCTTGGCAATTTGTCCATCAGCACGGACGAAAGTAATCCCTAGTAACTGGTCGCGGACACTACCATAACGTTGTCTGAGGGAATTTGTATCTGCTGTGGCGACAATACCGCCAATAGTTGCTAATTCGGGTCGGCTGGGGTCAAGGGCGATAAATTGGCGCGATTTTGCTAAAATTTCCTGGAGATGGGAGAACTGCATCCCGGCTTCGACTGTGACGGTTAAATCACCAACGGCGTGTTGGATTAGTTGATTGATGCGTTCTGTGCTGACTACGATATCAGCGCTTTTGACTAAACCACCCCAGTTGATTTTACTGCTTTTGCCACAGGGGAGGACGCGCCAGTTCTGACGGTGCGCCTCGGCGATGACGGCGGCTAGTTGGGCTTGGGTGCGGGGATAGACGATACAATTGGGCGGTTTTGCAGAGGCGATCGCCTGTTGGATCTGTTTTTGCTGACTGAGTTCGAGGTTTTCCCAAGGATAGATAGCATTTTCTTCGTTAATCGTAGATGCAAGACAAGAGGCGATCGCGTTCATCAGTTTCTTTTTTGAGTCCCTAATTCTAATTTACTGGTTAATTTCACTAAAGGCGCTGCATCTTTACGGGATGTCTATTTTTTCCTATTAAAAAAAAGTTCCCAGGCGATCGCGCAATATGTCATACTTAATTCTGAATTGCTTCTATGACTTTTCATAACAATTTTTATTCATTCCCCCCCGACACTTTTTCTTTGTGTCATAGTGGGGGGGTGAGAATTTATTCGGCGATCAGCTTTTGTTTTTAGTATTGACAGGCTCCTTCCTTTTGGTATTTACAGACTTTTCCCCGAAATCGAAATCTCTACACTCTTACGATTTTGGAGAAAATCTATGTCAGTTTACGTAGGCAATCTATCTTACGAAGTTACACAAGACACTCTTAGTGCTGTGTTTGCAGAATATGGTTCTGTAAAGCGCGTACAGCTACCTACTAACCGTGAAACAGGACAACTGCGCGGTTTTGGCTTTGTAGAAATGGGTACAGATGACGAAGAAACAGCAGCTATCGAAGCTCTTGATGGTGCTGAATGGATGGGACGCGACTTGAAAGTAAATAAGGCGAAACCCAGAGAAGATAGAGGTTCCTTTGGCGGTGGTAATCGCAGTGGTGGTGGCGGTAATTTCCGTAGCCGTTACTAAATAATCTAGATTAGACTTTTTCATCTCCTAAATATTGGAACTAAAAAAGGTCATAATCTCAAAACCTCAAGCCAGACTCGGTTTGAGGTTTTTTTTATGAGCCTTTTAACTTCACGCCAGTGCTAGGAGTGGGATGTGATTTTTAGCGTAGGACTAAGTTGTAATAGCGGTTTCTGCTATATAAAACCTAGACAAAACTAGACTTTACTTTCTACTTCAACGGGAGCATGGGAGCAGTTATCCCTCAGTAGACTTTCACGCCTTAGCCAGACGCGATTGTGTTCCAATTAAGTTTCTGAAAAAGACTACCACCATCATTGCTTGGTTTTCGCGTCGGCAATAGTCTCAATTCAATACTTGATATCACCGTATTATATATCAAGTAGTTGATTTTTTCCTAAAATATATATTGATTTTTGTCAATATAAGTATAGTTTTGTCTATGAAATTGTCAACTTAGGACTTGCTCAGCAGTTCGCATAATTTGCTGTTGTTGATGACGCTGTTGTAATTTGTACATATGATCAAACAAGTTCCAGCAATATTCCTCTGGTAGTCCACAGGTAACAGCACCCCGCAGGACAACGTTAAAATACCAGTCATTAGGCGCGAGTTCTTCTGCGAGCTTGTTCACTACTATATAGGTACGAGCGGCTGTGTATACCTGATTTTCGCAGTGAATATCTACTGTTTCTCGACGATATAAACTTTGGGAAACACCTTCGCGTTTATCCAGATATGCGCTCAATCGCCAGGGTAGCTGATACAGTACACCTTTGACGCTGGCGTTGGGATCTGGTAACACATCTAAAACCCCACAGTGACGAGTGGGAGAATAGGAATAAAACCCTAAGCGATAATTCTTTAAAATTGCTGGGCCGATAATATAAGGATGAGTGCTTTCACCAAGCGATCGCTTTAAATCTACCGGACACATACAAGAGCCATAAGCAAAATAGTAAAACGTTGGCTCTTTTTGTAGCTGTTGTTGCAGTTTTAAAACTGGCTTGGGAGGATTCTGAGATTGTACCCAATTATGGTGTGAGCGATCGCTTTGATGACTCATCTATCTTTAGAAGTATTTATATAAAAGGTATTGTACCACCAATTCCCCAAAAATACAACTCTATTCCGATAGATAAACTGTAGTTTAAAGTCTGAGAACCGCAATACCCTCGTTTGAAAGGTGGTTACAGCAGCACCGACAATTTCACCGACGAATTTTCATCAGTGATTAACTAACCTTGATTGAGCGATCGCTACATTCTTTGGGTAATTAGTTGCCAGTAATTGTACTAGCTTCTTCATTTAACCTGATTACCGAACCAGTGTCATTAGTGTGATACACCAAAGTTTGGTTACCAGCACCCACCGTGACTCGCCAACCTTCAACTAAAGCTTGGAGACAGATTTCAGCCGGACCACCTAAGCCCAAACAGCCATCAGACCAAGTTCGTTGTTCAGCTGCGATGATGTTTAACTGAGAAGGTGGTAAATTTAAACGTTGAGAGGCCTCTTGCAAAACCGCATTTTTTACCGATTGAGGTAGATTTGTTGATGGATTTGTGGCGGTATTTTTTTCAGCTAACCGTAACAAACGCCCATTGCTATTGGTGTGATATATCCAGTTTGTTTCGCCATTAGACACTACAACTCGCCAACCAGGAACTAAAGCTTGGGTGCAAAATTCATCGGGTTGAGGTAAGTCCAAGCAACCATTGCTCCAAGTTTCTGGACTATAATCAACAATTTTTAGTGTGCTAGGTGAAATTCTCTCGCGAATGAATACATCTCGCCGCACCGCGCTAGCTACCTGAGCTGGTAAACTGTTTTGGTTATTGATTACGAAAGGATTTTGTAGTGTGAAGTTTGGAAAACCAGCCGTGGCACTTTTGGTCATTGTCAACCCACCACCGACAGATAAAATGCTAGTCAAAATCAAAGCCGTGAGCATTTTGCCTTGATAGGTAATAGGATACTTTTTTAGAGTCCTCTTCATCAGAAAATTCCCATAGTGATGAGTGTTTAGATAGACCCTAGTATACTAGTTATTTGTTCCTAAATTTTCACAGCAATTATACAGAGCAATATAGCGTTTACTAGTCTGCAAAAGATCCGGATTTATCTGTGTTCATCTGTGTTCATCTGTGGTCGAATAATTCTTGTAGTACCTATTGAAGTGGGAATCGCTATAGCGCCAGCGCTGGCTTGTCAGTTCGCAGATCAAAGCCTAAACTCAACAAAGCAGATATTACAAAAATCAACAAAAAAATAGCCAGTATTCTTACTAGCACAGAATAATAGAACTTATATTTTAATACACTATTCATGAATTATGTTTTAGGCTATCCATAGCAGATTATGAAAAAATTGATCCAGTGGTGTATGGAGTTGATGGGGGGTGAATTTGTTCACCGCCAAAAGCAGGCGTTATTTGCCGTGATAGTTTCCTTGAGTATGATCGTTACAGTCATGCTATCGCTGCCCCTGAACGCTCAGACTATACCAAAGTCAGAATTAAGAGGCGTGTGGTTAACAAATATTGATAGTAACGTATTATTTGAACGCGATCGCCTAAAAAATGCCTTGCAACGCTTAGATGAATTAAACTTTAATACAGTATATCCTGTAGTGTGGAATTGGGGATATACATTATATCCTAGCAAAGTAGCAGCCAAAGTGATTGGGCGATCGCTCGACCCCGAACCCGGACTACAAGGGAGAGATATACTCAAAGAAATTGTCACCGAGGGACATGAAAAAGGTTTAAAAGTGATTCCCTGGTTTGAATTTGGCTTCATGGCTCCAGCTGATTCCCTCTTAGCTAAAAATCGTCCCCAATGGCTCACCAGTCGCAGCGATGGTAGTAAAATAGTCAAAGAAGGCATACATGAACGGGTGTGGTTAAATCCCTTTCACCCAGAAGCACAGAAATTTATCCAAGATTTAATCGTTGAAATCGTCAGCAACTACGACATTGACGGCATTCAATTTGATGATCATTTTGGCTTACCATCAGAATTAGGCTACGATGCCTATACAGTAGCCCTGTACAAAAAAGAACATCGCGGACAAGCGCCCCCACAAGACCCCAAAAATCCTGCATGGGTGAGATGGAGAGCCAACAAAATTACCGACTTTATGAAGCAGGTATTTACAGCCATCAAAGCCAATCAAAAAGATTGTATAGTTTCCGTCGCGCCTAACCCTCAGCGTTTCTCCTACGAATATTATCTAGCAGATTGGCAGAGATGGGAAAGAATGGGACTGGTAGAAGACTTAGTATTGCAGATATATCGCAATGATTTGAACGTATTTATCAAAGAACTAGAGTATCCAGAAGTCAAAGCCGCCCGCAGCCATATTCCTGTGAGTATCGGCATTTTATCCGGGTTAAAAAATCGTACCGTCCCCATAGAACAAATTAAAACACAAGTAGAAAAAGTACGCGATCGCAAATTTGCCGGAGTTTCCTTCTTCTTCTACGAAACCCTGTGGAACCTGAGCCAAGAACAGCCCGTAAAACGTCAAACAGGCTTAAAAAAGATATTCCCCACACCAACAAATTATCCCAACTTACTCACAGGCTGGAAACCTTAAAGAGGCAGGGGGGCAGGGGGCAGGGGGCAGGGGGGAGTCAAGAAGCAGGGGAGTGGGGAGTAGAGCTAAAATTAACTGAAGCATTTCTTCCTTCCCTTTCTTCACTTGGCGTACTTGGCGTACTTGGCGGTTCGTTAAAAAAAAGAACTTAATACAGTAATCAAGATATAGAAACCTCTTCCCCCCAGCGCCCTACTTATCCGCCAATTCCCAACCTTCCCGCCACACCGGGAGTTAAAGGTAAGAGAGTAGAAATCATTAAGAATAGCGCCAATAAACCTAAAGCAGCCCTAGCATCATCAGGTTCGCTGATTTCATTTAAAGTCGGGCGTTCTAAATCTCGTTGTAAAAAGAAAATCACCACCGCCCAATAAATAGCCAGAGAATTACCCAGAGAAATTAACCCCAGCAAAATTAAAGTAGCAGCAGTGGCTCGTCCTGCGGTTTTGCGGCCATAAATTGCCTGTACAATACGACCACCATCTAATTGTCCAGCTGGCATCAAATTCAAAGCATTAATCACTAAACCTAGCCAACCAATCACCACCAGGGGATGGACACTGACAACAGATGATTGTAAAGCTGAACCCAGAACAACCCGCGCCAAGCTACCGACTAAAATTGAACCTTGGAAAAACTGATTGGGTAATTGAAATAAACTACCTGGGTGGGAAAGTAGCAAACCAACGAGCAGCATTAACAAAGAAAGGATACCACCTGCTGCTGGCCCTGCCAAAGCAATATCAAATAATACCTTGCGGTTGGGTAACAGAGACTCAAAGCGAGTAATTGCACCAAAAGAACCGATTTGCACAGCCGGTAAAAAGAAAGGCCAGCTGAGGCGGATTTGGTGACGACGAGCCAGCAACCAATGTCCAATTTCATGAGTTGCCAAAATTGCCAATATCCCAGTAGCTATGGGTACAGCAGCTGCAAATCGCTCTGGATTGGAAAATAAATCAAAATTCAGCAATAATCCCGCAGTTTCTAAACAAGTGGCGATAGTTGCTATCAGCAGAATCACCGCAAAGGATTTTTGCTGTAATGACATTGGACGTGGATCATTACGGCTAGGTAAAACAATCACTACAGGTTTACCCTCTGTGCTATCCACTAAAAACAGTCGATATTTATCACCTAATTTTGCTTGCAAACTTGCAGTTAAGCGGTTGTGAATCTCTTCTGGTTCCCCCCGCATATTACCTTTAAAAATCGCCCCTTCTTGATAGGAGATAGTTTCTGTGGTAAAAAACGTATCAATCCCGAAAATACTTTTAATAGCGCTTAAGTCTTCTTCAGGAATTGGTAATGCTTCAACTTTCAGTTCTGCCAATACGACTTGCGGAGTATTGTCTGCTGCTGGTGAAGAATCAGCCGCTAGCCTTTCTGTAGCTTTTTGCTTAATAATTGCATCTTGTCCGGCGGCGCGTAACTGTCTGCCTAAAAAGACATACAAAGCAGCAGATGTCAGCACTAAAATTAATATACCAGCTATGTTGATGTAAATACCTGCCGCAAACAAACCAAAAAATAGCAGCCAGGGAGTAATTAATACCACCGACTGTAACCAGGCTAAGATTCCCAGTTTCCCAAAAGGTCTAGCGCGATAAAAGCCCCAACCTAAAATACCCAAAGCAATTAACAAAATTATCCCAATCACGGGAATCTCTGACGAGGTAAACATTTCCAAACCCTTCGCTGTGAAAAACAAAGCCCGAATAGTCAGGTATTACAGACATTATCTCCTAATCCTAGACACTCCGTTGCCCAAAACCCGTCCCTTGACACTGAGCAAAACATCGAAACTCTCAAACTCTCAAACTCCGCGCCTCTGCGCCTCTGCGTGAGATAAACCCACAAAATCAAATAAATAATGCGCCATTTGCAACTTAGAACAAGAAGCAATTTCCCGTTGATTTCCTAGTTTATCTAAAAATATCGCCTGATTATTGTCACTACCAAAACCACTCTCAGGTTTATCAATAGGATTAGCAACAATCATATCCAAATTCTTATTCTGCAACTTAGCCATAGCTGGGGTGACAATATCCCCTGTCTGTGCTGCAAACCCAACTAAAAACTGATGGGGTTGTTTGAGTTGTGCTAATTGAGCAATGATATCTGCTACTGGTTCTAAAGGTAAAGATTGGGGAAGCGATCGCTTGGGTAATTTTTCTGTACTATAGTCTCTAGGCTTGACATCTGCCACAGCCGCAGACATAATAATCACATCAGCGTTATGTAAATATGACTGCATTGCCTGCTGCATTTCTTCAGCACTTACCACAGGTATAGCTTGCACTCCTAATGGTACATCCCAAGTCGCTGAACCATGCACTAACGTCACATTTGCGCCTCGATGCAGTGCTGCTTGGGCTAAAGCCAGTCCCATTTTCCCCGTGGAAGGATTGCCAATAAACCGCACTGGATCAAGATATTCTCTGGTTCCCCCAGCGCTAATTAATACATTCTTACCGATTAAATCTCGTTTACCGCCAGTGTGTAAAAGTGATTGAATATAAGTTAAAATTTCCGGGGGTTCTGCCATTCTCCCAGCACCGATGCGATCGCACGCCAATAACCCCGATGCTGTCATCATACCATGATATCTGCTATCTGTTAACAGTTGTCGCCAATTGCGCTGCACAGCCAACTGTAACCACATATCTGTATTCATAGCGGGAGCTAACAACACCGGACAAGTAGAAGCCAGCACAGTGTTTGTGAGTAAATTGTCAGCCATACCATAAGCTAACTTAGCTAATGTATGAGCCGTCAAAGGGGCAATTACCAACAAATCAGCCCATTCGCCCAACTCAATATGTAAGGGACGTGAATGAGTTGCTTGCCAAAAATCATCATCTGTGTATGCACAATGGCGAGACAGGGTAGCTAAAGTTAAAGGCGTGATAAATTGTTGGGCTGCTGGGGTGAGGATGACGCGAATTTCTACCCCAGTTTTAAACAGCGTGGAAACTAATTCACAAACCTTGTAGGCGGCGATACCACCACCGACAGCAATAATCACCCTGGTTTTGCGGTTTGGGGTTTGGGGTGGGAGATGCAACATAGTTAAAAGTTAGGAGTAAATAGTTAAAAATAATAACTTTTCACTCCTAATGTTAAAATTAAAATTCTTATGCTTCGTCGTAGGCTTCTAAATCCAAGAGATAGATATAGGGTTCAACTAACTCAGGACGTTGAAAAGCGATCGCACGCAACAGATGCCAATCATTTAAACCCTCAAAAGCATTGCTATAATCATCTTCTTCCAGACGATTAGCCAACTCTTGGACATCTGCCGTAGTCATAGCAGAAATGTCTTTCTTAGAAATGCTTAAAGTTGTCATAATCCTTGCCCCTCCCATATGCAGAATTCTCACCCAGCACGATTTGAGTTGCGCTTGACGCTGCCACCCAATCTATCTTACTCATTAGAGGGCGCACATTTCCGAAAAACTTGGATTTTTTTTACCATAATTTGCAAAACATTTGGACTTCAGACTAGAAAAGAAAAACGGGCGCAGGGGAGAAGCCATAAAAAAGCCTTTTATGCCCTGTTGTCCTAGACAATAAGATTTATCACGAAATTGCGTAGCACATCTAACATTTCTGGGCGAATTTCATGACCCAGATGAAATTCATGGTAATCTACCGTAATTCCCAAAGATTCTGTAAATTCCCGTGTTTTTAAGGCAGCTTGCAGTGGCACAACTTCATCGGATATACCATGCATAATTAACATCGGGGGAAAATCACCCTGAGTTGTTGTAACTATATCAGGATGCAAATATCCACTCATGACAACTAATCCGGCTAGAGGCAATTTTAACCCGACATCCAAGGTCATCGCCCCACCTTGAGAAAAACCACTCAAAATAGTGCGCGACATCGGCACACCAGTAGTACTCTCCAAAGATTGCAACCAATCTATCAGCAATTGCTGACTTTCTGCCAAACCTTCATAGATATTTTCCTGTCTCAGGTCATACCATGCCCTACCTGTGGGGGAATGGGGAAAAGGAAAAGGTGCATTGGGAAATAAAAACTGGTAATTAGGTAAATTAAAAAACGGTGATAAAGATGCTGCATCTTCAGCATTAGATCCCCAACCATGTAAACAGACAATTAAACCTGCGGGCGGTTGAGAATTAGAAGGGGGAAGGGAAATAAATTGTAACGACAGGGTTCTACTCCTAAAATTATGCTCTTAGAGTAGATTTTAACTCTACAAAGCTCATCTAAAATCTTCTTTGTGTCTTTGTGTTTTGGTATTAAATATGCGTCTGACACCACCGTTGCATACAACGGCTCTATATTTTCGTCACCAAATGTTCCATAAGAGACTTTAAATACAAAAAAATTATTAAGTAAGTCGGCACTAATATTTCAAGCTATATTAAGAACTTTTAATGTAGGGTGTGTTGTCGCGCAGCGCAACGCACCGTCAAAACTTCGGCTTTTTGTGTCAACAATTCAAGGTGCGTTAGCCTTCGGCATAACACACCCTACGAACAATTTATATTTCTTCATGTACATTGAATTTTTATCGCCGACTTACTTATCTAGGTTTTGTTGCTTTTACACAAGAATTCTGATTTAATGGAAATTACTGTCAAGTATATATTGGGAATTAATTTATAAAAATTATCAATAATACCACAAAATTAATGATTTTTACATTATCAAACTGGTAAGAAAATCACACTTGTTATCTAATTGTGTGATTACGCCAGTTTATCCGTTCATGGAAATCTATTTCTCAAATAGATTATGTCAGCGTTTTTGTTTGGAGAAAAGTATGAAGCGTCGCCAATTTGTTTATTTAGTAGGAATAGCAACTGCTAGCGGTGGGTTAGCCGTTGCTTGTGATGCTAATTCTAATCCAACCGCCACAGATTTAGGACAAACCGCCACAGAGTTGGAAAAAGAATTAGTAATTTACTCAGGACGCAACGAGAAACTAATCGGTGAATTAATTAAGCAGTTTGAGACCCAAGCGAATACTAAAGTTCAAGTCCGTTATGGTGATACGGCTGAATTAGCATCAGCAATTTTGGAAGAAGGTACAAATAGTCCCGCAGATGTATTTTTTGCTCAAGATGCAGGCGCTCTCGGAGCTATACAAAAAGCAGGTAGAACTGTAGAGTTACCAACCTCACTGCTGAATAAGGTAGATAGTGCTTACCGTTCTCCAGAGGGACAATGGGTAGGTGTTACAGGCAGAGTGCGTACAGTAGATTACAACACAAATTTAGTCAAAGCCGAGGAATTACCATCATCTATTTTTGGTTTTACTGACCCAAAATGGCAAGGTAAAATTGGTTGGGCCCCAACAAATGGCTCGTTTCAATCCTTTGTCACAGCCTTAAGAGTTGCTGAGGGAGAGGAGAGAGCCAAGGAATGGTTAGAAGGTATCAAAGCTAATAATGCCAAGGTTTATCCTAACAACACATCAATAGTAGAAGCTTTAAGCCGTGGTGAGATAGCTGTAGGATTTGTGAATCATTACTATCTGGAACGCATCAAACAAGATAATCCTGATGTTCCAGTGGCGCATCATTTCACTGAAGATATTGGATCTTTAGTTAATGTCGCAGGCGTAGCAATTCTTAATAGTGCGAAAAATCCAAATATTGCTCAAAGATTTGCCGAATTTTTGCTCAATGAAGATGCTCAAAACTACTTTGCTAGTGAAACCTTTGAGTATCCTCTAGCTTCTGGAGTTGCTCCCAAAGGGAGTTTGAAATCACTCAGCGAAATTCGCAAACAAGACAAACAAATTGATTTGAGTAACCTCGATGATTTGGATAATACACTGAAATTATTGCAGGAAGTAGCAATCATTTAAGTTGCTATCAACAGTATAGCTTAGTCAGGTAATGCAGGCAAAACTTCAAAATCTGGAAAAGTTTGAGAAGTTTTCTTGCTTACTACTAACACTTAATGGTAATAATTAAAAATAGCGAAACTATCGCTAAATATTCCTGATTAAAGAAAAATGCAGACTGTAAAATTGAAACCATTGTCATTAATGAAAGCAACAGCTGGAGCTTTAGCTTTCATGCTCACTTCGGGAATCGGTCTAAGTGTAAATGCACAAACAAAAACTCTGACTATCTATTCAGGTAGAGGGGAAAAACTGATTGGGCCGTTGCTCGAACAAGCCAAGAAAGACTTGGGTATGAATATCCAAGTGCGTTATGGTGATACTGCTGAGTTAGCGATCGCTCTAGTGGAAGAAGGCAAAAATAGCCGCGCCGACTTATACTTTGCTCAAGATGCAGGCGCTTTAGGCTTGCTAGAAAGACGAAATCTTACCCTACCAATTTCATCTAACTTGCTCAACCAAGTAGATCCTCGCTTTCGCTCTCCCCAAGGCAAATGGCTAGGTATTTCTGGTCGGGCGCGGACACTTAATTACAACACTAATTTAGTCAAAAAGGAACAACTGCCAAAATCAGTTTGGGACTTAGTAAAACCACAATGGCGTGGTAAAGTAGCTTGGGCCCCAACTAACGGCTCATTTCAGTCATTTGTTACCGCCATGCGGGTACTAGAGGGAGAACCCAGAACTCTGCAATGGCTGAAAGCGATGAAAGCTAATGGAGTCAAAGATTTACGCAACAACACGGCGATAGTAGAAGCCCTAGGACGCGGAGAAGCTCAAATCGGTTTGGTAAATAACTATTATTTAGCTAACTTTAAAAAAACTGATCCTAACTTCCCTGTAGCTGCTCACTACACTAATCAAGACGCAGCATCAATGTTTAACATTGCTGGTGTGGCAATTATGAACTCCACCAAGCAAAAACCGGAAGTAGAAAAATTTATTGGCTACCTCCTCAGACCGAGTTCACAAGCATACTTTGCTAAAGAAACTAATGAATACCCCGTAGTTTCAGGAGTAGCAGCGCCAGTAAATCAAGTACCACTGAACCAGATTAAAACACCCAACGTTAACCTGACAAATTTGAATGATCTGCCAGGAACGTTAGAATTGCTACAACAGGCAGGAGTTTTGTAAGAGTTGAAATCATCGGTTCGCCCTCCATTATTTCTAATTTTAGCGGCGGCGGTAGTAGCAGTGGCTATTACCCTGCCGTTAGTATACTTAGTTATCCGTGCAGTAGGTATTGGTGGGGATGAGTTTTGGGCATTAATTTCTCGTCCCCGCAATATCGGTGTTTTCTTGAATAGTGCGGCGATGGCGGCCACAGTGACTTTATTTTCTACACTGATTGCTGTACCATTAGCATTTTTAACTGTGCGGACAGACTTACCCGGACGTAAATTTTGGTTAGTCGCCACAACATTACCCTTAGCCGTTCCTAGCTATGTGGGCAGTTTTGCTTTAATTGCCACCTTAGCACCAAGGGGGAGTTTTTTACAGTTATTGCTCCAACCTTTGGGGGTAGAAGAGTTACCTTCAATTTATGGTTTTCCAGGGGCTGTTTTAGCCATCACCTTGTTTACTTATCCTTATCTCTTACTCAGTGTCCGTTCTGGGTTACAAGGTATAGACCCTTCGATAGAGGAAGCTGGGCGCAGTTTGGGTTATAGCAGTAAGGAAACCTTCTTTAAGGTAGTTTTACCCCAATTGAAACCCTCAATGATTGCCGGGGGGTTGTTGGTAGCTTTGTATTCGTTGCGGGACTTTGGCACACCGTCGCTGATGCGGTTTGATACCTTTACACGAGTAATTTTTATCCAATATAAAGCTAGCTTTAACCGCAATACAGCCGCAGTGTTAGCTTTAATGTTAGTGACACTGGTACTGTTAATTTTATGGTTAGAGTATCGAGTGCGATCGCGTGCTGCATATTACAGTCGTGGTTCTGCGTCTTTGCGTCCGCCCAAAATTGTTAAATTAGGAATTTGGAAATGGCCAGCGCTGGGCTTTTGTTTACTGATCACTAGCTTCGGTGTAGTGTTACCAGTAGGAATTACCTTATTTTGGCTAATTCGGGGACTAAATACAGGGTACAGTTTCCCCAACTTGTTACCCAGTATACTCAACTCAATTTCGGGAGCCGGATTAGCTGCGATCGCCGCTACAATATTTGCATTACCAGTAGCAATTTTATCAGTCAGGTTCCCCACTAAAATCACCGCCATCATAGAACGCTGCTCTTACATAAGTTTTGGAGTACCAGGAATTGTAGTAGCTTTATCCTTAGTCTTTTTTGGTGCTAACTACTTACCATTCCTATATCAAACATTACCAATGTTGGTATTTGCGTATTTAGTCTTATTTCTGCCCCAATCAGTGGGAGCGATACGCACCAGCCTTTTACAAGTCAACCCCCAGCTAGAAGAATCAGCACGCAGCTTAGGCAGAAATCCTTGGCAAGCCCTCAGAGAAGTGACTTTACCCCTCGTCAGACCTGGTGTAATTAGTGGTGCAGTCTTGGTCTTTCTCACAGCCATTAAAGAACTACCTGCAACAATGCTGTTAGCACCCATAGGCTTTAACACCTTAGCAACACAAATTTGGCAAGCCACAGAAAACGTTGATTTTGCCGACGCTGCGGCTTCTTCTCTAGCAATGTTGCTCGTTTCTATGGGTTCCACCTTATTGGTGTTATCTCAAGAAAACGTTAAAAAAGAGAAAGTCACACCTAACGCTGAAACCCAACCAAAATTTTAATTTACTCATCGCCTTATTTCCCCTGTTATCTACTATGCAACAAGCAATTGTCCAATTAGAGAATGTCACCAAGCAGTTTTCCCAAAATGTCGCCCCCGCCGTCGAGAACGTCTCCTTAACGCTGCAACAAGGGGATATATTGGGATTGCTCGGCCCATCTGGTTGCGGTAAAACCACGCTGTTGCGAATGATTGCGGGTTTTGAGAACGTGCAATCAGGAAAAATTGAAATTGGCGGTAGAATAGTTTCCCAGGGTTCTGTTTCTGTTCCAGCCGAACAGCGTGACATCGGTATTGTTTTTCAAGATTACGCCTTGTTTCCCCATTTGAACGTCGCCGAAAATGTCGCCTTTGGGTTGAGACATTCCACAAAACAGCAAATCCAAAAACGTATTAGCGAAGTCATTGAATTAGTAAACCTCCAAGGCTTAGAAAAGCGTTACCCTTACGAACTCTCAGGTGGACAACAGCAACGAGTCGCCCTCGCCCGCGCCTTAGCACCCCAACCGCAATTGATGCTGTTGGATGAACCCTTAAGCAACCTTGATATTCAAGTGCGGTTGCGGTTGCGCGAAGAAATTCGAGACATCCTGAAAGCGGCGGGTACTTCAGCTATTTTTGTTACCCATGACCAAGAAGAAGCGTTAGCTATTTCCGATATAGTCGGTGTAATGAAGCAGGGACACTTAGAACAATTAGGCACACCAGAAGAAATTTACACTCATCCAGCATCCAGATTTGTTGCTGAATTTGTGACTCAGGCTAACTTTCTTCCCGCCCGTCGTCAAGGTAATATCTGGGAAACCGAAGTAGGTAATTTTGAGTTACCAGTTAACTACACAAACGATACTGGCGAAATCATGATCCGCCAGGAAGGTTTAAAATTAGAAGCAGCTAGGGATTCGCCTGTATTTATCCACAGTCGCAGATTTTTAGGACGCGAGTATTTATATTGTTTAAAAACGGCCTCTGGGAAAGAAATTCATGCTCGCACAAGAGATGATATCCCTCTACCTATAGGCGCACGAGTTCAAGTATCTGTTCCAGGTAACACTGTGAAGGTTTTTACCCAATAGATTCTGGGACATTAAAGGTTTGTAGTTAGGGCTTCAGCCCTACTTCGATATCTGAAGTCCTTTCTGAGAGAAACAAATTTCCACAAATTTATCTTATATACTGGTTATTTGATAACTTAATTGAAACCTTGAAATTTAGACTGCCTTACCTTAATTTCATTGAAACAGAACTACAACTGCCTGAAAAAAATCATAGTGAATATTTAGTCATCGATTTATTTGGTGGTTGTGGTGGGCTGGCGCTGGGCTTTGAAGCTACAGGTTTTCAAACAATTGGTTACGAAATTCTAGCAGATTCCCGCGCAACCTATGAGCATAATCTGCTTGGTGTATGTAATCAGGTTAATTTAACACCATTCTCTAATTTAGTTGAAGGAGCAGCAGTGATAATTGGTGGGCCACCTTGTCAACCTTTTAGTGTCAGTGGGCATCAATTAGGCTTAAAAGATAGCCGTGATGGCTTTCCGACTTTTATTTCTGCTGTTGAGCGTTATCGTCCTCAAATAGCTTTATTTGAAAATGTACGGGGAATGCTGTTTCGTAATAAAAAATATTTTGAAGAAATAGTTTTAGCTCTACAAGAGATTGGTTATATTGTTGAATGGGAAATTTTAAATGCTGCCCACTATGGTGTACCTCAAAAACGAGAACGCCTGTTTTGTGTTGCACATAAAGGCAGTTGGCAGTGGCCTGAAAAAACACATTTTTATTCACCTTATACTGCTGGTGAAGCTTTGGGTAAATCAGCGTATTTAGCACCACCTAATTCCAAAATTCTAACTCCTAGCATGGATGAATATATTAAAAAGTATGAGATAGCCTCTAAATGTATTAATCCCAGAGATATTAATTTGGATACACCTGCTAGAACAGTAACCTGTAGAAATTTATCCAGTCCCACTGGTGATATGTTACGAATACGTTTACCAGATGGACGGAGAAGAAGGCTCACAGTTCGTGAGGGTGCGCGTCTGCAAAGTTTTCCTGATTGGTTCCAATTTCAAGGTTCTGAAAATCATCAATTTAACCAGATTGGTAATGCTGTGCCTCCTTTATTAGCAAAGGCTTTGGCGCATTCTGTAAAAACTTATTTAGAGAGGAATCAACAGAATTTATCACAAGAGTTTCATCAACCAACTCAATACGTACAGCTATCTCTAGAACTGGGAATAAATGCTGTGGAGAACACAGCCAGAAATAACCGCAAGTTAAGTAAACGAGGAGTGGTGAAGGATGCCGGATAACCTCAATTCACCTGATTCTATCCTAGCCCTGCAAAAAATAGTTGAAGCACACGGAAAGATGCCTGATGTTGTGGTTCACTTTGTAGAGAAGAATTGGCTGGTACTGATTGAAGCAACTACCAGTCATGGTCCGATAAATCCTAAACGCCGCAATGAACTAAAAGCCATATTTGGAAATTCCACGGCAGGACTTGTATTCGTCACCGCTTTTGATCGTCGCAGTGACATGGCAAGATATATTCAGGACTTACGCAAAATTATGGAAAAACGAACCACGAAGGACACGAAGGACACGAAGTTAAGAAGGTTTCAGAGAGTTCTTGCGTAAGTCCTAATATTAACGAAATTTCTTGGGAGACAGAAGTTTGGGTAGCAGAAGCACCAACTCATATAATTCACTTCAACTGTGAACGATTTCTAGGGCCATACTAAAAAAATATATCCCTGGCGATTACCTATCCCCAGGCTTAACCACCACGATCTTTTCTTCTTCATCTAATGTGATTTGCGCCAGCCCAAACTGTGCAATGATAGCGCCATTTGTCGTCAAATTTGTACTCACCTCAGCCACTCTATACTGACTTTCATCTGATGCTAAAACTGCTGGCAATAATAATTGATCCGCTAAATGTTCATCCACTGGTGCGCCAGTTTGATGAAATCTTAACAGCTGTTTGCAGGCAATTTCTGCAACGTTTTCGGAGGTTATGTATAAAATGTGATTTCTTAATTGGGAATTTCAAATTCTAAAACCTTACTCTTACCAGGATTCATTAACCCATAAGGGTCAACCATCTCTTTAAACTTTAACTGCTCAGGGTCAATAACTTTTCTACCCCCATCTTCAATAATATATGTGTGGGGATTAGCAATAGATACACCCTTAGCTTCGTGATAGCGAATAATTTCATTCAGGCGTTCTTCTGTGCTGTAACGCACAAGTTGTAAAGCACCAGGAATTACCCGACCATTGACGCGAAAAAATTCTAAATGCATCATCACTTCATCACCAAAATAATGATACATATGCTCTATCAGTTCTAAACTAGCATCAGCCGGAAACATACTTTGCAAATAAGTAATTGAAGTATCTACAGTCCGAGCGTGAAGCGTGGTGTGGTTCCAAGTAAATTCTCCCAAATTGATACTTTTTTCTGCAACTGGTTTTTGATATGTAATCTGTCCACCGTATTGCTGCACTAAACCCGGTAATAACTGTAAACTGGGTTCAGCCAGCATTAACAAGACTGAGTGACTACCTTCAGGAATATACTGTTGCAGAGGATGAAAGTATTGGGAAATAGGCGATGCGAATACCGCAATCAGTTTTTTAATCATGCCGTCAGCATTACCAAGGGCTTGCCCAAACTTGGCTGCTGCCATAAAATCTTCAAAAGTGACAATAACTTCTGCCCAAGGGTAAGCAGGCCCTAAAGGAATTTCGGCTTCAGTGATAATGCCATTAATTCCCCAAGCATGAGTAACTTTATGTACATCGTCGCCACGTAATTCGATCGCACGGGGTTCATCTTCTAAAGTTACCACTCGCAGGGCTAAAATATTACCGCGATCGCCTAATAACCCATATTGTATTGACCCAATACCACCACTTCCACCAGCAATAAATCCCCCAATTGTCGCTGTGCGGTATGTAGAAGGAGCCATACGGATTTCCCACCCGATTTCTCTCGCTTTTTTATCGATAGCTGCCAACTTCACCCCAGCTTCTACCCGCGCCACCCCTGGCTTTACCCAAGGTATCCCCTGCATCTTCGACATATCTAAAATTACGCCGCCATGTAAAGGCACACACTGCCCATAATTACCAGTACCCGCACCCCTTACAGTCACAGGTATTTTGCATTGTACACAAGCCGCCGCAACCTTGATTACTTCATCCTCGTTAGCAGGACGCACCACAATATCCCCCACTTTCCCCTCCAGCTTAGGTACTAGAACCGGGCTAAAGGTATGATAATCCTGGGATAATTTAGCCACCTGAGTGGGTTCAGTTATAATTTCTATGCCTGCGAGAGAGTTAATCAGAGTCTCTAATGCTTTCGCCATAGTTCACATCCTGTTTTTTAAATAAACACACGCCAAAGATATATTAACTCTGCGCTCCTTTGCGCTAACCTCCGCGCCCCTTTGCGTTTTTCATCTTGAGTTTTTGTCTTTGACAGCGCTGTCATGCCATTTACCTAATATAAATAATATTTTTGGGGATTTTTGGAACCGCTTTGTCTTCAGGAATTTGAATCCAAAATCTCAAATCTAAAATTATCAATTCGTATTACTACTGATTTAGCTGAGTCTGAGTGTACATTCTAAAATTAATTTTTGATTTACCAAGGAAAATGGCTGAATTTCTAAAGCCCGTTTAAAAGCTGTGATTGCTTGACTATACTGTTTTAGCGCGGCGTAACACAAGCCCATGCCATGAAGTGCGCCAAAATGTACTGGGTTAATCTGAATCACCATCCGACAGTCTGCTAGAGATTGTTTATACTCACCCATGCTGTAGTAGAGAAAAGCACGTCGATTCCAGGATCCTCGGCAAAATCTGGTTGGTCTTTTATCAGTTCTGTCAATATTGCTTCGGCTTCAGTCATTTGCCCAGCATCCACTAATTTTTGACTCTGGTCAATTCTTTCCAGCCCGTAAATTCCCTTCTGCTGAAACCAGATCCGCCACAATTTCTTTGTGGCTTGCTCTCTGACTGTTACTTCCGGGTTTTTCAAGTCTTCAAGCAACGAGTTGATAGATAAAGAATCCATGAATTTCCGATGGGTGATTATCTGTTTATATCTTTGTTTTAAAATATCAACTTTTGCCGGAAATCTCCGTTGCTTTTTTTAAAGACATCTTTAATTTTTTGCCATCCTCATTAAGTATTAAGCAACTTCTGTAAAATTAATTGTATTAACAATACTGTAGCCAAAAAATCTATAGATTTATCGGAGATTGATCATGAGGATACCAAACTTTTAAAACCAAAAAGGAACTATTAGCAGTTGATAAATACTTGGTAACTCATAGTTCATAAAAACATCACAAAACAACCAAAGACTATGCCAAAGCGAAACAGCATTTTCAGGCATATTGTGATCACTTCTAGGCATTTTGTGCCGTATATACTGTAGCTCTTAAAGACTATATGATTTGGGCATGAGAAAATGCAGGCGATCGCTTGTGTGGTACGCAATCATTTGGTATAAATAACAGATGTATTATTTAACGCAGATGTACCCAGAGATATCTCTGCAATCTTCTGGGTTTTTCTCTGTCTTTGGCGAGACGAATCTTAATAGCATATGCGAACTGACAAGTCAGCGCTTGCGCTATCGCCATTAAGTGAGATAAAAACTCAAACTTTTTTGATATATTATAAATACATTTCACAGAAAATCAATTAAAAATTATTTTAAATTTGCTCTTCCTTACTGCTTAAATTTACTTGTTTTTCAAAATATTTTTTTTATTATTAATTTGAACTGATTATTATTTGATTGTATAAAAAATATTTAAATAGCTAAATATTTGACTTATTTCTACTTCCTTTGATATATCAATATCCCAATAGACATAATGCTATTGTTTTAAACAGCGTTATCTCAATATTTTACTGTCAAAATGGCGAGTCTAATTGCATACTTTATAATCTCCATTAAATAACAATATTCGCCAATACGGTTAGTTTATCAGCTTTTTAGTGAATCCAAGAAAGACTATAACGCAATGAATCACTCTCCATATACTTTCATCAACATGAAAAACAAGGTGCTTTTTTTGGGTTTATTTTTGTTTATTTTAGTTCTTTCATTGAACTCGGTCAAAGCCCAATCTACAAACAGTTATTCCCTACTCAATCCCAACAGCCAACCACAATTCATTAATTCCCTACCTTCTCCTCAGAAGATAGATGCTACAAAGGGAGGAAATTTTACTCTAGAAATGAAAGAAAGCGAGCAATGGCTAGGACTATATGCCAACCCCGGCGAAGATGGAGAGTATGGTACCAGCGATGATGAACGTTTAAATACAACCATTTGGGGTTATGGTTTAGCAGGACAAAATGTTACCTATCCTGGCCCCACATTTATTGCCCAAGAGTCTGTACCTATTCGAGTGGAATGGGAAAATAAGCTACCGAGAGAACATTTGTTCCCGATAGATATCGAAAAACTGCACAGTCAACCTCTCAGAGAAGCCTTTGAGCAGAAATTAACACCCGCAGTTGTACACCTGCATGGAGGTCATACCGAATCAGCTAGCGATGGCTTACCAGACGAGTGGTACACACAAGATTATGAAATAACAGGCCCAGACTGGGTGCAAAAAATTGATCTATATGACAATAACCAAGAAGCGGCGACGCTTTGGTATCACGACCACACAAACATGGTGACTCGTTTAAATTCTTATGCAGGTCTTGCAGGTTATTATTTACTGCGAGATGACAACGAAAATAGTCTCATCAACAATGATGTTTTACCTAGTGGTGACTACGAAAGAGAACTGCTGATTCAGGACAGAAAGTTTACTACTGATGGTCAGCTATTTTATCCAGAACAAACAAATGCAAATCCACCGGGAGTACCCAGTCGCACAGGAGCTTATGGCGATTTAATTTTAGTCAATGGGATGGTATGGCCCAAACTGGAGGTAGAACCGAGAAAATATCGCTTGCGTTTGCTCAATGGCTCAGATTCACGTTTTTACAAGCTAGAGTTTTACGACTCAAATAAAAAGATGTACCTGATTGGTACTGAACAAGGCTTTGTAGAAAATCCAGTCGCCCTAGATCATTTAGTTCTTTCGCCTAGTGAACGTGCAGATGTAATTGTAGACTTTACTAACGATGCCGGAAAAGAGTTCATTTTAAGAAACTATGGCCCAGGAGCTGATCCTAATACAACTGGTCAGATTATTAAGTTCACTGTCAACCAACCGCTTTCTAATATTCCCATCGCCACAGTTGATACAGACGAGAGTGATGGATTAACGACTCAGTTGCGACAGGAGAACATCACACCTCTTACAGCAACTGTACCTCCCAAGCAATTAGCTCTTTTTCAACTCAGAGAAGCAGGTAACAATGATCTGTTTCTGCTGGGTACATTGGAAGATGGTTCGTTTAAATATTCAGACCCTGTAACAGAAAAAACACTACTAGACCAAACCGAGGTCTGGGAACTTTACAACACTACTCAGTACACACACACTATCCACATTCACTTGATTGCCTTTCAGGTTCTCAATCGGCAGAATTTCCGTGGTAATGTAGTGTCAGAAATAGACCCCAAAAAAGGCGAGACTAAGCAATATCTCCGAAATGTTTACTTTCAGAGCGATCCGAAAGACCCAGAAATCTATGAGCAAGGTCGAAAGGATTCCATAATTGTCTACCCTAATGAAGTTGTCCGGGTGATTGCCAAATACGATAGAGCAGGAAAATATGTCTGGCACTGTCATGTCTTAATCCATGAAGACCACGATATGATGCGTCCAATGGAAATAGTTACGGAATTAGAATAGGAGATTGATCAAACCTTTTTCAGGGTTAATCATTTTAGCCTGCCTACGCAGGCTTTATTTATGAGCCTTTACCCTTTTGACATCCTCCCAACCTCAAGGTCTGGGGATTCCAGTCTACCCAAACAGACTTAACTGTATAGGTTCCTATTGGGTTCATCAATGCTTATAGCAACCGCCAAGGAGGTTAGGACATAAACGGATAATCAAACCGAGACACCAAAAGGGTCTTAACCATAGGTAGGGGCGGGTTCATAAATATCATTCAAGATCAACAAGAATATGACTAAACCCGCCCGTACAACCCAATCCCCAGCTATAACTCTGATCTTTTTGTTACCCTTGTCCTCTATCATCATTTAAAAAAGCTAAACACTTTTTAAATCACTCTGTTAATCTGAGTAAATTTCCCTAAAATCTATCAAGTGAGAGCGCGAGGCTACGAAGATTGGACGACAACTATCAAACTTACCTAAATCGGGTAGCAAGAATGACGCTACCAGAAGCTTACAGATCCCAAATTCAACATATTCAGGAATCTGCTAAGTTTCGTTTACATTCTGGCTCCAGACAAGCAGCACCTTTTCCTGGGTATTCACTCATTACCCCACCGGCCCAAGCAGAAGCAAAAAACTCTACTTTCTATACCAAATTACAATCTTACCAGCAGGAACTTTTACAATTGCCTGTGGATAGTGATTTGATTGTCCCTGTACCCCCAGTTAGCTTTCATTTGACTTTAGCTGACTTAATTTGGGACAGTGCTTATCTTCATGCCTGTGAAAAAGACCCTGAATTTGACCAACAGTTACGTTCTTGTTGTGCTGAAATATTGCAGCAGTATCAAGAATCCATGACAAACGGAACTAATCCGATTCAATGGCAAATGTTAGGATTGATAGTCATGCCCAGATCTGTAGGTGTTTGTTTAGTCCCCCAGGATGAACGCTCCTATGAGCAGATTATTCAATTTCGCCGCACAATCTATCAAAATCCACAGTTAATGGCTTTGGGTATTGAACAGCATTATGACTTTACAGCCCACGTTACATTAGGCTATTTTGGGAAGGTTTCACCAGGTTTAGACCGTACAAATTTCAGCACTATGCTTTCTGAGTTAAATCAGCAATGGCTTTTGAATTCTCCAGAATTTTTAATCCACCGTGTGGAACTACGGAAATTTGACGATATGACGCACTATTACCGTGAACCAGACTGGCCGAGTTTAAATTTTTAGGGGTTAGGGACTAAGGACTAGGGAAAAGTTTTTTCTATCCTTAGCGCCCAATACCCCATCCCTTCTAAGAAACACATTTTGTCATCCTGATATAGCAACGCTTTTAGGAAAATAATCCCCATGTGTTTCTTAGGAGCAGGCGCACTGGCGGCGCACCACCCGCTACAAATGAAACTTCACCCCTCTCCTGAATCGTAGATAATTGGGCTGAACACTACATTAAGCCCAAGAATTAAAGCTACTCATTCTAGTTTGGAACCATAACAAATAATTGCTCGTCATCTCAAGTTCGGTAGGGGAGAGGTTTAGATAGAGGTTTATAGTAGGGACAATTCATGTAGCCGATAGCTTGCGTGGCTTATTCTTGAAGGGTATTGTCCCTACTTCACGACTTGACAAACATCCCCTGAAACTCTGTGTTTATTTTTCCATAATCTCAATCTTTGCCAAAATTTGACATCCTATCTGAAATCTTGCTACTTGAGCTTGTATTTAATTAGGTTCATACCTAATTGAGATAGCTAAAGCACGTTCATACTGGCATCTTGTGTGTTTCAAAATCACAGTCTTACTGGTTTAATTTTCAAAAATTAAGTATATAGGACTTACGCAAGAACTCTCTGAAACCTTCTTAACTTCTCCCAAAGGGAGAGGCTAGCGCCAACGTGTCCTTCGTGGTTCGTTTTTCCATAATTTTGCGTAAGTCCTGGTATATAAACTATCAGTAGTAAGGATGCAAAATCCATGAGTATTAACTGTTTTCTGACGCTATCTTGAGCAAACTATAAAGGGGATATCAAGTGATCAGAATTTTATTAGATGCTGATTTAATATTAGAAGCTTTGATGAATCGCCACGAATTTACACAAGATATTAGAGAATTACTAGACAGAGTACATCCATTGATTGAAATGTACATCACAGATGTTGGCTGGCAAAAAATTTACGCCTATGCCAGATGCTTAAAAAATAGTAAAATTGCTGAAATAGTAGTATATTGGTTAAAAGCGAAAATTGAAGTTTGCCAGATTGACCAGCACATTCTTCAAAAAGCACGCTCATTACCTCTGAGGGATTTTGAATCTGCTGTAGAGTTTTCCTGTGCCAGGTATTGGCAATTAGATGCAATTGTCACCCATAAACAAGAAGATTTTGCTGTCCCTACAAATAAGTTGTGGGTTTGGTCGATAGCAGACTTATGCTTACGTGCAAATCTAGAAAATCAGCTACACGCAACTATATCTAGTTAATTTATCGGAATCCGGCTTGAACTTCTATATTCTTTCAAATATCAAATCGGATTCCTATATAACCTATCCGCCAAGTGACTATATTTGTGACATGAGAAAAATTTTAAAGGATTAATACCAAGGTTCCTATAACTACTAATAAATTCCCTAATACAATTTTCCAACTTAACGCTTCACCCAGAAAAATAACCGAAAACAATACAACTAATACCAAACTAGATTTATCAATTGGTGCAACTAATGAGGCTTTTCCTACTTGTGAAGCTTTGAAATAAAAAATCCAGGACAAACCAGTAGCCATTCCAGATAATAAGAGGAAAATCAGAGTTTTTTGGGGAATTGCTCAAAGATTTGCCCCCCTACCTTCAACAAATACAATTACCCAAGCAATCACTAAAATGACAACAGTTCGGATTGCTGTTGCTAGGTTAGAGTTCACATTTTCTACACCAATTTTGGCAAATATGGTTGTCAAAGCCGCAAAACCAGCTCAAAGTAATGCATATATCCACCACATTTTTGTGTCCTTCTCCATGTTGCTTGCTCTGTAAATAGCTGATATTTGCCTCTAAACCACCTCTGAGCCATCTCCGATTGTGTTGATTGATTAACCTTGAGATAAAAACCCAGCACAATTAGCGAAAGTGTGCGAATATAAAGAAAATCTTAAGAAAGGCGAAAATCATGATCACGGCTAAGATGATGCAACAAATTTGGGCTGTAATCGAGTCTACCCAAGTCAGTACCCTGCTCCAGTTTGACGATGCCGCCTTAATACAATTACTCCTCCAGAAGTTCAAATCCCAGCAAGTGCTTGACATACAGACAGATAGCAGCCTCAATTCTTACATCGAATCTAAACTGCCCTTAATTCGTGATACAGCTGAAGGAAGATTATCCTTTGGAAAAGGCAATAATTAGTAAAATAAACAAAATAATTACACATAATTAACATATATGGTCAATTATTTTCTCAGAATTTAAGCATGACAAAATTATGAATCACTGGCTAGGAATTGCCCTGGTAGCTTATCTAATTGGAGCAGCAATTGAAGGGGTGAGTACAGTCAGTCAGCTATCTGGTTTAGTTCAAGAGCTAGCTCAAGGGACACAAGACCAATCATCAGCATCAGACACTCCGCCTAACTCAAATTGGCAAATTTTAACCACCATTGCCTCGGTAAGTATCTGTGGAGCTTTTTGCTGGCCCTGCCGACTGCTCCACCGTTCAATTAAAGGGTGTATTTCATCTCGAAACTTGTAGATTATAGTATATATTATATATTCTTTGTATATTTTTTGCGGTCTTATTTGCGTAATATGGATTATGTGAGGTTCGTCCGGTGGTGGACGGTGTGGATACGGTTGATCTCCAGTGTTGATGCTCTGGCTGATGATGGCAAATTGCAGTAAGATCATACATGGTTGATGACCGACCCACGCGGCTGAAAACAAAAGGTAACAGTAGCGGTGGGTGAGACTCTGACCACGGTAACTAGGGCGAGAAAAGGAAAATAGGATCTACATTCTGCCGTATGGATTAATCCTTGGGGCATTTTGGATCTACCGATGGAGGAAGAATCCCAGAAATTATTATATTTCGGGGATTGTCACCATTAGACAAAGGTCTGTTTTTTGTATAATCTATTTAACTGAATTTGTTACCACAGTCGAGCCATCAATTAAGTCAATTTAGTAGGAGAGATAATGACCCAAATCATAGTGGGTGAAAATGAAGCTATCGAGTCAGCCTTACGTCGCTTTAAGCGAGAAGTTTCCAAAGCAGGGATTTTTCCAGATATGAGGAAGCATCGTCACTTTGAAACGCCTCTGGAAAAACGAAAACGCAAAGAAATTGCCAAGCACAGGCAAAGTAAGAGACGTTTCCGCAATTAAGTGAGGAAGCTCCATCTGTCTATACGGTGGGGTAATTCAGGAAGTAACATAGGTTGAAATCAAAGCCCTCAGATAGTCTATGAGGGCTTTGCTTATGGAATTGTTATTTTTCACACCTTGAGGTGACGCGTAAACCACTCACTCGCCAATTGCGCTACTGCTGCCAATGCGCCGGGTTCTTCAAATAAATGGGTGGCTCTGGGAATAATTTCTAACTGCTTTTGTATACTTGACACTCCTCGACCTCAAGGTACGAGGATTCTTGCTTCGCGGAGATTCCAATGAATTTACCCTCTGCAAGCATCTTGACCGTATGCCCTACGGAACCGCTAAGTCCTCTAACTAGAACTACTTGAGCGGCCGCCACATCCCTATCAGTTGCCAGAAGACAAAACTACGCATCTTTCCAAATTTTTTAAATCTAGGAAATCCATGATTTTGTTCCCACATACTTGTGAATGCGGTTTCAAGTCGTTTTAACGTTTGTTGCAAGACCTGAGATTGTACTGATTTGAGATCAGGATTAGTCCTTTTGGCTTCGGTTAATGATTTGCATTGACTAGCGTAGGTGGGACGGGGAGTATCGGACCCAATGATGTATTCAGAGCGGACCGAACAAGCATTAACCTGACAACTGCGAGACTTATACCAATCTTTACGTTCACGCAAAGCATAGTTATAGACTCGACGATTAATTTCAAGCCATTGCTCAAAAGTATTCGATTGTTTTTGAGTCGGTTTGAGTTGAAATTCGTAGGTTAGGTTAAACACTTTTATCACCTCCTGGGTACATTATACATTAGTTTTAACTATCGCTAGAATGAAAGATAAAAAAATGCTCAAATAAAAAGTCGTCCTAGAAGGACGGGGAACCTTAAACCCACTATTTTCGGTAAACTAAAAGCACACAAAGATATAAGTTATCTGATTATCCTATGCAGAAGTCCACATCTGGAAATAATGGGGATTTTATCCGGCAACTAGCGACATTGAGCGCAATTATTGGCGCTTTTGTTGTCAATGTCTTATCAAATATTTTTCCGCTCAAGGGAATGAGTATAGGAGAGATTTCTAATACTTTGTTTGCTAATGTGCTGATTATCCCTGCTAACTATGCTTTTGCTATTTGGGGACTGATTTATCTAGGTTTGTTCGCTTTGGGAATTTACCAATTTCTCCCGAACCAGAGGCATGATGTAGATTTACGCAAAATTGGCTATTTGTTGGTAATTGCTTCTGTTGCTCAAAGTATCTGGGTATATCTTTTCCTTTCTAGACTTTTTGCTCTTTCTGTGATATCAATGCTGTTAATTCTGATCCCATTGATTGCTGCTTATTTGCGGTTAGAAATTGGGAACAAGCGTGTGTCTCAGACTAAGAAATGGTGCGTACATTTTCCTATTAGTATTTATCTGGGCTGGATTAGCGTGGCGACGATTGTGAATGTCGCTTCTGCTTTGGATTTCCAGGGGTGGAATGGATGGGGGATTTCGGATCAATTATGGACTGCTATGATGTTATTGGTGGCTTTTACGATTGCAGCAGTCATTGTCATTCAGCGCCGAGACTTTGCTTATACAGGAGTAACAGTTTGGGCATTGGTAGCGATCGCACTCAAGCAGTGGAATAATTCTTTACTCAGGAATGTATCATTAATTTTGGCAATTGCCTTGGTTCTGATGATCACGATGAAAAGTGTACAAAATAAACGTACAGGGACATGAATGGATGCAACCGAGTACTCATCCAAAAGATTGGTCATGGCACTTCTGGCCGGCTGTACCACTCTATCCCTACGGTAGGCGGCGGACAATTTGCGCGGAAATAGTCAAGGATACTATCTGGACATTCGACCAGCTGCACGGCATTCTCTACACTGTTGTGCCGATTCGGATGACTGTGGTTAAACTCGCAGCTGGAGGTCTTTTGGTTTATGCGCCAGTTGCTCCCACTGTGGAATGTGTCCGTCTAGTTAATGAGTTAGTCACCAAGCACGGTGATGTTAAGTACATTATTCTGCCCACTAGTTCTGGTCTAGAACATAAAGTTTTTGTCGGTCCTTTTGCTAGATGCTTTCCACAAGCACAGGTTTTTGTGGCTCCCCATCAATGGAGTTTCCCGGTTAATTTACCCTTGAGTTGGTTGGGTTTTCCCCAAAAACGGACTCAGGTACTTCCAGAAGATAGTAGCCAAAGTCCTTTTGCTGATGAGCAAGTCCTAAGTTGACAATTTCATAGACAAAACTATACTTATATTGACAAAAATCAATATATATTTTAGGAAAAAAATCAACTACTTGATATATAATACGGTGATATCAAGTATTGAATTGAGACTATTGCCGACGCGAAAACCAAGCAATGATGGTGGTAGTCTTTTTCAGAAACTTAATTGGAACACAATCGCGTCTGGCTAAGGCGTGAAAGTCTACTGAGGGATAACTGCTCCCATGCTCCCGTTGAAGTAGAAAGTAAAGTCTAGTTTTGTCTAGGTTTTATATAGCAGTTCGATTATCAGGTGCTGGATATCGACTTGGGAGGGGGTTCCTTTGGAGAAGTGGCATTTTTTCACAAGCGATCGCATACTCTGCTGCTGACTGATTCTATACTGTCTATACCAGAAGAACCACTGGCGATTACCCAATTAGACCCGTACCCTTTATTGTTTCATGCTAGGGATCATGCTAGAGAAGCGATCGCAGATCATCCCGAAAATCGCCGCAAGGGATGGCAACGTATTTCACTATTTGCCGTTTATTTTCGTCCTCATGCCGTGGAAATGACGGAATTAGGGCAAATGTTTCGCGACGCTTTCCAAGCACCACAGCATTCACCAAAGGCTTATTTTGGTTTATATCCGTTTCGCTGGCGAGAGAATTGGCAGCAATCATTCGATATTCTACGAAGTAATGGCCGTCCCTTTGTAGCGCCAATCCTGCAAATCCTGATTTTCCCCCAAGCACCAAAACAAGTAATTCTTTGGGCTGACCAAGTTGCAAGTTGGGATTTTCGCCAAATTATCGCCTGTCATTTTGATTCGCCTATTCAGACAAGTCCCGACGAATTCCGCCAAGCATTCAATTTTCTGGAAAAGCAACCCGCCTTAAGTGAGGACTTATCTGGAAACAGAAATCAGCCTCTGTTAGAGGAAGATATGCAATTCATCAGGGAACTTGAGGCGGGTTTAGTTAAGCAAGGTATTGCAAAGCCACCGAAAATCTAATTCGTAATTCATAATTCTTAATAGAAACTGGGTTTATACTCATCACTCAGCACTCATTACTCAGTACTTTCCTATTCAATTATCAATCAGCGATTTTGTATGCGCCGTAAATCTGGCGTTTTGCAAAGCTTGAACTGTTCTCCCAGAATATTGCACACAAAATTGCCAACCCAAGCGCACCAATTGGCGAGAATTTTCTGATTGTATAATTCCAATTACTGGCGTTCTTGCCTGTTCTTTATCCCCTGACTGTTCTTGTAAAATTGTCTTTAAATGATGTAGATGTTCAATGTCACCAGCTTCTTGAGGATTTAGTTCAACCATCACCATTTTTACTTCCTCGACTTTTTCGACATCTTCAACAATCAGTTGATTTTGATCATCTCGCCGAGCTACTTTACCCCAGAGAATTAACCTGACATCAACTATGAGTTGCTCACTGATGCGTTCATAAGTTTTGGAAAAAACAACGGCTTCCGATTGTGCAGTTAAATCTTCTATTTGCAAAATTGCCATTTGAGCGCCTTTGTTGGTCATCACTTTTTTGACATTATTCAGCATGATGACCGCACAAACTTTTGTATCTTCTTTTTGTTCTTTAATTTGTGAAAGGTTAATAGGACTCAGCAGTGATGCTGCTTGCCTTAAAGATTTTAATGGATGATCTGATACATAAAAACCCAGCAATTCTTTTTCCTTGCGTAACTTTTCCTGGGGGGGGAAATCCTGCACAGGTTGAGCTTTCGGAACGGCTTCAAAAGCATTACTCGCTGTTTGATTATTAGTAACATTAGTACCTAATAAATCAAAGATATTTCCCTGACCGCTAGCCCGATCTTTGTCGCGGGATTGCGCCCAATCATAGACCAGTTCTAAATCATTAATTAACTGTTGACGGTTTGTTTCAATTTTGTCAAAAGCTCCACAGTAAATCAGTGATTCTACAGTCCGGCGGTTAACAGCACGCAGATCCACGCGATCGCAAAAATCAGCCAGTGATTGAAATTGGCCTAGCTCATTTCTGGCTGACAAAATCGAGGCGATCGCATTTTGTCCCACGTTCCGCACTGCTGTAAATCCAAATAAAATCTTGCCGGCGGCTGGTGTAAAATCTAGCCCAGAACGATTAATGTCTGGCGGGTCTATTGTAATACCCATATTCACGCAGTTATTAATATATTTCTGCACTTTATCTGTATCGCCACTGTTCGCCGTCAACAGCGCCGCCATATACTCTAAGGGATAATTAGCTTTTAAATATGCGGTTTGATAAGTGACATATCCATAGGCAGTTGAATGGGATTTATTGAAACAATTGGAGGCGATCAAACCATTTTTAATGGCAAAATTATGGTAACGCTCAACCCCAATATCATAGACATTTTCTCGACCTACAAATTTACGAGCAGTGATTTTGACCATTTTTACCAACCTGCAAAAAAATATGTAAAAGGGACTAGGGACTGGGTAGGGGCGGGGAAAGATGTCCGCCTTCTTCGTTGAATCATCATATCTATGAACCCCCTCTACTGGTACGAGCGGGTTTAGAAATATCGTGGTGTGGGCATCCCACCTTCGTGGGGTGGGCATCTTGCCCGCCTTCGTGGACTGGGAAGTTGTTTTTCACCGCCCGGCTACCGGCTACCTGTCAACTGCTCACTTTCTTGTTCTTTGAGCAATAGTTCCTTAATGGTACAAGCCCCTGGATTTATCTGTGGGTCGAACCAAAATCCCCAATCCAAAATCCAAAATCCAAAATCTCAAATTGTCTGATACCTGTATTTCCAACGATTTGTGGCAGTGGGATTGATGCTGAGGCGAATAGTGTTAGTATAGTCAAAATATAAGATAAGTAGACAACGTAAAAAGTATTTCCGAGTTGAAATACTGCGTAAGCCAATCTAGCGATTTCGTAGTCTACCAACTAAATAAACACACAAAACCGGTTTGTTAGAGTACGGCAGGACAGTCCGGATTTTACGCTTGGGGAGAAAATGCCTCTACCTTGATATGTCCTATCAAAGCAAGCAGCTTCGGAGAACCAAGAATTTCCTGATTTATAATCAGGAGAGTGTCAAAATTGAATGTCTAGTTAAAAGTTAACAGGATTAGATTAAGGAAACTCATGTCCCGATATAGAGGGCCACGCCTCAGAATTGTACGTCGCTTAGGCGAATTGCCAGGATTAAGTCGCAAAACTGCGAGAAGAGCCTATCCACCAGGCCAACATGGTCAGAACCGCAAAAAACGTTCTGAGTATGCAGTCCGTCTAGAAGAAAAACAAAAGATTCGGATGAACTACGGTTTGACCGAGAAGCAACTGCTGCGCTATGTGCGTAAAGCTAGACGCGTCACTGGTTCTACCGGACAAGTGCTGCTACAAATGCTAGAAATGCGCTTGGATAATACCGTTTTTCGCTTGGGAATGGCTCCCACGATTCCAGCTGCTCGCCAACTGGTAAATCACGGTCATGTAACAGTTAACGGTAAGCGAGTTGATATTGCTAGTTACCAGTGTCGTCCCGGTGAAGTAGTTGCAATCAGAGACCGCGAAGCTTCACGGAAGTTGGTAGAAGCCAATTTGCAATACCCCGGTTTAGCCAATCTCCCCAGTCATTTGGAATTTGATAAAGCTAAGTTGACTGGTAAAGTTAATAGCGTCATTGAACGAGAATGGGTGGCGTTACAAGTTAATGAACTGCTTGTTGTGGAATACTACTCACGTCAAGCTTAGTTATTAGTCTTTGGTCATTGGAGTGCGGATTTAATACAATATAGAACCTCACCCCCAGCCCCTCTCCTTAGCAAGGAGAGGGGAGTTTTTGACGGAAGTTAAAGAGGGGGTGCAGTATAAAACAAGATTTGCACGTGATTTGATTCACAAATGACTAATGACAAATGACTAATAACTAACCCCCAATTTGCGACATGGTACGGCTATAACTATAAATATCGGCAGTACCAGAGTCGCGCCCTTTAAAGTTAATTTCTGGTTTGATTGCTAATACCTGTTTGACTTGCTCTTGGAGTTGGTCGGTGCTAGTACCAGCACGCAGCGCCGTTTTTAAATCAATTTGTCCAGTTTCATTTAATAGACAGGGACGCAGCCAACCATCGGCAGAAAAGCGCATTCGGTTACAGCGATCGCAAAAACATTCTGACATCTGACTAATAAATCCCAGGGTTCCCTTCGCGCCGGGAATTTGAAAGACATCAGCAGGCCCAGCACCACGAATTTGGGATTTTGTCAAGCCCCAGCGCTCACGGATACGTTGGCGTAAATCTTCCGAAGATACCCAACCGCGATCGCCAAATAAATCGCCATTACCAATAGGCATAAACTCAATAAACCTGACGTGCCACTGCTTGTCAATAGTTAAAGCCGCTAAATCCAGAATTTCGTGGTCATTGACACCAGGAATCACCACTACATTTAGCTTCAAAGGGTCAAATCCTACGTTATAAGCAGCTTGAATCCCTCGCCAAACTTGTTGCCAACGAGAACGACCACGATTGCCGATAATTTGCTCAAAGGTGTCTGAGTCCAGGGAATCCAGGCTAATATTGACCCGACGTAAACCAGCATCATAGAGGTTTTGGGCTTGGGAGGCTAATAAAAACCCGTTGGTAGTCATAGAAAGGTCTTGAGTTTGGGGTAAAGATGCGACCGCCCTGACCAACTCCACAAAACGGGGGCGTAGCAAAGGTTCCCCACCCGTCAACCGAAACCGGGTAAAACCCACAGGAATAAATACAAATTGAATCAGCGTCAGCAATTCCGCATCAGTTAATAATTCTTGCTTGAGCAGATAATCTAACTCTGCCCCTTCTGGCATACAGTACTGACAACGAAAATTGCAGCGATCAATGAGGCTAATGCGGAGATAGTCTACCTGGTTCATGGTTTGGTCTTTATTGTCTATCCTACAAAGTGGGGAGTGGGGAATAGGGAGTGGGGAGTGGGGTGTGGGGAGTGGGGAGTGTGGGGAATGGGGAATGGGGAGTGGGATGAGACAGAAATGATACAAGCTCCCTGCCTCTTCTCCCCTGCACCCTGCACCCTGCACCCCTGCCTCTTCCCCCATGCCCCCTGCACCCCTACTGGCGGTTAATTTCTTGCAGGTCAAGAGCATAATTCAATCGCAGCACATTGACACCAGGCTCACCAAAAATCCACAGAAATCTTCTATCAGTATACTTATTAATTAAACGTGATATTTCATTCTCTCGAAGATCACGGGCGCGAGCAACTCGGCTTAACTGCTGGGCAGCTGCTCTCAAAGAAATATGTGGGTCTAAGCCAGAACCAGAAGTATAAATTAAATCAGCTACGGGTTGAATATTCTCATCTTGTAATTTAGTAGCCTGTTCGACAATTCGATTTAGCAGTGCTGAATTGCTAGGAGCAAGATTACTAGCACCAGAAATGCCAGTGGGACTTGCCTGTTCTCCTTCGCTATATCTCACACTACTGGGACGACCGTGAAAATAACCCTCAGTTGTGAATGTCTGACCAATTAAAGCCGAACCAATTGCTTGTGCTTGTATATTTACCATAACACTGCCATGAGCTTGAAATGGAAACAAAGCTTGACCCATGATCAAGATTGCCAGAGGATAAATCATTGCCGTTAGTAACCAAAGCACCAGAGTCATGCGAATAGCTTTGATAGTTTCGCGAATAAAACTCATAAAAATTCCTATTGATCCTGAATATAATTTTGAATTTTGAAATGTTTACAGCGTATTGCGGGTTTATGAGGTACACAAAGAAATTATGATCCACAGATGTAGACACGTAGTGGCTGGCCGTAGGCTACACATAAATCTGTACTTCATCTAAATGAAAACTGCTGTAATTGCTATACCCACCCTGTTGTTGCCATGAGCAAATCTATTAATTTAATAGCGATAAACGGTACAATTATTCCACCGAAACCATAAATTAAGAGATGCCGTTGTAGCAGTTGATTAGCTGTGAGGTATTTTAACTGAACACCTCTCAAAGCCAAGGGAATTAAAGCTGGAATAATCAAAGCATTATAAATGAGTGTCGATAATACAGCAGAATTAGCGCTGGACAAATTCATAATATTCAAACTTTGCAGATTAGTGGCAGTAAAGATGAATGGGATAATTGCAAAGTATTTAGCAATATTATTAGCAAAGGAAAATGTAGTTATCACCCCACGAGTCATCAGTAATTGTTGACCAATACTGACGATATCAATCAGCTTGGTGGGATCAGAGTCCAAATCTATGATGTTGGCTGCTTCTTTAGCTGCTTGAGTACCTGTATTCATGACAACGCCGACATTGGCCTTTGCTAGTGCGGGAGCATCATTAGTACCGTCTCCTGTCATGGCGACTACTTTACCTGCGGCTTGTTCTCTGTGAATAACCCTGACTTTATCCTCTGGTGTAGCTTCAGCAATAAATTCATTTACTCCGGCTTCGTGGGCAATCACAGCTGCGGTAATCTGGTTGTCGCCAGTGAGCATGATAGTATTGATCCCCATGCGGCGTAACTGCCCAAAACGCTCGCGGATACCGGGTTTAATGATATCTTTCAGATAAATTAGACCATAAATTTCCTGATCTAGACAAACGGCTAGGGGTGTACCTCCTTGTTGGGAAATGCTTGCGTAGACAGAATTAAGTTCTGGGGGAACTTGTCCATTACCCAGACGGATAAATTCTATAATTGCTCCTACTGCTCCCTTACGGGCTTCACGCCCCCCGGACAAGTTTGTGCCACTGATTCGGGTTACTTCCGAAAATTCCACCCCCACTGCTTGGTTAAGATCAAATTCAAATTGTCCGCCATAGCTTTGTGCGAGTCGGATAATTGATTTTCCTTCAGGCGTATCATCAAATACACTGGCGGCTAAGGCAATATGAGCCATTTCCTGTAATGAATGGCCATTGATCGGGATAAACTCTTCTGCCAAACGATTACCAAGGGTGATTGTGCCTGTTTTGTCGAGAATTAAGGTGTTGACATTTCCACAGGCTTCCACGGCTTTTCCAGAGGTGGCAATGATGTTAAATTGGGCAACCCGATCCATGCCAGCAATACCAATGGCACTTAATAAGCCGCCGATGGTAGTGGGGAGCAGTGCTACGAACAGGGCGATCAAAATTGGTACGCTGACTGGACTTTCGACATAGTAAGCAAATACAGCCAAAGTGGCCACGGCTAACAGAGAAACTAAGCTCAAAACTCCTAGTACGATTGTCAAGGTAATTTCATTGGGTGTTTTGCTGCGTTGTTTTCCTGCTAATAAAGCAATCATCTGGTCAATAAACCCTTTATCTGGGTCAGCTGTGATGCGAATAATTAGTTCATCAGTGATAATCCGCGTACTACCGATGACCGAGCCGGCAACATCTGAACCTGATTCTTTGAGGATTGGGACTGTTTCCCCAGTAATTGCTGATTCATCCACCGAAGCTACACCCATGATTACTTTGCCATCAGCCGGAATGATATCGCCGGCTACCAAATAGATGGTGTCACCTTGTCTGAGGGACATGGAAGGAACTTCGGAAATTGTGCCATCTAGAGCGAGTTTTTTGGCGATTGTCTCTGACTTGGTGGCTCGCAAGGCATCGGCTTGAGCTTTACCCCGTCCTTCGGCCAATGCTTCGGCAAAATTAGCCAGCCAAACAGTGAGAAATAAAATTCCTGTCAATAAGCCGTTAAAAAGCTGGGGATCATTCTCTTGGGCTACCCCAGATAAGTTGGGAGCAATGGCGAATACTAGGGCGACAAGTGTCCCCAACCAAACCAAAAAGATGACTGGATTTTTAATTGCATATCTGGGATGAAGCTTGACAAAAGCATCCCTGATGGCTCTGAGATACAGTTTTTTGGGATTTATTTTAGCTTGTTTGAGGGCTTGGCGGCGATCGCCAGCACGAAAAGTAGATGATTTAGCTTTAGAGGTAGGTGCAACGTTCATTTTATCTGGGGAATGGGGAGTGGGGAGTGGGGAGTGTGGGGAGTGTGGGGAGTGTGGGGGGAGTGGGGAGTGTGGGGAGTGTGGGGAGTGGGGAATCGGGAATCGGGAAGTTTCTTCCCCCCTGCCCCCTGCCCCCTGCACCCTGCCCCCCTGCCTCTTCTCCCCTGCACCCTGCACCCTGCCCCCCTGCCTCTTTTAACTACCGGAAGCTAGTTTAAAACTTTCGGCAACCGGACCTAAAACCAATACAGGAAAGAAAGCCAACATTCCCAAAATCACCACTAATCCAGCCGTGGCGGTGGTAAATAACAGTGAATCTGTTTTGAGGGTATTAGGGGTTTCTGGGATTGTTGGTTTACGAGACATACCATCAGCTAAGAGCAAAAGGGCAATAATCGGAATGTAGCGCCCAGCAAACATACTCAAACAGGTACTTAAATTCCACCATAAGGTGTTGTTATTCAATCCCTGTAAACCAGAGCCATTGTTTGCAGCAGCTGAAGCATATTCATAAACTACTTGGGAAATGCCGTGAAATCCAGGGTTAGTAATTCCAGATAGGGAAAAAGGATAAGCCAATGTAATGGCACTGGGAATTAAAACTACAATGGGATAAATCACCAGCACCACACTAGCAAGGATGATTTCTCGTCTTTCAATTTTGCGCCCTAAAAATTCTGGGGTGCGTCCCACTATTAACCCCGCCAAGAATACAGCCAAAATCAGGTAAATAAATAGGTAAGCTGTTCCAGTTCCCTGTCCTCCCCAGATCATGCGAAGGAATAAGTTGAATAAGGTGGAAAATAAGCCGGATGGCATTAAGGAATCATGCATCCCGTTGACAGCGCCGCACATGGTGGCGGTAGTGATAACTGCCCAGAGTGCTGTTTGTGTCCAACCCAATCGAATTTCTTTGCCCTCTAAATTAGGTTGTTCTAATCCCAATGTGCCATTGACGAGGGGATTACCTTCTTGTTCTCCGCCGAGTGCTACTGAAATTAAAATGATCAAAACCACAAATACCATCCAAAATAGCAGCCAAGCCTGTTTGATATTTTTAGCAAATACGCCATAGGTGTAAATTAAGGATGCTGGAATGGCAATCATGGCGATGATTTCGATTAAATTAGCAGCGCCATTGGGATTTTCAAAGGGGTGGGCTGAGTTAACGCCAAAGAAACCGCCACCGTTATCACCCAACATTTTAATCATCTCAAAGGATGCTACTGGCCCTCTAGCAATATATTGGGTTCTACCCTCTAAGGTTTGCACAACCAGGGTTTGATCTAATGTTTGCGGGACACCGCAGAAAACTAAGGCGATCGCTCCAATGACTGAGATAGGTAGTAATATCCTTGTGATGGCACGAGTCAGATCAACGTAAAAGTTACCCAGTTTTTTGCCTGTCAAACCCCGAATAAAGGCAATTCCTACCGCTAAACCTGTGGCTGCTGAGGTGAACATCAAAAAGCCTAAAGCTGCTACCTGGCTAAAATAACTTAAGGTGGTTTCGCCTGTGTAGTGTTGCTGGTCGGTATTTGTGACAAATGAAACAACTGTGTGCAGCAATATATCCCAGCTAGGCGCATCAAAGCCGTTGGGATTCCAGGGTAGTAATTTCTGAAAAGATATTAGTGAGTATACTAAAATACCCATAACCAAGTTACTGTACAATACTGCCCGAATATACTCTCCACCCGTCAAATCATCTTTCCTCCCAACACCTGCTAAAAGGAAGAAGCTGCGCTCGATAGGGTTCATTAAAGGATCAAGCAGTGTTCTTTCTCCCAAGAAAACACGCGCCATGTATCTTCCCAAAACCGGAACGATTGCTATCACAATACATAGCGTTAAGCCGATTTGCCAAAAACCTTGTCCCATTTATTTCGCACTCAGTTCAAGTTCAATTATAGAAAGCGAATTATTTACATATATCAAATCAATTACTCTGTAATTAAATCACGAGCAGGTTAGTAACGTCTCTTATCTATCACCTCAATCGATTTGGTTTTTTCCGTTATTACTATTTTTCATATTATTTTTCAATTTTCCGCAAAATTATGTAAATTTACTCTTATATGCCTTGTTAATATGACTTGGTTATACAATAAATTTGGGAAATTTGCTAATCTCAAATATACGCTTAACTAAGATACATTTATCACATAATGTTTGGTAATTGTATAGATTTACACTAATTATTATCCATAGTCGTATACTCAACTGAAAGTTAGCCAAAAATTATATTGGATATTGATTTCGAGATGCAAGATCCTCTCAATAATATGTCCTTGTATCCAGCCCCTAAATTTATGTATAGCAAGGGACAGGGTGCTGAGGAGATGACAAAATTCCCCAACCAATTCACAGTAGGGGCGGGTTTACTAATATTGTGGGGTGGGCATCCTGCCCGCCTTGTTTATTGAATGATATCTATGAGAGGAGATGACTAAACCCGGCCGTACCATCGGTGTCCCCAGCTATAAGAATGTATTGGTATGGAAAATGTTAACTTATATAGATTAATTGCTAAGGAAATATGAGGAAAATTAGCAATAAGAGTTTATTGATTATATAAAGTTTATCAAGGGGTTAACGCAGGTTAAATTAAAGCTTAATGTAGTGTGGTGTAACTGATAGGCTGAATTTTATGCCTAGTACCGCAAGGCGTTCGTCAAAAGTCAAAAGTCAAAAGTCAAAAAGCTTTTACGTTGGGCTTTTGAACCTTTTGAAAGGGTATCCATATTTACGCCGCAGTGTACTAAGTAATTATTTCAAGTTACTACAGCTTAGTTGAGTTTTTTAATCTTTTGAATAATGCCAGAGTTCCTATGTATCAACCATATTTCTCGCCTGATGATTTGCCATCCAATAAAACAATGCAATTGAGTGGGATTTGGTTAAGCCAATTAGAAGAAGCTGCAAAAAAAAGCTTTTTCTTGGTCTGTAAGCCGAAAGTGCGTATTTTGTTATCTGGTTGTCATTGGTATTTCAAAGTCAATAGCGGAATTCTGATGTTAATTTTGGTCTGTCATGATATCAAAAGCTATCAGCATATTATGACGAGTATTCCTTATTTAGCCAATAACTTAAAACGATTTTCTAACCAAGCTAAAATTAGTGTCAGTTCTCCAGTTAATGAAGGTATACCGTGGATGGTAAATATAAATGAATTCTGGAATGGGGAAGATTCAATCTAGGATTTAATTAGACTACTGTAGAGACGTTCCACCGAACGTCTCTATATTATTTGTTAGATGATGTTTAATGGGTCTACATCTATAGTTAAACTCACAGAATTAGCACAAAGCGATCGCACTGAATCCCAATCAGGTAAATTTGGTAAAGCATCGGGATCAAATTTGAGCATAATTTGCCAACGATAACGGTTAGCTACCCGCATAACACTAGCTGGGGCTGGGCCGAGAATATCAAATCCTTCGCTAGAACTTAAAGCTGTGGCGATAATTTGCGCTGTGTTCTGGACTTGAATGGGATCTAAACTACTCAAACGCAATAAAATTAACCGTCCATAGGGGGGATAATTCAGCGCTTGGCGTTCTTCTAATTCAGTTTGGGAAAAAGACTGATAATCATGTTGTTGTACCGCCCCAATTACGGGATGTTCTGGGGTGTAAGTCTGCACAATAACTCTACCGGGATCATCGCCTCTACCAGCCCGACCTGCTACTTGAGTTAATGTTTGAAATGCGCGTTCACTGGCGCGATAATCTGATAAATGCAGCAAACCATCAGCAGAGACAACACCTACCAATGTCACCTGGGGTAAATCTAACCCTTTGGTAATCATTTGTGTCCCTATTAATAAATGAGC
Organism: Nodularia spumigena CCY9414; assembly: GCF_000340565.2. Lineage (NCBI taxonomy): Bacteria > Bacillati > Cyanobacteriota > Cyanophyceae > Nostocales > Nodulariaceae > Nodularia > Nodularia spumigena. The sequence continues at coordinate 1,950,506 of NZ_CP007203.1, forward strand.
TTCACCGTTAGCAAATCGAGTTAAGAGGTGACGGTGTGAGCCTTTGTTGCGGGTGGTATCGCTATCAAAACGGATATAACTCAACTGGGGAAACTGTTTTGCTAATTCTTGAGCGACGCGCTGAGTCCCGCTACCAAAGAACTTGAGGTAAGGTGAACCGCATTCGGGGCATTGGGGAGGATGCGATCGCGTATAGTTACAGTAATGACAGCGTAGTATTTGCGGCGCTCCTTCTTCTGTCTGGTGATAGGATAGCGACACATCACAATGGGGACATTCCATCACATAACCACAACTGCGACAAGAAACAAAGGTACTGTGTCCCCGACGATGAATAAATAAAATTCCCTGTTGTTGCTTCTCTTCTAGTTGCTGTAAAGCTGTTTGTAACGACCTACTAAATATAGAACGATTTCCCTGCTGTAACTCTAACCGCATATCGACTAATTCCACCGGTGGTAATGGGCGCGAGTTGATGCGTTCGGGGAGGGAAAGGTAATAGGAGTGGGTTGACCTCTCCCCCAACCCCTCTCCTACAAGGAGAGGGGAGTGAATTTCCCCCATTCCCTTGTAGGGAAGGGGGGCTAGGGGGGTTAGGTCTTCTGTATCCGTGGATATTGGGGAGTGGGTGAGATTTACCCAACTTTCTAATGAAGGGGTGGCGGAACCGAGAATTAAAGGACAATTTTCTATTTCGGCGCGCCATTGGGCGACGGTGCGGGCGTGGTAGGTGGGAATGGGGGAATCTTGTTTAAAGCTGCTGTCGTGTTCTTCGTCTAAGATGATTAAACCTAAATTGGGTAATGGGGCGAAAATGGCGCTACGAGTCCCGATGACTATTTGGGGTTCCCCGGTGAGCATTTGTCGCCAAGTATCATACCGTTCGCCTTCGGAAAGGGCGCTGTGATAAACGCTAACTTTACCGCCGAAACGCGCGCGGAATCTGTCTGTTAGCTGGGGTGTGAGTCCAATTTCTGGAACTAAGACGAGGGCGGATTTTCCTTGGTTGATTAGCGGGGCGATCGCTTGTAAATATACCTCTGTTTTGCCCGAACCTGTAATCCCATGTAACAAGACTTGAGCAAAACCATTGATGGCTTGTATGGTGCTTAAGGCATTTGCTTGATGAGGATTTAAGGTTTTGGGGACATCTGGCGCTAATGGTAGTCCCTGTTCTGTTCGCAGCACTTCTTTGTCTTCGATGACAATGTAGCCTTTTTGTGCCATCGTCTTCAGGGTAGAGGAACTAGCATGACAAATTTGCAAGAGTTCGGTTTGCCATAATTCTCCCCCACGTCGTCGCAATATTTCTAAAATTTCTCGTTGACGAGTTGTTAAATCACCATCAACCGAACCAATTAAGGTGACTGCTTTTTGTAGCTTGGGGCGATTTAGTCGCGGTGGTTCTAAATAACTTTCTACTAACCCAAATCGCAATAATTCCCGTACACCTCGATAGGCTGTTTTGACTTTTTGTTGCAGGTAGACGAAGCTGTAATCTCCGGCTGCTTGAGATTGTAAAAGGTTTAAAACTTGCTGGGCTGCGGGACTCAGGAAAGTTAAATCTGAGGAGATTTGTCTGTTTATTTCTGCGTCCCGAAGCAAGCGGATACGACGTTGCGATCGCCCTAATAACCCTGGTGGTAATGCCACCCGGATCACCTGAATTAAAGGCGTATAGTAATATGCAGCTACTCGATTTAATAATTCCCAATAGGTGCTAGGGAAGAATCCTTCGCTGACTATATCTTCTACTTCCTTGATTTTTTCTGCTGGGAGATCCTTATTTGGTTCTGTCAATAAACGAATGGCGATCGCTCCCACTTTCTGAGTCCCAAATGGTACACTTAAAATATCACCTGGTTTTATTTTTAACTGAGGTGGTAATCGATAAGTAAATAACCCCGTAGTTCCTGGACAGTCTACCAGCACTTCAATCCAGCGATTTACATTTTCAGACTGGTAAGTTTCTCCCGGTTCAGCCACTAACAAATTTCGTGAATTTATGCTGTTTTTATACATAATTTTTTAATTTTATCAACAAATGTTTCTCTTACTTTCACTTATTTATTTAGAGTTCACTTAGCTTCATAAAAGATTTTTATTTTTAGGGTGTAAAATGTATTTGATAATACTTTTGTTACACATAATACTTGATAAGTTTCCCTTTATGTAATTTAGTAGACAATTTTGTCTTAACAATACGTGGCATAAATATTTAAAGTCTGCTATAAAAAATAAAATTCTCTTTCCTGAGATTTCTGAAATAGTCTGACTAACTACTAAATAGGACATAGCATTTTTCAGCCCCTTGATAGATATTCAACCCTTTGTGTATATGAGATGCTTTTATACAAATAAATTATTTCAGAAAAATACACTAGTCAACCCGTGTCCTTTAGAAAGCTTGATTAAATAAGCACCGAACCCAAAGCAAGACTATGATTTCTGTAATAATTTCTCACCGATGAAGCTGAAAAACTTATGTAATTTATAAAAGATTTAAGCTGGGGGGTATTTACCTGAGTTTTTTATATTTGTTAAGCTGGATAAAGGTTGGGCGGATTTGACAGATTTGGGTATTAAGAAAAAAATAAGGAATATCTCTGTTGGAACCTGAGAAGATAGTTTTTGGGTGCAAAAACCAGTATTTGTTAGAGGTTCTATCTAGCAGGAGCCAAGAAATGACAGCGAGGGGCTGATTTTCACGCTTTGAATAAGCAATTAGCAAGAAAATGTATTTTTCTGACAAAGGGGTGCATTTGTTTGTTAGGGAAAACTACCAAGCTTCAAGGAAGCGGCTGTCACTAAATTATGTACCAAACAAAGCAACAATCCCTAAAGGAAACTATGAACATTGCTGAATTGGGAACAATGGAAATACTGGAAACTACTGTTGAACATGAAGATCAGACACTCGAACTTCTAGAACCAGTGGTGGAGTCAGAACCCCCAATCATCGAAAATCTGGAATCAGACGAACGTGATGGGGATGACATGGCGGCGGCTCGGCCTTCAGGATACAATAAAACCGAGCATGATGATGCTGTAGGCGCGTTTTTTAAAGAAATGGCGCGTTATCCGTTGTTAAAACCCGACGAAGAGGTAGAGTTAGCACGGCGAGTCAGGTTTCTAGAGGAAGTTAGGGAAGTCCAAGCTGCTTTGGAATTAGAACTGGGACAGCCAACCACTAAGGTACAAGTAGCCGGACAGCTAGAAATGACGGAAAAGCAACTGGAAAGTCGCTTGTATCAAGGTCGAGTGGCGAAACGCAAAATGATTCGTTCCAACCTGAGATTGGTGGTGTCAATCGCCAAGCGCTACCTGAATCGGGGCGTACCGTTTCTGGATTTAATTCAGGAGGGCGCAATGGGTTTAAATCGGGCGACAGAAAAATTTGATCCCGATAAAGGTTATAAGTTTTCGACCTACGCCTACTGGTGGATTAGACAAGCAATTACACGGGCGATCGCCAATGATGCGCGTACTATCCGTTTACCTATCCACATTGTTGAAAAACTTAACAAGCTGAAAAAAGCCCAACGGGAACTCAAGCAAAAACTTTGTCGCAATCCCAATGAAGCCGAAATGGCGGAAGCTTTGGAAATTAGCGTCCAACAACTGCGCCAATTGCAACAACTCAGGCGACAAGCTCTTTCTCTCAATCACCGTGTAGGTAAAGAGGAAGACACAGAACTCATGGATTTGCTAGAAGATGAGGATAACTTATCTCCCGAAGCAAAAATGAATGAAAACATGATGCGTCAGGAGATTTGGGAGGTCTTGGGTGATGTGCTAACTCCCAGGGAGAAAGACGTGATTTCTTTGCGCTACGGTTTGACTACCAGCGAACCCTGTACCTTAGAAGAAGTGGGTAATATGTTCAATTTGTCCCGTGAACGAGTCCGCCAAATTCAAAGTAAAGCGATGCGGAAACTACGTCGCCCTCATATCGCCAAGCGTTTAAAGGGATGGTTAATTTAATTCGTAATTCGTAATTCGTAATTGTTGCTGGTCAAGGTGGGTGACTAAATATTGTGGGGTAAGCTCTCAGGTCCCCCCAGAACAGGCAAGATGCCTGTTTTACAAGACAAACATAATGCACTACTTTAAGCTTGCCACGACCCTACGGTTTTGGCTAATTCATTTTTTTGGTGTTCTCTAAGAGGCTGTTTGAAAAGTGGTTGGCTATGATTTTAGGCACTCGCAGATCCCCCCTAGCCCCCCTTGAAAAGGGGGGAATTAGAATCAAAGTCCCCCTTTTTAAGGGGGATTTAGGGGATATAGAATGTTTTGCTACCAACAATCAGACTTTTCAAACATCCTCTAAGTCCGGAATTCTATCTGTAGCAATTAATTATTAGTCAAAAATTTTACACAATTGACTATAAACTATGAACTATGGACTATGGATTATGGATTAATGACTTCTCGTAGCGATTTGATTTTGCGTTTTGCTGAACCAGCTGATAGCAACGTACTGTTTGATTTAATTAAGGGACTGGCTAAGTACGAAGAATTATCTCACGCCGTAACTGGGAATGCTTTGGATCTCCAGGAGCATTTATTTGGCTCGCCGAAGTATATTGAGGCAATATTAGCAGAATATGCAGGGCAAGCTGTTGGTTTTGCCCTGTTTTTTTATAATTATTCTACCTTTCTAACTAAGCCAGGAATTTATTTAGAAGATTTGTTTGTATTGCCAGAATATCGCCGTCAAGGCATCGGAAAAGCTCTTTTATCTAAATTAGCCCAAATAGCTGTAGAGCGCAATTGTGGACGCTTAGAGTGGAGTGTATTGGATTGGAATGAGTCGGCGCAGGCATTCTATCGCAGTATGGGCGCTAGTATTTTAGATGATTGGCGAATTTGTCGCGTTACTGAAAAAGCGATGCAAGAGTTAGCAAATAAAGGTTGAAGTGGGAAATTACAATATCTTTGATAAAAGTGAAGTTTGACAGCTTGTCTTTTGACAAAGGCAATTAATTCAACTGAAAATTATCAAAGGTATTGTACCGAATCAGCCGTTTTGCAGAGAGAACACGAGATGAAAAGAATAATTTCCTTGCTACTTTTAGGCATCACTATCTTCACCTTTGCCTTTAGTAGTCCAGCTTTAGCAGCAGATACAGTCAATGGAGCTAAAATATTTGGTGCTAATTGTGCTGCTTGTCATGCTGGTGGTAGAAACCTAGTTCAAGCTCAAAAAACTTTGAAAAAGGACGCTTTAGAAAAGTATGGTTTGTACTCAGCAGAGGCAATTATTAGTCAGGTGACAAAGGGTAAAAATGCTATGCCTGCTTTTAAAGGTCGTTTAAAATCAGAGCAGATTGAAAATGTGGCTGCTTACGTACTCGAACAAGCAGATAAAGGTTGGTAGTACCGCAGGGCGTTCGTCAAAAGTCCTAAAGTTAAAAGTCAAAAGTCAGAAATATGATTTTATTGGGTTTTCATTGATTTTAAGGGCTGCACTTTTTACGCCCTTTGGGGGAATGAAGAGTGATATTAGTATGCCCGATATGGATGGCTATATGCTCATACGTCAAGTGAGAACTTTCACCCCAGAAGCTGGTGGAAACATTCCGGCGATCGCCTTAACAGCCTATGCTAGAGATGAGGATCAGCAACAAGCAATACAAGCAGGGTTTCAAATGCACTTACCTAAGCCTGTGGACACAGAAAAATTAATTGCCGCTATTCTCAGACTTGTGGCTACAGGAGTGTAATATCATGTCTGTATAGCGAGTTGATTTCAAGACACAGCCACAACAGTATCAGGAGTAATTGAGTGCAAAAACTACTAATATTGTTATTAGTGACAATTTTCCTATCATTCAATAATTTTACCTTACCTGCGATCGCTGCCGAAACAAATCATGGCGCGGAAGTTTTTAGCGTTCATTGTGCGGGGTGTCATATCAATGGCGGTAACATTATCCGCCGGGGGAAAAACTTAAAAAAGCCAGCCCTAAAAAGATATGGTATGGACACCATAGAGGCAGTTACATCTATAATTACCAATGGTAAAAATAATATGTCAGCCTATCAAGACCGCCTAACTCCCCAGGAAATTCAAGAAGTTGCAACTTATGTCCTCGAACAAGCCCAAACAGGTTGGCGTTAATTAATTAAAATAAAACATTAAAAATATGCATTAATTCTATATCTAGCCAGTCACGGGATTTATATGAATTAATTGGCGACTGTGGCGACGAATATCGCCGATAACCAAAACAAACAGGAGCATTTTCGCGTATGCAACCTAGCACTACCCCCAAAACCACCCTTGTAGCCGGAAACCTGCGTTGTGTCCATCATATTGCGCTCAACGTCCAGGATATGCAAGCTTCTCGGTACTTTTACGGTACTGTTTTAGGTTTGCATGAACTGACAGGGGATGAAGTTCCAGCCACTTTAATAGAACTGGTGAATACAGGAAAAGTCGCCAATTTTGTTACCCCCGATGGGACAATTTTAGACTTATTTTGGGAACCGGAATTATCACCACCAGATCCCAATCCCGAAAAGACTTTTACTAGAGCATACCATCTGGCCTTTGATATAGATCCGCGATTATTTGAGTCAGCTGTGGCAGTACTCAAAGAAAATGAGATTGCGATCGCACATGGTCCAGTTACACGCCCTACAGGTAAAGGCGTATACTTTTATGATCCAGATGGCTTGATGCTCGAAATTCGTTGCAATCCAGAACAAGAAATCAATAAATAACAAGTACAGCATCTTTTGCTTGTTCGATCCTACCGGAGATCAAACCAACAGGGTTATTAATTTCGTGTGCTATCCCTGCAATTAAATTCCCCAAAGAAGACATTTTTTCACGTTGCATAAGTTGTATTTGTACTTCTTGCAAATCTTTCAAAGATTGTTTTAATTGTCTGGTTTTATCTTGTTTTCTGGTACATATAGCAACCGCCAAGGAAATTAGGACATAAACTGATCATAAAAGTTAGACACCGAAAGGTTTTTACCCTACGGACCACGGACCACGGACCACTCCCCAGCTATAAATAAGCATTCTTGCAAAAGCTATCATAGATATCATTCAAGGAAGAAGGCGGGTAGGATACCCGCCCCACAATATGACTAAACCCGCACGTATTACTTAATCCTCAATCCCTAATGATGCGATGAGCGAAATATATGGCTATGTTCTGGATGATATAATCGCGATCGCCTTTGGCCGGACTTAGACCATAGCTCTTTTGTCTGTGAAAGTGCTGGACTAATTAGGTAAAGTGTGGTACGCATTAAGTTTTCTTCCTGGGTACATTTTGCCATTTCGTTCAGGGGGACAACCATGATTTTTTCGTCAGGCCATCCAATGCGAAAGCAAATGGCTATGGGGGTATCGGCTGGGTAATGTTCTAGGAGTTTAGCTTGGGCGTTTTCAATGTGGCGCGCACTCAGGTAGAGACAAAGACTAGCCTGATGTGCCGCGAGGGTGGCTAATTCTTCACTGGCTGGGACTTCTGTTCGTCCACTAATGCGGGTGAGGATAATGGTTTGCACTAAACCGGGGACAGTTAATTCTATTTTGAGTTTGGCGGCTGCGGCTTGAAAGGCGCTAATACCTGGTATAACTTCAAAGGGAATATTGGCTGCGGCTAAGAGTTGCATTTGCTCATGAATAGCGCTGTAAAGACTAGGATCACCCGAATGGAGACGAATCACAGATTTATGCGATCGCACTCGTTCCATCATCAGCTCTATAATCTCTTCTAAAGTCTTATTTGCCGTAGGAATAATTTCTGCATCTTCTCGGCATAAATGCAAAATCTCTTCTGGTATTAAAGAGTCAGCAAATAAAATCACATCCCCATTAGCCAGCAGTTTTTGAGCTTTCACCGTTAATAATTCAGGGTCTCCGGGGCCTGCTCCCACAATGTAAACGGCTGAATTCATAATACTGAGATTACTTTTCATACAAAATTATTGAGATTATTTACGTAATTTTCCATCAATATAAATTCTCAACAGATATTTTTGGGGATTTTTTTGAGTAAGTTCCGGATTAACCCTATATTTCTCGTAGAGATGAATGGTAGATGCACCCTGGTTAAGCCCTAGAGAATACTCTGGGGCATTTTTTATTTTTGGGTATAGCAACGGACAGAGCGCTTAGAATATGACAAAATTCTAAAACTAATTCACAGCAAGCATTTGACTTTTGACTTTTGACTTTTGACTTTTGACTTTTGACTTTTGTCATCCCCTCATCCTCTCATCTGCATTTGGTGGCGAAACTACATCGGGTAAAGGGCGTTTAAGTAAATAAAGCCAAGCTAACCCAGCTAAACCCACAAGAATACCGCTTAAACTCACAACTTGTGCAATGCGAAGCGGCCCCAACATTAAGCTATCAATGCGAAAACCTTCAATCCACAGGCGGCCGAAGCTGTAAGCTACTAAATAAGCTAAAAATAGCGTACCTAAGCGCAAGCGTGGCTTCCCAGATAAACCCCGAAAAAATAAAGCCATGAGCAAAGCGAATACAATTAAATTCCACAGCGATTCGTAGAGGAATGTGGGATGGAAGTATTCAAAATTAGCTAAGGTTGGAGGACGGTTTTGTAGTGGTATATATAGCTTCCAAGGTAAATTTGTCGGACGACCAAAAGCTTCGGAGTTAAAGAAATTTCCCCAACGTCCAATTGCTTGTCCTAAAATCAGCGAAGGCGCGACTAAATCAGTCAGTTGCCAAAAAGACACCTGATTGACTTTGGCAAAGATTAATGCTGCTAAAGTACCACCAATAATCGCCCCGTGAATGGCAATTCCTCCTTGCCAAATCGCAATTATCCGTTCTGGATGCTGGGAATATTCTGACCATTGAAATAAAACATAATACAGCCTGGCTGCGGGAATCGCCCCAATTACCAGCCAAATTGATAAATCACTGACCAATTCTGGGTTAACATTACGGCGCTTTGCCAGATACTGGGAAAGGCTAACACCGATTAATACTGCTGTAGCAATTAACAAGCCATACCAACGGATAGTTATTGGTCCTATCTCGACGATAACCGGGCCAGGAGAGGTGAATTGAAACGCTAAAGGCAAAGTGGATATATCCAGTACCATGTAAAATTACCTTTTTAACTAGATTTTTAAGCTTTACAGCAATTAAAGCAAATTTTGCTGCGAGTGGGGAATTGGGAGTGGGGAGTGGGGAGTGTGGGAATTGGGAATTGGGAATCACTAATACTGGATACTTAATGCTTTATACTTACTGAAGTAGCTTTGGTGCATTGAAAATTTTGTGATTGCTATTTATCCTGGCAGCTTTGACCCTATTACTTTAGGTCACCTTGATATCATTCAGCGTGGTAGTCGGCTGTTTGACTTGGTGATTGTTGCTGTACTGCGGAATCCTCACAAAATACCTCTGTTTACTGTGCAGGAAAGATTGGATCAGATTCGCCGCACTACTCAACATCTGTCTAATGTGGAAGTAGACGGTTTTGACGGTCTGACTGTGAATTATGCCCAACAACGACAAGCAGAGGTTTTGTTACGGGGTTTACGGGCAATTTCTGACTTTGAAGTTGAGCTGCAAATGGCTCATACCAATAAAACTATTTCCACTCAAATAGAAACAGTTTTTCTTGCCACATCGAATGAGTATAGTTTTTTAAGTAGTAGTGTGGTAAAAGAGATTGCAAGGTTTGGTGGATCTGTTGATCATCTCGTTCCCGAAGAAATTGCCCTAGATATATACAAATGCTACAATCACACATCTCCAATGGCCAACCCAACAACAACGGAAGCTATCCCCCTAGTGAAGAGTATTCCAACGGAACGGGAAGCGTAAATATCCTCCAGGAACTGAATGTTTTAGAGGATTTAATTCTCTATGGTTTTCGTGTTCCTTTGATTGGACGCACTCTTGTTGATGAGGATAAGTTAATCGAACAGATTGATTTTATTCGGGTTTCTTTACCAGCGATTTTTCAGGAAGCAGCTCTGGTTCTGCAACAAAAGAATGATGTTTTGCTCGAAGCTGAAGAATATGGACAGCAAGTAATTTCGGCTGCCCAAGCTAAACGAGCGCAAATTTTAGCCCAGAGTGATATTATCAGACAGGTAGAACAGGAAGCTGAACAGTTGCGGCGACAAGTTCAGGAGGAGTGTGAGGCGATGATGCAAGCTACTCTGACTGAAATTGACCAAAAGCGGCGTAGTTGTCAAGAGGAGTTGGAGGAAATGCGACAAACTGCGATCGCACAAGCTCAAACTATTGAAAATGGCGCTGATGAATACGCTGATAGTGTGTTGGATGGTATCGAACAAGACTTGAAGGATATGTTACGTATTATTACAAATGGGCGGCAACAATTACGACCAGATGTGACTTCACAGCGTAATTCTCCACCTCCTAAGAAAAAGTAGTTTTGAGAAGCGAAGAAATCGGTCATCAATTAACCTAGTCATTTGTTCGTAGTGAGTGCTTTAGCGCTCAATTTCATCTTTTAAAAGGTAAGGAAACATTTTTTGTTTGTTTACTTCTATTTGCTAATATTTATACTAAACGGTTTAGTTCATAATTTTGTTTACACACCCCCGATTTTACACCTACTGGTTGACGCAAAACAGCACCAGATTACAAGGTGTAAGTGAAATTATTAACCAACATCCCCGGAACCAAACTACCTCCCAAGTCTCGACTTTCATAGGTTCCGACTTCGGGGATAAATTCCTGAAAATTGGTGAATTCTACGAGATTATCTCCCCAGAAGCGATAGAGGCTTTCATCAAAGCGTAAGTTTTCTATGGGGGCGATGATTTCACCGTTTTCTACCCAAAAGCAAGCATAACGAGTCATACCTGTAATTCTACCAGTGGGGCGATCGCTCCAGTTCAAGTAATGCAAGTTCGATATATATAGTCCTGTATCTAAACTCTGCAAAATCTCCTCAAAACCTAAATTCCCCGGACTGATTTCCGGCGCGCGTAAAGTTTCGGAACTATTCGCACCGTTGGCTGCTTTGCCATATTCCTTCGCCGTGCGAGAATTAACTAGAGTATTGACTAAAATCCCCTTTTCAATTATAGGTAATTCCGGGGCTACCATTTCCCCCAATTGATTAAATCTTGGTACAAACCCCTGTTGAAAGTTTTCCTTTAAACTAAACTGGGGCGAAAGTTGTTTTTCTTGGCGTGATAGCATCGCCAAAGCACTGTTTCCCTGTTGTAAATCAGCTTCACTCACAGCAGACCAAGAAAGCATCCCCAATAAATCCGCCACAGCCGCAGGTGCAAAATAAGTTTTATACTGTCCTCGTGTTAATTGTTTCGCGGGACGGGAAAGTAATTCCAGTTGGGTTTTCGCTTCGTTTATCTTGGCCATGTAAGCAGCTTCATCCCAATTACTCCCCGCAAATATACCTTTAACTGCTTGTCCACAGTTATCAAACAAAGAATAATCTAAGGTAAAAGTATCAGTTGCAAACCAGTGTTTTTGACCCTGAGAATCACCATAAGCTTTAATTACAATTCCACCCGCATACATCCCGGTAAAATCTAATTCAGCTACCAGTTCTAATAAAGTTGGTACTACTGATTCTGCTGCTAATAATTCCCCTGAGTTTATTTCTCGACTGGTATTATTTCCTGATGGTAAAACTAAATAAGGGTCTATTGGTAATAGTATAAGTTCTTGGCGGAGTTCGAGTAAAGCTGTGTATGCTGTTTGCCAATCTATTTGCCAATTTCCAGTGAAGGGAAAGGAGCGAAAGCTGCTGCGCTGGTCTTCCATTAAGGTTAGTTCTATGGAACCATCTGCAACTAATCCTGTTTGTCTCACTTTCCCATGATTGAAGCGGGTAAATTGGCTTTGTTCGCTGCTAAGTTTGAGGGTGAATTGTTCGGTTTCGGTTTTTTTAATGAGTAGGGTTTCTATTAGTTGATTAAAGCTGATTTCTAAGGTAGATAATTCTGTTAGTTTCATGATGAGGACTGGGGAGTGGGGAGTGGGGAGTGGGGAGGTGTGGGGAGTAAAGAATTTTGGATTTTGGATTTGCGATTTTAGATTGCAGTCTAATCCAAAATTTAAAATCTAAAATCTAAAATTGATTGACCAATGACTAATGACCACCACCAAAGACTTCGACGTTAGCAAATACGCAAACTGGTGAACCGTGTCCTACCCAAATGGCTTGGTTGGGTTCGCCTTTTCCACACATGGCTGTACCATACATTTCCCAGTTGTCATTATTCCCTACTTGGGTAAGGCTTTGCCAAAATTCTGGGGTGGTGGCTCGATAGTTGGGATTTTTTAGGGTTTTGGTGAGTTTACCGTTTTCGATTAATTTGGCGTATTCACAACCAAATTGAAATTTATAACGCTGGTCGTCTATTGACCAAGAGCGATTTGATTCCATGTAAACGCCGTGTTCAATTCCGCCAATCATTTCTTCTAGGGTGGCGTTTCCTGGTTCTAGGTTTAAATTCGCCATGCGGTCGATGGGGGGACGATTCCATGAGGATGCACGGGCGCAAGCTACCCCTGATATCCCGGCTCTGGCTTGGCTTTCTAGGCTGCCTAAACCTCTTTGTAATACCCCTGCTTTAATGACATACTCTCGTGTCGCCACTGCCCCTGTATCATCAAATCCGTAGCTGGCAAATTGACCGGGTACTGTGGGGTCAAAGGTGATGTTCATCAGTGGTGAACCATAGACTAGGTTCCCAAAGTCGCTGGTTTTCACGAAGCTACCGCCGGCGTAGTTGCGCTCGTCTCCTAAAATTCGGTCAATTTCTAGGGGATGTCCGACGCTTTCGTGAATTTGCAGCATCATTTGGTCTGGTGCTAAAACTAAATCTGTGCGGGTGTTGGGACATTCTGCGGCTGTTAAAAGTTCTATGGCTTGTTCTCCAACTTGCTGGACTCGCGGCCATAATTGGTCTTGTTTTAATAGTTCCCATCCGCCTTGATAACAGTGTGCTTGCCAACCATTATTACTGCGTTGTTGGACTACTGTACCATCTTGAGCGATCGCCCCATAATGTGTTCCTAATGAGACTATCTTTTGATAGACTTCTGAGCCGTTGCTGCTGACAAACCAAGTTTCTCTTTCGCTGGTGCTGGCGCTGGCTGAGGTTTGCACTATTTTGTCGTCAACTTTCATGGTTTGACACACACGCATCAGCAAATGGTTGATTTCACCAGGGCTGAGTGTATCAAATGGCTGTGAAATGGGTGAGTTATATTCTCCTACGACTTTGGGGCGTTGACTTTCTTGAAAGGGATATATCCACCATTTGCTAGCTGCTAGGGCTTGTTTATAAGCTGTTTGGGCTGCTGCTTGTAGTGATGGTAATTCTAGAGAGTTTGTGGCTGCATAACCAAGACAACCATTGACTAAAACTTCTAGCATCGCCCCCATTGTGGAGGTTTTACCGTTGATTTGGGGTAAGCCATCCCGAACATGACGAGTTGAGGTATTTTTTTTGACGGCTCTAATGCCAATCCAATCAGCCGGAATATCGATATTAGCGATCGCTTGTGTAAGTTCAGTCCACATATTTATAGTAAAATTATTATCTATAGTACAAAATTACGTATTTGTCAACTTATTGCATTGATTGCAAACACCGAGAAGCCCAGATCCCGCACTTCTTAGAGAAATCGGGGATATATTTTTTTGAGTATAAAAATTAACTTATTTTTCCACACTTTGAGAAACACCATCGGATATATTACCTGAATCTGATGTTGGTTGATTATCTGAGTTTAAAGGTAATTTGTAAATAGCGGATTTTTCTTCATTTAACAATTTTGGCTGTAAATAGAGATTTTCCACAAGTACACCAACACCAGCTACCCAAGGGGGGACAATGACAGCGCCAATAATGCCTAAAACTTGGGTTCCTCCCAGCACTGCTAAAAGTTGATATAAAGGACGGACTCGCACTGAAGAACCTACCAGTAACGGGTCAAGTACATAAGTTTCTAAATTTTGGATTAACACAAATAACAGCAATACCCAGAGAAAAGTCAAGCCACTTTGAGGAATTGCGACAATTAAAGCCGGAACAGCCCCTAATACTGGACCGACAAAGGGAATTAAGTTGGTAAACCCAGCAATTACGCCCAGTGCTAAGGCAAATTCTGATAGTCCCAAAATTCTCAAACCCAAAGTAATCACAACCCCTAAAATTGCGGAAACTAAAACTCGTCCTTGAATATATCCCCCCATGCGGCGAGAAATCGGGATAACTTGGTCGGCTAGACGTTCATCCCACGGTTGGGGAAACAAACTCACCAAACCTTTAATTAAGTTTTTACTTCCAGCTACCATATAGCCGGACATTACCAAGGCTAAAATCAAGTTTACTACGCCGCCAATAAAGCCACGAGTAAAGCCGAAGGAACGCACAACTAACTGCTGACTAGAACGAAATAACCAATTTGTTAGTGATTGAATATCAAAGAATTCTTCTACTGACTCGATTTGAGTGATTCCCAATCGGAAGGCGAAATTTTCCGCCGCAATTAACAAATTATCTAAATAAATGGGCAGTTTACTAGCTAATCGCTGAATTTGCTCTGAAACAGATGGTCCAATGATTAAACCTGCGCCAATTAAACCAAAAATTAGGCTAAGATACACGACTATTACACCTAGCCAACGGGGAAGATGCAATTTTTCGGCGGCGTTTACTAAGGGCGCGATCGCAGCTGCTATGACTACAGCTATCATTAGAGTTAATATCAAGCTGCGTAATTGCCACAGTAAGACTACAAAAAAGAAAACGGCGACAATTAGCAAGAGGTCAGCTAAGGAAATAGATTTACGCTGGTCATTGGTCATTGGTCAATCAATTTTAGATTTTAGATTTTAAATTTTGGATTAGACTGCAATCTAAAATCGCAAATCCAAAATCCAAAATTCTTTACTCCCCACACTCCCCACTCCCTTCACTAACGATGCCAGCGAGTACCATCACGGCTATCAATTAATGTAATACCTTCTGCTTGTAATTGGTCACGAATGCGATCGCTTTCGGCAAAATTCTTGGATTTTCGGGCGGCTTGTCGTTGTTGAATCAAGTTCTCAATTTCGGCATCACTTAAACCCTCTATTATAGCATTTTCCGCTTCTGGTTGGGCGACTAAACCGAAGACTTCTGCTAAAATAACCAGGGTTTGCCATTGTTTTTGTAACTCTTCTGGAGATGTTTCGGTTTTTCCTTGATGCACAATTATATTTCCTTGGCGGCGCAGTTCCTTGGCTAGTTCAAACAAGACTGCTAAACCACCGGGAAAATTAAAGTCATCATTTACAGCTTCTTGGAAACGCTGAATGTGAATTTCCGAAGTTAGCTTTTCCCCACTCCCCACTCCCCCATATTCATAGCCAAAAAGTAAACCTTCTTTGAGGGTATGCCAGCCATTCGTTGCAGCTGCGATCGCATCGTCGGTAAAATCTATAGGTTTCCTATATTGCGCCATCAGCACAAATAACCGCACTGCCATTGGCTCAACGCCTCTATCTAGCAAGTCGCGAATGGTGGTAAAATTGCCCAAGGATTTGGACATTTTTTCACCATCAACTTTGACCATGCCGTTATGTAGCCAGTAAGTCGCTAGGGGTTTACCTGTGACTGCTTCTGATTGGGCAATTTCGTTTTCATGGTGGGGGAAAATTAAGTCAGCACCACCAGCGTGAATGTCTATGGTATCACCCAGGCGATCGCGCACCATTGCCGAGCATTCAATATGCCATCCCGGACGACCTGCGCCCCAAGATGATTCCCAAGCGGGTTCTCCTGGTTTCGCGGCTTTCCACAGGGCAAAATCAAAAGGGTCTTTCTTTTTCTGATATTCTGGATCTTCTACTTGTACGCGCTCGCTCGCTCCGGCTTGCATATCTTCCAGTTTGCGCCCAGAAAGCTTACCATATTCATTAAACTGCCGGACTGCATAGTAAACATCACCGTCAGCAGGGTAAGCAAAACCTTTATTTTCCAACTCATGAATTAAGCGCTGAATGCCATTCATGGTATGAGTCGCACGGGGATATTCATCAGCTGGTTTAATTCCCAACCGTCCCATATCCTCAAAATAGGCGTTGATATAACGTTCCGCCACAGCTTCCATCGATGAGTGTTCTTCGCGCGAACGCTTGAGAATTTTGTCATCAATATCGGTAAAATTTTGGATATAACGCACCTCATAACCGATAAACTGGAGGTATCGACGCACTACATCCCACACTATACAAGCTCTGGCATGACCCAAATGGCAGTAATCATACACCGTCACACCGCAGTAGTACATTTTAACCTTACCTGGTTCCACTGTGGCGAATGCTTCTTGACGACGGGTGAGAGTATTGTAAAGAGTTAGGGTCATACGATTTTAGATTTTAGATTTTAGATTAAGGGGCTTAACAATTTTAGACTGGGGTTAGCCAAGGGTATGCAGCGCAGCGATGTAGTTTCGATTGATTCCACAGACAAATCAGGGGGCTTGTAGCAGCAAGTATTGGTCATAACAGAATAATTATGAAATCTGGAGATAGGTAATAATAGGGGAAAATAGATAAAATTATAGTCCATTATCCCTATGCTAGTACGGCCAGGCAGAAATAAACCATCCCTTCCCGAAAAATGAACCCCTGATGGTATCGTAATTACGAATTACGAATTACATTCATATTTTCTGACTTTTTGATACTTCATAACAGCGCTATGCAATCAGTAGTTACTTCCGAATCTACAGCAATGGATGCACCCAAGCAAGGAATGCCAGTTACAATTATTACTGGTTTTCTTGGTAGTGGCAAAACAACTTTATTGAATCATATCCTCACTAATCAACAAGGTTTAAAAACTGCGGTATTAGTGAATGAATTTGGAGAAATTGGCATTGATAATGAGCTAATTGTCTCCACAGAGGAGAACATGGTAGCTCTGAGCAACGGTTGTATTTGCTGCACTATTAATAATGATTTAGTCGATGCAGTTTACAAAGTTTTAGAACGCCAAGAAAATCTCGATTATTTGGTGGTAGAAACCACGGGTTTGGCTGACCCGTTACCAGTGGCTTTAACCTTTCTCGGTACAGAATTAAGAGATTTAACCCGACTCGATTCCATTATCACTGTAGTAGATGCAGCTAACTACAGCCTGGATTTATTTAACTCTCAGGCGGCATATAGTCAAATCGCCTATGGTGATATCATTATCCTCAACAAAGCAGATTTGGTTGATGAAGCGGCTTTGAATGATTTGGAACGAAAAATCAATGAAATCAAAGAAGGTGCTAGAATTATCCGTAGCGAGCGATCGCAAGTTCCACTACCTTTAATTCTCAGCGTGGGTTTGTTTGCATCAGACAAGTATTTTGACGAAGTTGATAAACATAATCACGACCATGAACACCACGATCATGATCACTCAAAATGCGAACACGATCATGATCATGAACACCACCATCATGAGCATTCCCACCATTTAGAAAATGATGGTTTTACTTCCATATCTTTCCAAAGTAACCAGCCTTTTTCAATCAGAAAATTTCAGTATTTCTTAGATAATGAATTACCCGCAAATATTTTCCGGGCTAAAGGAATTCTTTGGTTTGAGGAAAGTCCCAATCGTCATATTTTCCACCTGTGTGGTAAACGTTTTACTTTAGATGATGATCAATGGCAAGATACACCGAAAACGCAGTTAGTGCTAATTGGTCAAAATTTAGATCGTGAAACTCTGATGTCTCAGTTAGAAAATTGCCTTTCCGTTCCTTCTATAAACTAAAATTTTAACTCAGTTAACAGTTAACTGATAACTGATAACTGTTAACTGTTAACTGATTACCTTGGTCTTCCCAGAGTGGTTACATATATCACAGCTTCATCAGCCGGAATGCCTAAAATCTCATTTACTTGGTCGTCAAAGAAGCCACCGATCCCACTGACACCTAAACTCAGGTTAGTTGCGGCTAAATTCAACCGTTGTCCTAAATGTCCAGCATCCATGTGTAAATAACGGTAAACGCGATCGCCATATTGTGCGATCGCTGATTTAAGATCAGCCGTATGAAACAGCACGGCAGCTGCATCTCGCCCTAAATCTTGCCCCAAGCAGAGAAAGTGTAACTCACGCCGAAAGTTTTTAAAGCGAATTTGTCGTAATTCTTGGGCTTTGGGTGCGTAATAATAACAGCCAGATTCCAGACCTTTCACCCCACTCACAGCAATAAATGTTTCAATTAAATTCAGGTCAAAGTAGTCTGGACAAGTATCTAAACCCTGGTCGAGATAATTTTGTGGTTGATAGGTGAAATCCAGTAAGCTTTTGAGTTCATCGAAGCTTAAATCATCACCACTGTAGGCGCGGGTAGAACGGCGCTTATACATGGTATTTTCCAAATCTGACAGTTTTGCTCCCCAGGAAATCGGCGTGGTAGCCGTGGGGATTTTCAGACAGAAAGGAAAATTGTATTTATCCTCCACAAATTTCTCTGGCTTCACCCTTGGTAAATTCAGCTTACCAGTGACACCTGCTTCAATTTGGGTGCGACAATGAAAATATTTCAGCAGTTCACCATCGGGAATTGGCGGATAATTAGTTTCGCAGGCTGAAGGTAAGGCTGTACATCCGAGGGGTAAATTTTGTTGGATATCTAATAAGTCTGCCAGAGGCAGGACAGCGATCGCACCTTCTTGTTGCGAATCTATATAAAGTAAATCATTGATAGCTTCATCCACAAAACCACCAATCAAGTGTGGGCGATAGTCATTCATCGCCCCAGCTAGCTCAATATTGCCCAGCAGATGCCCCGTATCTAAAAATATGCGACGATAGGCTCTATCTTCATATCGCCATGCTGAACGATAAAAAACCCCAGTTATGACAATTGCCAATTGGGTATTTTCAATGGCTGGATGCCAAAAACAAGCTTCTTGCAAACTTTGCCAAACATCACTTTCCCAATAGTGCATCAGGGAATGAGTCCGACATTGGTAATTATATAATCCCGGTGGTAATAACGGCGTACCACGGGAAACTAGATACACTTCCGCCGGATATAACCCCCCCGCACTGGGTGCTGCTCGTAAATATACCGCACTCCCCATTGAAGGCATTCTTGCCGTTAGTCCGTAACTGCGGAATAATAAACGTGAAAGTCTTTGCCACCATTGAGCATCTGGGTTATGAGCAAATGTCTCTGATGTGTCTTGGATATAGGGTTTGAGGTCAAAAGTTGTCCCAATTTTGTACTCTTTAAACGGTACTGGCTGTTTAGCCCAGTCTAACCCCTGAGATTTAGAGGCTAAAGTCTCAGGATCGTATTTAGTCCGTTCATGGTAGTGTTGAGCGATGGATTCGCGTAGTTCTGGCATATTATTTTCAATACTCTTGGCTTTCTCCTTTTGATCTTGGCATTCATCAGCCTCATTGTTTCGTGTTAATTAGTACAAACTGCAAACTCATTATGTGATGTCTGGTGAATCCTCGTAGATTAGGAAAGAATGAACCACGTTCGCGTTAGCGTCTCCCCTTCTCCCAAAGGGAGAGGCTAGCGCCAAGGGAGAAGGAACGAAGAACACGTTCGCGTTAGCGTCTCCCCTTGGGAGAAGGAAAGAGGGTTTGAGAGATATTTTGCGTAAGTCCTGTAGATACTTGGCTTTAAAGCGATTCAATGCATAATTATATTCTTTAAATAGTTTTCTGTTCAATAAACCCCTCCAGAGATGAATTGCCAAAAATCCCAGAGCAGTCAATAAATTAAGTAATGGTACTGCAAACTAAAACTAGAAGCATGGAAACCAAACAACTAGGAAACACAGGTGTATACGTGAGTGCAATCGGCCTAGGTGGAATGCCCATGTCAATATACGATCGCCCGCCGGAATCCCAATCAATCGCCGTCATACATCGCGCCTTAGATTTAGGCATTACATTTATTGATACTGCTGACTCTTACTGCAAAGATGAATCAGACAAACACCACAACGAGCGACTCATTCACCAAGCACTGACAAGTTACCAAGGTGATATCAGCCAAGTAATTGTTGCTACCAAAGGCGGTTTGATGCGTCCCGATGGTAGTTGGGGACGTAACGGCAACCCAGAACATTTGCGTCAAACAATTCGGGAAAGTTTTGAGATTTTCGGAGGAGACAAACCCATTGATTTGTGGCAATACCATTCTCCAGATCCTAACTATACCATAGAAGCATCCCTGACACCAGCTAAAGAAGCAGTAGAAGCAGGTTTGATTCGATTTGTGGGAGTTTCTAACTTTTCTGTCGAACAAATTAAACAAGCGCGGGATGTAGTGGATATTGTCTCTGTGCAGAATCAATACAGTCCTTGGCACAGACAGCCAGAAACCGATGGCGTGCTGCAATATTGTGAACAGGAAAACATCACCTTTTTGCCTTGGAGTCCCTTTGGGGGAATGCGTCGTCATGGAAACTTGCCAGATATTCAGGCGATCGCCCAAATAGCCCAAGAAAAAAACGTATCATTATACTGTATCGTCTTAGCATGGTTAAGTTCCAAATCCCCCTGTATTCTGCCCATTCCTGGCGCTAGCAAAGTTTCCAGCATCGAAGACA
This sequence comes from Nodularia spumigena CCY9414, assembly GCF_000340565.2. Taxonomy (NCBI): domain Bacteria; kingdom Bacillati; phylum Cyanobacteriota; class Cyanophyceae; order Nostocales; family Nodulariaceae; genus Nodularia; species Nodularia spumigena. The sequence continues at coordinate 1,971,100 of NZ_CP007203.1, forward strand.
CAGTGACTGCTGTAAATGTCAAACTATCAGATGCACAAGTGCAAAAAATAAATCAAGCCACTTCTTGACCAGTTATCAGTTATCAGTTATCAGTTATCAGTTAAGAAACATAATTGGGTTTAAGTTCCTGACTCAATTGGTATGATAACTGTTCACTGTTCACTGTCCACTGATTTAAGGTACAATCGAAAGCTGCTAATTAAAGACAATGCTGCTGACAGGAGATGCATATGGCCCGGATGTATTATGACGAAGATGCCAATTTAGACCTTTTGGCTGGAAAAACGATTGCCATTATTGGCTATGGTTCCCAAGGTCATGCTCACGCCCTTAATCTAAAAGATAGTGGTTTGAACGTGATTGTAGGACTATATCCGGGTAGTAAGTCAGCAGCAAAAGCCGAAGCAGCTGGTTTAACTGTGAAACCTGTCGCCGATGCTGCGAAAGCTGCTGATTTCATCATGATTTTGTTACCTGATGAAGTCCAAAAGACAGTTTACAAAGAAGAAATTGAACCAAACCTCGAAGCAGGAAACGTTGTCGCCTTCGCCCACGGCTTTAATATTCACTTTAGCCAAGTCGTACCACCTGCTAACGTAGACGTGGTAATGGTAGCACCCAAAGGCCCCGGACATTTGGTGCGCCGGACTTATGAACAAGGACAAGGCGTACCAGCCCTGTTTGCAGTTTATCAAGATGCTAGTGGTCAGGCACGCGATCGCGCCATGGCATATGCTAGAGGTATTGGTGGAACACGCGCCGGTATACTCGAAACCACATTCCGCGAAGAAACCGAAACCGATTTGTTTGGTGAACAAGCAGTATTGTGTGGTGGTTTAAGCGCCTTAATTAAAGCCGGCTTTGAAACCTTAGTCGAAGCAGGTTATCAACCAGAATTGGCTTACTTTGAATGTCTTCACGAAGTTAAATTGATTGTTGACTTAGTAGTAGAAGGCGGACTAGCCGAAATGCGTGATAGCATTTCAAACACAGCCGAGTATGGCGACTACACCCGTGGCCCTCGCGTTGTCAACGCCAACACCAAAGCTGAAATGAAGAAGATTCTCAGCGAAATTCAATCTGGACAATTTGCGCGGGAATTCGTCTTAGAAAATCAATCTGGTAAACCAGGATTTACCGCCATGCGCCGTCAAGAAGCCGAACACCCCATTGAAGAAGTCGGTAAAGACTTACGCGCCATGTTTAGCTGGTTAAAGAAAGTTTAATATTAATCTTGTGGGGTGGGCATCCTGCCCGCCCTTGCGTACCTACTCAGATAAAATATGTTGTAAGTCCTCACTAGAGATAACCCAAAAAAGAATTTATCCTAAACACAGCATAACGGACGCTTTTTTCATCAGTATATTCTGGATTAATGGGTATCTCATCGCAAGATTGCAGCACAATCACAGCCCGATAACGTTTACCATATTTAAATTGCTTGTCTTGAATATCCACACGGAGAATATTTTTTAGTGGTTCCTCGATAATTTGCTGAACACGTAAACTTTTTCGCTCTATAAATACCTGATTCAAACTTTTGTAGAAAATACAATTACTCACAGGTGTTGTTAATGCAACAGCACCAATAGCTATTTCAATTAACATACTTACATTTTTGAAAAACAGTAGGCGAAAATTTCCCCAGCAGTTAGTCCCCTTAAAATGGTTTCTTTGCCTGTGGTTACTGTTTTGGTAATTTGAATTGAGCAAGTCCTAAGTTGACAATTTCATAGACAAAACTATACTTATATTGACAAAAATCAATATATATTTTAGGAAAAAATCAACTACTTGATATATAATACGGTGATATCAAGTATTGAATTGAGACTATTGCCGACGCGAAAACCAAGCAATGATGGTGGTAGTCTTTTTCAGAAACTTAATTGGAACACAATCGCGTCTGGCTAAGGCGTGAAAGTCTACTGAGGGATAACTGCTCCCATGCTCCCGTTGAAGTAGAAAGTAAAGTCTAGTTTTGTCTAGGTTTTATATAGCAGCTACTGATATCCTTGCACCTGAGTGTAAGGCTGCAATTTTACCTTGTCTGCAATTTCTAAACCTGCAAACACGATAATTTGTGAGAGTTGTGCTAAAGTTGCCTGCATAATTAAGCTGATGTGGCAAAATCCGGACGATGTTGAATCCAAGGATTTGCGGCTTCTAATTGCGCCGCCAGACTAATTAAAGTCGCTTCCGCCGCCGGCTTACCAATTAGCTGTACACTCATAGGTAAACCATTACTATCAAATCCTACCGGAAGTGCGATCGCAGGTTGTCCGGTAGCATTAGAGGCTGGACAAGGTGCTACCCAGTGGACAATTTTCTGGAATGTCTCTTCTGGACTCAAATCAGCCCATTCTCCCACACGGATAGGTGAATGCAAATAAACTGGCAATACCAGTACATCTACGGTATCGAAAAACGCCACAATTTGCCTAGCTACTATCTGCATTTGGGAAACGGCGCGGAGATATTCACCCACAGAACCTGTGCGTGAGAACAGCAAACGATTCACTGGCTGTAACGCCTCAATGGGGATTCCCGCAGCCGCTACCCCACCTTGCCAAACGATTTGAAACGGTTCTATTAAAGCACTGAAATCAGGGCATTTCTCGGCGATTGTGTTACCCATTTCGGCTAATAATTTGACTGTTTGCAGTACCCCTTGTTGACAATTTGCGTCAGCTTCTCCCAAGGGCGGAATATTTGTACTAAAGGCAATTCGCAAATTACCGAGTTTTTCTGTGGTAGCGGCGAGAAATGAGGGTTCTGGGTTGGGTAACCAGCAAGGATCACCCGTGACGTAGCCAGACATGACATCTAAAAGGGCAGCTGCATCAGCCACAGTCCGCCCAATCGGTCCATTGGTAGCAATTCCCGCCAATTGATTTCCTACCGGTGCATTAGTCACTCTACCCCGTGATGGTTTGATACCTACCAAACCACAGCAAGCCGCAGGTCCCCGCACTGAACCGCCACCATCGGAACCTTGAGCTACAGCACATAATCCGGCGGCTACGGCTGCTGCTGCGCCACCACTGGAACCGCCGGGAGTGTATTCTAAATTCCAGGGGTTTCTGGCTGGGGTAAATCCCGTAGGTTCTGTGTAAGGAAATGAACCTAACTCTGAGGTGGCTGTTTTACCGAGAATAATAAATCCAGCTTGTTTAATCCGAGTTACTACTCCATCGTCGTAGTTAGGAATATTTTGTAATAATGCGGGATTACCGTAAGTACACGGTATGCCCGCGACAGGATTTAGGTCTTTAATGGAAATCGGCACACCGAAAAATGGCGGTAGTTCTGAGGTAGTTGCTAGGGTTTCAGTTTTGACTTTAGCATCTGCGATCGCCAATTCTGCTGTCACCGTAAAGTAACTTCCTAATTGGGGGTTAAATTGGGAAATCCTTTCTAAATATAAATCCACCAACTCCAACGGCGACACTTCCCGACGACGAATTAAGTCCGCCAATTCTACTGCTGGGGTAAAAGCTAAATCAATTTTATTCATAAGTCAGTTGATGGGCTAGTTTGTCGGTTGCTGAAATTTTTCCCGAAAATTGTTACTTTCATCTATTTTCCGGGAATAATGTATTATATAGATCCTGAAATTTGTCAATCAATCACGAGAAAGAACTTTTTTCGGCGGTGTGAGATTTTTACTCAAATCATCAAGTCGCTGCATAGTTATTTTAATTGTTTCGCATAAACTTTCGACAAATACCCAAGGGATATTTATGGCTAACCTCGAAAAAATTGTTAATGAACTCCCGCCACTTGTTCTGAGTCTGAAGTTAAATGTTGGTAATTCCGACGAAATTACGCCACAACTTGTGCTGATAAATAATATTCATGTTCAACTACTTCACCTGCAAACAATCATTAATCAAGAACTCCAATTAACCAAACTGACGAATTTATCAACTCATACTCTGCCTCGTCTTGGTACAATAGCAAGTCTGTTTCTAGATGATAGTTTTGTGTTAGAAACAGAGAATAATGCTAAAAGCAAATATATCACCGCGAAATTCGGCAACCCAAATACAGAAATCTCAATTAATGACTTACAATCAAAAATTGGTTATTGGATAGAATGGGGTGAATTTCTTCGGGTTATATCCACAGATATTTTAAATGAATCTCAATTAGTCAGTCAACTAAATTATCATCATCACCAGGTAAACTTATTTGCTGAATTTCAAAAAGTTAGTGAAAAATTAAAAATTAACTTAGCATTTACCAACCTTCAGATTTTACAGAAACAAGTCGAGCAACTCAGGAATACTCACAAAGATGCTGTGGAGCTAAAAGAAAAATTAAATGCTATTTTTGATAGTATTAATAACAGTCCTGACTTCTTAACAATTATTACAGGTGTATCATGTTTATGTGGTCAATCCGGCTTGACCTTAGAATGGTTGGATGATGACCAAGAATTAATTGTATCTAGTGATGGTAAATTTCAAGAATTAACCGAAATTATCCTGGAATATCAAATATTCCAGGAAACCGTTGATACTTTAATTTACGACATTAACACTTTAACGCAAAAAGCCGAGGAATTTCTCAACTATTTTCCCCCACAAACTCAGACAAAACCAGTTATTAATCATCAAGTAAAGGTAATACCAAGGTTTAGATTCCCAAAAATATTTCATCCTATTGTGATTATAGCTTCAAGTTTATTAGTCTTAATTTTTAGTGGATGGATAATTAAGCCAAAAATTCCAGATATTCAGCAAGTTTTATTCAGTTCTAATCGGGAAGAAACCGCAGTTGCTAAATTTAAATCTGCTCTCAAACTGGGTCTAGAAGCTTCCGCGCTGGTGAAAAATCCGCCCTATCCTGTGATAGTATGGCAACAAGCAGAAACCAAATGGCAGCAAGCAATCGATTTATTAGCTAGTATTCCTGAAGGAACATCTGTTTATACTCAAGCAACTGGTAAATTGGTTCGTTATCGCCGGAACCGTATTGCTATTTATGAAAAAGTTCTCAGTGAACAGAAAGCAACAGAAGATTTGCAAACAGCCCAAAAATTAGCAACAGAAGCTGCTTTTTTTGTGAAAAGTTCACCTCAGTCAGTGTTGGCTTTACAGCAAGCAAAAGACAAATGGGAACAAGCAATCAAGTTATTAGAAAATATTCCTCAAAGTACATCTATTTATCCAGAAGCTCAAGAAATTCTTCCTAGTTATAAAAGTAATTATGCAAGTATTAATATGATTATTCAAAGTTTACAATAATTTGTAGTCAAGCTTTTTTTATATGTTATAATTAAGTGTATCCTGCGGCATACGCTGATTACTAATTATGATCACTTCCTACCTGAAAAATTTGGTTTGGGGTCAAATTTAACTCTGGGAAGGCTGGGGATTGAATGCGATCGCTTTCCCGAAATTGGCTAACTTGATATTCACCATCAATGAGTTGATATACAGAAATGGTCGGGTGTTTGGGGTTCCCAATAAATTTTCTTCCTCCTAAAGCTAGATAATCCACTACCCAATATTCAGGAATACCCATTTCCTCATAATCAGCTAACTTTTTGTAGTAATCATCTCGCCAATTACTACTAACCACTTCAATCACCAATGGAACTGATGCACCTTGAGTAACAGTTGATTGTTTTTTCCATAACTCTTCATTGCCCAAGTTAGCACGATTCAAAATCAAAACATCTGGTGAATAAGCTGATTCGCTTTCAGGTGGTTTCACCAATGCTTGTTTAGGGATAGTATAGGGAAGATTTAGCCGTTTAATCTCAACAGATACTTCTAGAGTCAAAAATCCGCCAATATCTTCATGTTCTCCCAATGGCTGAGGCATTTCAACAATTACCCCATCATGTAATTCATAGCGTCTACCGTCAGGTTTCCACTCGACAAACTCTGCATAAGTTACTACTTTAGCTTTGGTTATGGCTTGAGTCATAAAACCTCAAATATCAGTTATCAGTGAACAGTTAACAGTTATCAGTGAACAGTTATTAAGCCGATTTAATTGGAAATATAGACCCAATTATCTCTCTTGACTGATAACTGATAACTGATAACTGTTAAACTTTGGTGCGGTCTGTTAAAATCTCGTAACCTGTTTGTGTCACTAAGACTGTATGCTCAAATTGGGCTGATAGTGAATTATCTACAGTTACAGCTGTCCATCTGTCAGATAATATTCTGGTATGCTTAGAACCTGCATTCAAAATTGGTTCAATTGCTAAAGTCATTCCAGCACGCAGTTTGACATTTGGCATTTCGCGGGTGCGGAAGTTGAAAACTGAAGGTTCTTCATGTAGATTACGACCAACACCATGTCCGGTAAATTCTTCAACTACACTGAAACCATTGGCTTTTACATGGTCTTCGATTGCTCCCGCCAAGTCAAGTAAATAAGTTCCGTCTTTGACTTGTTCAATACCTTTAAAAAGAGCTTCTTCCGCGACGCGAATCAGTTTTGCCGCATCTGGGGTAACATCACCCACGGCAATTGTAATGCAGGAATCACCATGAAAACCTTGATAATAAGCGCCTGTATCTACTTTTAAGACATCCCCGGTACGAATTACTTTTTTAGCATTGGGGATGCCATGCACTACTTCATTATTAATACTGGAGCAAATAGAACCTTTAAAACCGTGATATCCCTTAAAGCTGGGTGTCGCATCCATTTCGCGGATACGTTTTTCTGCATAAGCATCCAAATCGGCTGTAGTCATTCCTGGTTTGACAAGCTCAGAAATTTCTTTGAGTACAGTCGCCACAATTTTTCCTGATTCCCGCATGATTTCAATTTCACGGGGCGATTTAATTTCAATACCTCGGCGTTGTTTTTTTGCAGGTTGAGGCTGAGTTTTTTGAGCGAGCAAGTTACTGAGAATGTTCATGGGGAATTAATAATTACTGGCGTTTTACTGCTACGGTGGTAGCATTTTTGTTTAATTACAAACTATCTTTAAGTTAACTTATTTTCGCGTTTCCCCAGTTTTGATTTTCTCAATAATCAAATCTAGTAACCATCATTGTGGTTTTCAGGGAACAGGGAAATGGTCAGTTGATGAGAATTTCTCCTTTCATCCCTGCTTCTGTATGTCCTGCTATGGAACAGTGTAATTCGTAACTGCCGGGTTTCATGGGTACAAATACCCATTCTGCTTCACCACCGGGCTGAAGTTCTAGTTCATGAATTGCTCCTTTAACTTCTACTTTGCCGGCTTGGACTTTTTGTGTCCAGATAGCATCTGCAAAGTCTTTGGCCGTGAAATAATGCTTTAATTGGCTGGGATTATTCAGGCGCAATAGATAGCGTTTACCAGGCTCAAATTCTAAATGATCGGGTTCAAATTTGAGTTCGTTAGCAGAATTACCTAAACTAATTGTAATTTCTGTTGCTGGTTGTTTGAGAATGTTGTCTGTGAGGTTGGATGCGATCGCCTGACCATGACTCACAAAACCCAAGCACAGCAACAAACATACTATAGTTATCCGCCAAGTTGTTTGCAGTCCAGCCGGAAAAGATTGGTATAAAATTTTGTGATTTATTTTAAATAACCAAGTCATTATTATCAGTAGCCTTCATAAAAGTTACTCATTAATTATTCTCCATTAACGGGTGCAGATAAATCAAGAACCTCACCCCCAGCCCCTCTCCTTACCAAGGAGAGGGGGGTGTCAATTTCTATGCCAAACAGCGAATAAATTCTAGGGGTAAGCCATCAGTATCAGCAATAAAAGCTACTTCCCAGATGCGATCGCCTATTTGCTGCTGTGTCGGTGCTAAAAGTATTTTCAGGGGTGGTAAATCTGCTACCTCATCTACACGTAATTGTAAATTTGTCAACCAGCTAGGTAAATCTGATGTAATTTCAGTTAAATCAAAAGACAGATGATAATAGCCGACATAATGCTCATCGCCAAAAGCATCCGGGGCTGGTTTTGGTTCAGGAATTTGGATTAATTCAATTCTCCCAGACAATCCCTCCATCCAGCAAGCCAGGGTATAGCCTGTGGTGAAGCGTTCACAAATTGTAAAACCTAACTGTTCATAAAAAGCGATCGCTTGATGAATATTCGCAGTCCGAATTGAAGCGTGGTGCATAATTTAATCATTTGTCATTGGTCATAGGTCATTGGTCATTGGTCAATATGCTTTTTCCGTGACCAGATGACCAATAACTGTTGACTTTACTCAAATAATCGGAAATAGGGATAGCGTACAGGGACACCAGGCTCTTTTTCCAAATCAAAATTAATCACATCCCAACAAGGGTCTTCCGAAGCATCGGGACTAAAATCCACAGGTAAGCCGTATAATCGTGCAGAGGTAGCTTCCGGCTGTCCAGAACGCCAAGGAGTACTGCGTTCTAAATAACCACTCATCAATTCCTGATAACGTTTAGCAATAATTACCCGTGTTGCTCGGTAACCTTGAGTGTACAGCTTATCCAGTGCCTCGTGGATTTCAAAGCGAATCCCATCAGGATGGGTGTGCTGTCTATACCATTCATTATTCCAGCGTCGCCAATGACGACCCGACTGTAGATGAACTAACTCTCCAGTTTTAGGATTAGCCTCAAAAGCACCATGACGCGTACACAAATACGTATCTGTTAGTGTCAACGCCGGAATAGTCTGACGACAGTGGGGACACTGAATGTCAGAGCCAAATATGGGGTACTGCAAACCTGGATTCATCATGAAGTGCGTACAAACATAGTTTCGTCTTCACCAGCACCAGTGAGTTGGATATGACACTTCGGCTCCTCTATTTTAGAGGCTTGCTCGTTGCAGCAAAGAAACGGAGTTACAGCGCCAACAATTTTCACTAGCATCTGACTCAGTTTAGAGACATGAAACCGTGATATCCTGGTTGTGCAACCAGCCTCAAAGTTTAGCGTTTCTCCAGTGTTCCTGGGTACCATATTCATATTCTATCGTGTCTACAGCTTCTTACTGGCCATCTCCCGATTTTTCTCTCGCCGCCTTCATCGCAGCCAACGCTGTGGTTATCGGTTCGGTCAACATTCAAGCCGGAGCCAGCATTTGGTATGGTGCAGTAGTCAGGGGAGACGTGGAACGCATTGACATTGGCGAATGTACAAACATTCAGGATGGGGCCATTTTACATGGTGATCCAGGTTTACCAACAATTTTAGAAAATCATGTCACCGTAGGGCATCGCGCCGTGGTACATTCAGCCTACATTGAACATGGCTGTTTGATTGGCATTGGTGCAATTATTTTAGACGGCGTAAGAGTAGGTCATGGTAGCATTATTGGTGCTGGTGCAGTAGTCACTAAAAATATCCCCCCCCTGTCTCTAGTCGTCGGTGTTCCCGGTAAAGTATTGCGCCAAATTTCAGAAGACGAAGCAGCAGAACTAATCGAACACGCAGAGCGTTACAAAAACTTAGCCTTGGTTCATGCCGGAAAAGGAAATGATCTTGGCTTTTACCCAAAGAAATAGCTCAAAATATTGTAATATAACTATATATTGGTCAGGTCATACCAGACAATAAATTATTCTATTTTGTGGGATGGGCATCCTGCCCTTCCTTAGTGAGCAGTAATGCTTACAGTCAGCCTCAGCCAAAGCTCACATATTTTTTGCAGATAGGATGGGGAAAATTCACCAATTTATCTCAAAATAAACATGAGAGCAATTGATAAAACTTTAATTTTCGCTTAAAAGAGGGGTTCTAAAAATGGATATCGATTACCGTATTGCCGTCGTTATTGCACCAATTGCCATTGCTGCTAGTTGGGCTGCTTTTAACATTGGAGCCGCCGCTTTAAGACAAGTGCAAAACTTTTTAAACAAAGAAGCCTAAATTTCAGCAAAATTCTCCATAAAATCGGCTGTTTCCCTAATTCAGGGCAGTCGATTTTTTTAAATTCGGGTATCCCTCGCTGTTAATTACAGCAGTTTTCATGTATTTAGACCACACTCTTAATTCCTCTGGTGCGCCTTTGCGCCTCTGCGTGTTAGCGTAGCGGGGCGTAGCCCGACATAAAAATGTGGTTCATTTAGCTGAAAATCGCTGTAACTCCTTCTCTGAACTGTTTTGTCTGTCTTATCTGTTTGTGGATATTAATTCTTTACTCAAACCCTTTCAGCATTTCGGCGTTCATCTGGGACTGTCGCGCATTATCAAACTCTTGGCAAATCTGGGAAACCCTCACCACCAAGTCCCAGTAGTTCACGTTGGCGGTACTAACGGTAAAGGTTCGGTTTGTGCTTATATTTCCTCAGTATTGACTGAGGCTGGTTATCGTACAGGATGTTATACTTCTCCTCATTTAGTTGATTGGACTGAACGCATTTGCATCAATAAACAGCCAATTTCCTCTGAGGAATTTAGCCAATTAATATTACAAGTCCAAGAGGCTATTCAACCTGATGATGAGTACCCAACTCAGTTTGAAATAATTACCGCAGCTGCTTGGTTGTATTTTGCTCAAGCTAAAGTCGATGTCGCAGTCATTGAAGTGGGTTTGGGTGGGCGTTTGGATGCGACTAATGTTTGTCACCAGCCATTAGTGACAATCATTACATCAATTAGCCGTGAACACTGGCAGCAACTCGGTCCCACTGTGGCTGATATTGCTAGAGAAAAAGCCGGAATTATTAAACCAGGATGTCCGGTTGTGGTGGGGAATTTGCCACCAGATGCAAAAAAAGTTGTGCGTTCCGCTCTTAGCGGCAGCGCTTCGCTATCGCGCGCTCAAGAATTACAATCGCTATATATTACGCCTCAACCTGCTACCCAAATCGCTCCCGGATGGGCTGAATATCAAAGTCTGGAAAATTCCCAAATCATTCAATATCCTTTGCCATTAGCAGGACAAATTCAATTAACAAATTCTGCTGTGGCTTTAGCTGCTTTAGAAATTCTCCAAAGCAAAGGTTGGGTGATTTGTCAAGAGGCTATTGTGAATGGGATGAGTAAAACGCAATGGCCGGGACGAATGCAATGGGTGACTTGGAAGCAACAAAAATTATTAATTGATGGCGCGCATAATCCAGCCGCAGCGCAGGTACTGCGAGATTATGTCGATAGTTTAGATACGCCTAATATAACTTGGGTAATGGGAATGCTGGCGACTAAAGAGCATACCGAAATTTTTCAAGCTTTACTGCGATCGCATGACCAATTATATCTCGTCCCGGTACCAGATCATAGTTCAGCTAATCCTCTAGAATTAGCCAAAATAGCTCGTGAAATTTGTCCAGAATTATCCATCTGTCAAACTCATCCAAACTTATCATCAGCCCTAGAAGCAGCCTTTAATCAAACAAATAATCAAGTTGTTTTGTGTGGTTCCCTCTATTTAATCGGGCATTTTTTCACAATTTCACCGTAATATCAAAGTCTCTGAATCAGTATATTGTGGGGTGGGCATCTTGCCCGCCCTCTTAGACATCACCGACTATCCCATTCTTGGGCTGCATCTTCTAAGGCTTGCTCTACAGTCTTTTGTTCTAACATTGCTGCTTGCAAATTTTCATAAATTGCCTTTTGCAGACGTTTAGAATCTTTCAAAGTTGGAGTTAAAATCTCTGCTTGTTGCAATTGTTTAGCACTAATTACCCTCGCCCTTTCCACTGTGGAAGCCGTATCAGGAACATTTTGAAAGTAACTATCTGCCAGTGCCTTCTTTGTAGATGGTAACACATTAGCAGCTTTGGCAAAAGCTAGCTGATTTTCGTCATTGGTGAGAAATAAAGCAAACTTGACCGCAGCGTCCGGGTGTTTGCTGGCGCGGGGGACAACGACATTCATCACAGCCACATTTTTTTTACCAGTATCACCAGTCAATTGGGGTGCTATGGCTGAAGCTGCGGCAATTTGTGGCGCATTATTGGCTATAGTCTTGAGAAACTCAGGCCCAGAAGCCAAAAAAGCCGTTTGTCCAGACTGGTATAAATCAATTGCATGGCGATGTCCTTGGGTTAAAGATTCTCTGGGAAGTAGCCCTTTTTTATACAAATCTACCCAGTATTGAAACGCTGCTTTACCTTCTGGAGAATTAAAAGCCGCCTTACCCTCGGTATTTACTAGAGTGACTCCCATTTGCACAAATGATTCTAAAACTTCTCCGGAATCTTGCGGTGCAAAAGTCACAAAAAAAGCATATTTCCCGGTCTTATCTTGAATTTTCTGGGCAAAATCTGCTAATTCTGCGTAGGTTGCTGGTGGTTGAGTGATACCTGCCTGTTTTAATAAATCAATGTTATAAATAGTTAACCGTGTAGTGAGGTACCAGGGAATACCAAAACTCTTACCATTGAGGGTGCTAGCTTGCCAGATATTCGGTAGATAGGAGGAACGTTCTGCATCTGAGATTTTTGTATCCAAGTCTAACCACGCATTTCTTCCCGCCAGTTGGGAAGCAAAAACTGGGTTGAGATTCACAACATCAGGTGGCGTATTTGCTGAAACAGCTGTTAAAATCTTGTTCTCCATTGCCGACCAAGGTATATCCACCCAGTTTACCTTTATACCGGAATTTTGAGTTTCAAAATTCCCAATTAGGCTTTGGAAATAGTCGTTGAATTGAGGTTGGAGTTGCATTGTCCAAAACTCAACAGTCGCCTCTGCTGAAGCAGGCTGTTGTGTATTTTTACCAACATTGGCAGCGCTACAACTTACCATCCAACTGGTTAATAAGCCAATTAACGCCCAAGCAGCCAGTTGTTTGAATTTTCGCAATTGCATCATCTTAGCAGTATTATTACGCTTGATCGGGGTGAAAAAATTATGGAAAATTGTCGAGATTATAGGCTAAATCAGTTACTTAGTCATCAGCAAATTCTTTAGTATCATTTAAATTTACTATTTAGCAGTCTACCGGGGAAAACTGTGGTTAAAAGCTTCAATAATCTGTTGAGCAAATTTAATAAAGGGGTAGGTATTGAACTTACACCAGAACGAGTGAATTTAGTTCAGCTACGCAAGCAGCGCCAAGGCTTGAAATTAGCAGCGCTGACATCAGTACCGGTCCCCGCAGGTGTAATTGTCGATGGTCAAATTATTGACATTTCCACAATGGCGGAATTAATTCAGCAAGCACTGGCTCAGAGTAAAATCAAAACCTCTCGTGTGGCTACTGGTGTACCAGGACGAGATTCTATAGTCCGTGTAATACATGTGCCGGCTGAGTTAGACGACAAAGAATTAAGGGATATGGTATTAAACCACGAAGCCGGGTTGTATTTACCCTATGCTCGTGAAGAAGCTGATGTAGATTATCAAAAACTTGGCTACTTTGTAGATGATGATGGCATTGAAAAAGTCCAGGTTTTGTTAGCAGCTACCCGCAAGGAAATAACTGATACCTATCTTAGTACTTTTGAACAGGCAGGATTGCAAGTCGATATTTTAGAGATTAACAGTTTTGCCCTGATTCGGACAATTCGTGATCAACTGCGGCAATTCGGGCTGGAAGAAGCGGCTGTAGTCGTTGATATCGAGTTCGATAGTACAGAAATAGTGATTTTGATTAATGGCGTACCGCAATTTTCGCGCAGTGTGCCTATTGGTACTTATCAAATGCAAATGGCTATCTCTAGGGCGATGAGTTTACCTACATCACGGGATATGGGATTGTTACAAGGAATGGTTATTCCCGCAAATCCTCTAGATGGTGGGCAGACTGGAGTTACTGACATCAATCCTAGTCTGGCAGCTTTATTGAGAGTTTTGGGTGAACTCACAGATGAACTGCGCCGTTCTATCCATTTTTACATCAGTCAAAGTGAAAACTTGGAGGTGGTGGAGATTTTCTTAGCAGGGCCAGGGGGCGGACTACAACAGCTAGATGAGTTTTTCAGTCAAAGACTGGGCTTACCAACTACTCAAATTGATCCCATTGGGTTTTTGTCTTTGCAAGTTGATGAGGAAAAGTACCCCAAAGGAGAACGTTGTGGGTTAGGGATAATACTTGGTCTGGGAATGCGGGAGGTGTGACAAAATGTACAGTTTAGATGTTAATTTTCTGAAAGACCGCGCTGGTTACGAAACCACGGCGAAAAAAAGACTGGAATTTAAAATGCCGGAGGGAGATTTAACACCACTGTTTGTGGGTCTGGTTATTGGTATTGGTATTCCGGCTTTTTGCGGGGCTGGTTGGTGGTTTTTGCAAGGGAAAAATACTGAATTACAGCAGGAGATAGCACAATTAGAGCAAGAAAACAAGAAGTTAGAAGTTGAGATTGGTAATATTAACAAAATTCGGGAGGAGACAAAACTAGTTAAAGCGGAAACACAGGGTTTAGTGACAGTGTTTGATCAAATTCGCCCTTGGTCTGCTATGTTACAAGATTTACGCGATCGCATTCCAGCAGCAGTGCAAATTGAAACCATCCAGCAAATTGAACCCACTTCCCCAGGACGAGGACAGCAACCCACCAAACTGGTTGCAGGATTGGAAATTACCGGAATTGCTAGTTCTTTCAACGATGTCAATGATTTTGTCTTGACTTTGCAACAGTCTAAATTCTTAGAGTCGTCCGACAGCAAAATTACCACAGCCACCTTAGTAGATGCACCACTACCACCAGGTACTAATGAAAATGATGTGGAAATCAAACTACCACCAGTAGTGCGGTACACAATAAAATCAACTATGAGTGATGTTCCGGCTTCTGAGTTAATGCGGGAATTAGAGCAAAAAGGCGCAGTGGGTTTAGTCAGTAGAATTCGCAGTATCCAAGAAATAGGAGTCATTTCAAAATGACAGTCAGTCAAGATTTGAATTTTGATGAACAAAGTGGGGAATTCGGTTCAGAAGCATCAGCACCAGTAATTTTTGGTATTACCCTCACACCCAAAATAATGGGCATTCTCCTGGGTGTATTGGGAATTGGGGGAGCAGCATATATGATACTCAACATGATCATGCCAGCATGGGAAACTTATCAGCAGCGACGAACACAAGCTAATGATTTGCAAGGTCAAGTTGACCAAAAACAAGCCAGTGTTAAACAAATTGGGCAAGTAAAGGCGGAATTAGCCCAAGCAAAGCAAGAAACCATCCAGGTGTTAAGTTTATTTGCCGATGAAAACACCTTAGATACTCTATTACTGGATATAAATCGTTTAGTTGAGTCTGGTAATGCTGAAGTTCCGGCTAATGCAGTCACAGCCAAACTGCAAAAATTTGAGCCAGACTCAGAGCCTCCAGAACCAATTACTGATGGCTCTCTCGGACCTACTGTAGATGGCAAATTGAAACGCAGTAGTATTAAGGTGGAAATTGAGGGAACTTTTGCACAAACGCAATCAATTATGCGTAATATTGAGCGTTTGCAGCCGTTGTTAATTGTTAAAAATTATCAAGCGAGATTGACTCCTGAACCGACTAATAACTCACAAGACGAAGAAGAAGTGATTGTTCGGGTAGGACCAGCACCCATTACTACCTCTTTTGAACTACAGCCATTAATGCCACTTAATCCAGAGGAAATTGCAGCTAGAAAGGCTCAGGAGGCGGAAGCAGCAGCCCCGAAGAAATAAAGTGTTGAGTACAAAGACGAAGAGTATTACTCAAAAATAGTTGGTGAATAGGTGTTTTATATAGTGAGGAATGAACGGTGAAACAATTTCACGGTAATGGTGTGATCTTAGGCGCTGCTGCTTTTGCATTTATTGCAGCGCAACCAGCAGCAGCCCAAATTGCTCAAATAACTGGGGTGAAGCTCAATCCAGTTAATGGGGGAGTGAGCGTAGTTTTGCAAACTTCTTCCGGGTCGCGTCCCCAAGTTTTCACCACAAAAAGAGGTAATGCTTTAGTCTCAGATATTATTAACACTCAATTGCGTTTACCACAAGGCAATAATTTTCGCCAAGATAACCCGGCGGCGGGAATTGCTTCGGTGGAAGTTATGCAACTGGATGCCAATAGTATCCGGGTAATGGTGACTGGTAGTAATAACGTCCCCACCAGTCAACCTTTGGTGCGAAAGTCCAATGAAATTACTCTCAGTTTTACGCCATCTGCAACTACAGCCTCAACAGGAACACCCTCGGCTTCAACTCCAGCCCCATCTACTCCAGATGTTCTGGTTCCTAACCCAAAAATCTCCATTGACGGCAGACCTGCGCCACCAGCTAGCCCTAGTCAACCTGTGAGTCAAGCGCCGCCTTTTTTACCCAGAGCCGTCGCCCCACCGGTGGGAGATATCTCTGTTTCTAATACAGATGCGTCTCCTACCACCATTGACTTAGGCACAAACGAACGTGTACCCCGTTTAGTATTGAGAGATGCACCAGTCCGCGAGGTTTTGTCATTGCTGGCTCGTGCGGCTGGGATGAATTTGGCTTATGCAGGAGGAGAAGATGATGATAAGCCAAATCAGCAAGCTTCTGGGGGTAGTTCTGATGAAGCTAAACCAATAGTTTATCAAACAATCTCTTTGGATATAGAAAACGAGCCAGTGCAAGATGTGTTTAACTACGTTTTGCGCCTGAGTGGTTTAGAAGCTAATCGCAGTGGACGCACGATTTTTGTGGGGCCTAAACTGCCTAATTCTACTCGTGATGTTGTAGTACGTAACCTGAGACTGAATCAAGCAGCAGTACCAGACATTTTAAGGGTTTTAGTTAACTTGGGAGCAGAAAGTGCTGTCAATGCTGAACTAAAGACAACTAGGGTTACTACAGCGGTAATCGGCGAAGAAGATTCAGAAGAAAAAGAAACTGAAGATACAGAACTTACGGCTCAACGAATTAAATTTGTTGACTCAACTCCCATATTGCGAGGTTTACAAGTATCAGGAGACGTGCGAACCAATACTATTACATTGATTGGTCAGCCTAAGTTAGTTGAAATTGCGATGTCTCAAATTGTGCCGCTTGATCTTCGCCGTCGTCAAGTGGCAGTTAACGTCAGAATTATTGATGTTAACCTCTTAAATACTCAAGACCAGAATGCCAGTTTTTCCTTTGGTATTGGTAATAACTTCTTTGTTAGTGACGGTGGTGCAGCAGCGCTGAACTTTGGTGGTGTTAATCCTCCTAGTCAGTCTCAAGCACTTAACAGTTTAACTACCCCAACAGTTATCCCAAATCCTTATTCAGGATTTTCGGGTTTTGTTGACCCAAATAACCCCATCGCTGTCCCTGGAACTGGCGTGGGTCAAGTAGTTATTGATAGAGGGCGAATAACTGAAAATAGACCTGGAGGTGCTGCGATCTTTCCCAGTCCTCTTAGTGGAGTTTCATCCGATCCATTTCAGACAGGGATTAGGAATATCACACAAGGAACACCGACTGTCACCACTATCACTGATGTTCCTGCTGTTCCTCCGACTTTTGATGCTGAAGGTAATCTCACCAGCCCTGGTAGTCCTGCTACTACAACGACTCAAACTACTCTCGGAACCCCAGGGTCAATTATCACTAGTCTTCCATCACTTTATCAGTACCCTAAACGTCTTCTTGCGAGTTTGCAAGCTCAAATCCAAAATGGCAATGCCAAAATTTTGACTGACCCCACTTTAATTGTGCAAGAAGGTCAAACGGCTGACGTTAGATTAACTCAAGAAGTTGTGGGTAATATTATTAGGGAAATAACTCGTGGTGATGGCACTTCTTCAGAATCCGTTACAGCTGATAAAGTAAACGTAGGTTTAACTCTAGCTGTGAAAGTTGACCGAATAGATGATAATGGTTTTGTCTCCCTTTCTGTGTCCCCAAGTGTTTCATCTCCTCAAGCTCCAGCCGAAATAAATTTGGGTGGTAGTGGTAGCCAAAGAATATTTTTGGTTTCTACACGTTCGCTGACTTCTGGTACTATTCGCCTGCGAGATGGTCAGACCCTAATTCTCTCAGGTATCATTCAAGAGTCAGACCGAACAAGTGTTTCTAAGCTTCCTATTTTGGGTGATCTTCCTCTGATTGGTTCGCTGTTTAGAAGAACAAACAGACAAAATCAGCGTCAGGAGGTAATTGTGCTACTCACACCTCAAATTATGGATGACTCTGAGAACTCGGCTTATGGCTATAATTACACCCCCAGCCCAGAGGTACGGCAAATGCTTGAGCGTCGTGGGTTGAATGCGCCGAGGCGATAAGTAGCCCTGGAACCCTGAGAAATCGCAGCTAGACAAACCAAGTCCGCCTGCGCGGACTAATAGGAAATTCTGAATTTCAAACCCGCGTCGGTGGTCACTGAGCAGTTCGACAAGCTCACTGTAACACTTGTCGAAGTGCGGGTTTTATCTATTTCTTGTTTTGGAATTTGGAAATTTGAAATTGACAGCCAGGGCATTTCATCAGTATTTTTGCAAGTTTATGTATAATTTCTCGTGAAAAAACACTGAAAAATCACAAAAAATCCTGAAATCTATATAAATTAATGGTTTCATCTATCCACTTCAGGCTACAACACCTTAGAATGATTCATTGAAAAGTCGAGCCGATGGGATGTACAGCCATTTTTTATGTAAATACTTCCAAAGGACGACTTTTGTAATTCTCTGTTTGGAGAATTAATTAAAGATGCCACAGAGTGCAACAGTAAAGAATCTCAAGTAAACATCAAGGAGTTTGATATGAACAAGGGTGAATTAGTTGATGCTGTGTCTGAAAAGGCTAGTGTTACCAAAAAACAAGCCGATGCTGTGTTAACTGCGGCGTTGGAAACGATTATCGAAGCTGTTTCTTCTGGCGATAAAGTCACGCTAGTCGGATTTGGTTCCTTTGAATCTCGCGAACGCAAGGCTCGTGAAGGTCGTAACCCCAAAACCAATGAAAAGATGGAAATCCCTGCCACCAGGGTTCCTGCTTTCTCTGCTGGTAAGCTTTTTAGAGAAAAGGTTGCACCCCCAAAAGAACCCAAAGAAGTAAAAGAATAGATCACATTTTAGGAGACCTCTTTTTGATGCGGCAACCAGTTCACGGCGGAAATTTAGTTTGGGCAGCAGCACTAGCTGGTTGTCCACCTGAAGCTATTGTGGATTTTTCTGCCAGCATCAGTCCATTGGGGCCACCAAAGAGTGCGATCGCCGCTATTTATTCTCAAGTTGGTAATCTTAGACACTATCCTAACCCAGACTACAGTGACCTAAGACTTGCTCTGGGTCGCTTTCATCAACTACCTTCTGAGTGGATTTTGCCAGGGAATGGTTCAGCAGAATTACTGACTTTAGCAGGTAGAGAGTTAGCAAACTTATCCGCAACAACGTTAATTACTCCAGCCTTTGGCGATTATTACCGCACCCTCACGGCATACAACGCTAAAATTCTGGAGTTTCCCCTTTCTTTAGATGGGGAATGGGGAATGGGAAATGAGATGGAAAAATTTCTTACCCCCTGCCCCCGGCACCCTGCCCCCCTGCCTCTTCCCCCCTGCCCCCGGCACCCTGCCCCCCTGCCTCTTCCTCCATCCGCAAGTTCGGGATTATTGCTGAATAATCCTCATAATCCCACGGGGAGGTTATTCTCACGAGAGGCGATTTTGCCTTATTTGGAGGAATACGCTTTGGTGGTGGTGGATGAGGCGTTTATGGATTTTGTGCCACCTGATGCGGAACAAAGCCTAATTGGGGTGGTACAGGACTATCCAAATTTAGTAGTATTGCGATCGCTCACGAAATTTTACAGTCTGCCGGGACTAAGATTAGGATATGCGATCGCTCACCCTGAGCGTCTTTCTCTATGGCAATCATGGCGCGATCCTTGGCCTGTAAATACCTTAGCCGCAGCCGCAGCAGTTGCAGCCGTCCAAGACCAAGAGTTTCAAGAACTCACCTGGAAATGGCTAACACCGGCACGAAACCAACTTTTTCAAGGTTTAGCCTCAATTCCCGGTTTACAGCCTCTAGAGGGCGCTGCTAACTTCTTACTGGTGAAATCAGAACAATCGGTTTTGCAGTTACAAAAAAAATTACTCCAGCATCACCAAATTTTAATTCGTGATTGCCTGAGTTTTAAAGAATTAGGCGATCGCTTTTTCCGAGTTGCTGTCCGTTCCGAGGCTGATAACCAACGTTTATTAACAGCCTTATCTTCAATAACTGATGAAGGTAGACCGATATCCCACAAATAACGTAGAGACGTTGTAAAAAATCTAGAGACGTAAAACTGCAACGTCTCTACAAAGGTTCAACGAAGATGCATATTGTAATTTGACAAATGACCAATGACCAATGGGATTTCCAAGAAATAAATTATCCATATTGTGGGGTGGGCATCTTGCCCGCCCTGATTAAAGGACGGGTAGGGACACCCATCCCACAAGAAAATTTGTCATGTTTTTTGATTTTTCAGTCCCAATGACAAATGACCAATGACCAATGACCAATGACCAATGACAAATGACAATTGATTATGATTTAGTAATTATTGGTGGTACTCTAGCCGGACGCTATGCAGCCTTAGTTGCAACCCAACTCAAGGCTACAGTTGCTTTGGTGGAATCTCAAGTAAATTATGAGTTTAGTCAACACCAAGCTATGAGCGAAATTGGCAACATCGTCCATAACATGAATGATGTAGCTGGTTTGGGAATTCACAGCACACAAGCGAAGAACTCAGACAAATGTCAAGTATCTGTGACATGGACAGAAGCCAAGCGGTATACTGACGGCGTTGTGTCCAATATTCAAGAACAGAACTCTCCCGCCAATTTAGCCGCCTTGGGTGTCGATGTGATTCTTGGCAGTGGTCAATTTCAATCTTTACCCCATTTAGCCTTTGCGGTAAATCAACGCCTGCTAAGGGGGCGTACCTATTTATTAGCTAGTGGTTCTGTGCGAGGCGTTCCAGACATCGAAGGATTACAAACCACTGGCTACTTAACTTTATCTAATATTTGGCAGTGTCTCAAGCAACCAAGTTTACCCCAAAATTGGGTAATTATTGGCGGTGTTCCCCAAAGTATTGAAGTTGCTCAAACCTTGGCGCGGTTGGGTTGTAGTGTAACTTTAGCAGTTAAATCTGCATCTATTCTGCCCTACGCTGACTCAGAAATCGCCCACCTGCTGCAAGCACAGTTAGAAGTTGATGGTGTGCGTGTTCTCACTCAGAAACCAGTAACTCAAGTAAAATTAATTGAGGATAAAAAGTGGGTTCAGGCGGGAGATAAAGCAATTGAAACTGATGAAATTTTAGTCGCAACTGACCAGGAACCAAATGTTGAGTTTCTCAATTTGGCGGCTGTGGGCGTAAAATGGCGGCAGCGTCGCTTGGTTGTCAATGATAAATTACAAACCACTAACCACCGGATTTATGCCTGTGGTGATGTAATTGGTGGTTATGATTTTCCTAATGTTGCGAATTATGAAGCTAGAATTGCAGTCAAAAATGCCCTGTTTTTTCCGAGATTAAGGGTTAATTATCAGTGCATTCCTTGGGGGCTAAATTCTCATCCCAGGTTGGCGGAAGTGGGTTTGACTGAAGCGCAAGCAAAACGCCAATTTAAATTAGATGAAGTTTTCGTTTTGCGACAATATTATAAATCAGTTACAGCAGCCCAACTGCGGGACGAAACTACAGGTATATGTAAATTAATTGTACTCCGCAATGGGGAAATTTTGGGTGCTTCTATATTAGGGGCGGAAGCTGGAGAGTTAATTAATTTAATTGCTTTGGCGATGTCTCAAAAAATTAGGGTTAAACAGTTAGCAAATTTATCTGCTGTCTATCCCAGTTTTTCAGAAATTATCGAAAATGCAGCTAGGGAGTGGGGTAAGGAAAAGTTAAATAGCAATTTTGGTTTACAAGATTTTCTGGAAGGCTTGTTTCATTTTCGCCGTGACTGGAATTTGTGAAACCTCATGAAACCTCACCCCAGCCCTCTCCTTAGTAAGGAGAGGGAGCCGGAGTAAATCTTGTGGGGAGGGTAAGGACTGCCCGCCCTTGTGTAACTACTTAGATGAGATGTGCTGTATTTGCAAAAGTTTGATACTCCCTACTCCCCATTCCCCACTCCCTACTCCCTACTCCCCACTCCCTACTCCCCTCACTTTTGTCGCTCACTATGGCGCTTGAAGTTCTTTTCTGTAAAGGATACGCTACCAATTCCTTGCAGAATACCACGACCGATTAAACCTAAACCCCGACCCACTATTTTTGTGAGCAGGAAAACAATACTGCTACCTACTACAGATAATAATGATTTTAACCGGGGTGCGATCGCATCTCGAAATTCTAGTGTTAATGTCACTAATAGGGGAATACCAGAAAGCTGGGCTAATTCCTGACTACGCGGAGCATAAAGTGAAGTTTTGGCAATTCCACGCGGTGCTAAGACAAATAACTCATAGCTACTTTCAAACATGGCTTTCGGCTCATTGATATACTTGTTTAAACGGTATTTCCATGACAACTCATTACGAAAGCGTTCTATTTCTCTTGTGGAAATTAATTTGCGGTCATAATAATTTTCTTTAATTTCTTCCACATCTGCTAAAGAGTTGAGCAGTGGTTGCACTACACCATTGGCTACTTGAATTAATAAATTTTCTAAAATTATTAATGCTTGGGATTTCGCTTCCGGGCTACCGGCTGAGTAGCAGGTATTATCAATGTGCAAATCTGTCTGAAATACCAAATAAGAAAATAATTCTACAACTAGGGGAATTTTATTGAAAATCTCTGTTTGGATAACTCGATAATTTTGCAGCAATAAATTAACGACTTCTATGTTCTGATTACTTACTTGTACTCGATAAAATTTACCAAAGAAATCTGTAATTGCTGATTGCCATAAGTCATATAATATGCTGTCTTTTAAACTTTCTAGTTGAGCAATTGTGATTTGAGGGAGACGCAGTTCATCAAGTTGTTGAGCTAGTTTTTGCAGAACTATATACAGTAATTCCCGTTTTTTATCTTCACGAAAGATGTCAATTTCTAAAGCTACATCTGTGACGTTTTGTAAAGAGGATTGTAATTTGGTAACACATAATGAGAATAAATCAGATTGTAGCGATCGCGGACTAAGTAGAGGCGGCGAAGTTGGTTGCTGTTGTAACTCTAATGGCACAATGGCATTACTTAAGGCTGAAATTACAGGCGGTTTCGGAGTCGCAGAAATTGATTCTTGCGGCTGTTCGGACTGTATTTCCTGTGGTGAAACTAATAACCGAGTCAGCAACCAACGAGCTGCTAACAATTCTCGTCGTTGTCCAGCGAAAACGGCTCTATCTATTAATGGTAATCCAGGGGTTTGTAATTGCGCCGTAACTTCGGCTAAAGCCGCCTCAATGTAACCAATTCCTGACAAATACCAATTTTTCCGCACCCTAGCCAGGGGTAGGCTCGGTGATGGGGTCATGGGGTAAGTAGTTGGTTCTACCCTTCGCTGTTCAAGAAACCAATAAGAACCACCATCTGCTACTTTTTCCATAGCAGCGACTAATTGGGAAATCGGAGTACCTTTAGGACAATAACCATTAACGCCAGCAGCTTTAACTGCTAACAATAATCCTGGTTCTTGCACCGAACTCAGGAGCAAAACCGGTAATTGAGGGTATTGAATTTTTAGTTGTTGACAAAGTTGTAAACCGTTCTGCTGACTGGAGATGGAGCGACCATTACCTAATTCTAAAACCACCAAATTCACTTGGTTGGGGTTTTTTTGAGCCAGTTCTGCTAGTATCTGCAAAGCCCTTGTATCTGTTTCTGCTTCCGCTACCACTTGGATATCAGGTAATGCTGACAACGCTACCCGTAGTCCCAGGCGGAATATGGGGTCTTGGTCAATTAACAATAATCTTAGGGGTCTATTGCTCATAGTATCAACAAATACACAAGGCCTGTTTTTTCGCAGTCACAAACAGTTTTGATGCTCAGAATAGTCCCCCCCTATTGTCACTTGTTTTGGTCAGCTGAATACATGGATGACCATTCCCATAGGTGGCATTCATCATTAGATAAACTTAAGTATTAGGCATTGGTTAACAAAACGCAAGAATAAATTAAATTAGAAGTTGCTCAATTAGACATCGACTGAATTCAAATATGCGCCTGACATCACCCTTGTAGAGACTTGTCATGCAACGTCTCTACATTCTTTGTCACCAGATATCTAATAAATGGTTAAAGACTTACGGTTTGTCTGGGGAATTGCGATAACCATAAAAGTTAACACTGTATTCAGTAATCCGCACTCCTGTTTTTTGTTCAACTTGACGGATTAATTCTTCTGGTAGTTCTATGTGAACATCAAGAAGTTGATTAGTATCTATACAGTTGACGTGACTATGGGAATCACTGATATTACCGTATAAACGCCCGTCACAGCGTTCAATACATTCAATGATGCCCTGATTTGATAAGGCATCTAAATTTTGATAGACAGAAGTGTTACCAATTTCTTTACCTTGCTGGCTGAGGCGATCATAAATTTCTCTAGCAGAAAGATGTTCATTGGCTTGCCATAGCAGTTCTAAAATAAAGCGTCGCTGACGGCTGACGCGCATACCTAGCTGTTGACACCGCTCAAGGGCATCTTCTAGGGAACGAATTGGTTTTGGAGATATCGATGGATTTTGCATAGTTAAGTTGGTTAACTATAAGGGGATTTTCCCGTTTCAATGTTTATTGGTTCTTTTGATATGTAAGAATGTTACATTAGTTATTTTGCCCGTACCTGTGTTGCTGCGGAATTTACAGTTTCAGGTGATAATTGTCTGTTGCTGGTTGGCGTTTGCTTGATTACACTTTCATCTTAAACAAACTCATTACAACTTTAACTTAAAATTGTGGCAAATGTCCAACTTTAGGTAGGTGTGATGTCTGCAAAATTAGGCGAATCCAGATAAAGTCAAGAATTAACTGGGTGTAAATGTTCCATTAAACCCACAAAAGCTGGTAGTGTGTATTCTCGATCCTACTGTTGAGCATAAAGTAAAGTGGCTGCGGAATCGATGACAATCACGATCACACTCGATACTGACTACGTTAACAATTTAGATATTTCACCAGCCTTGACGGTGATTTCGCCACTGCTGGAAGAAGGAGCGATCGCATCTCACGAACAGCAACTGAGTTTTGAGATAAAATACGCTTTAGAACCTGGAGATCCCCGCGAATTTTCCGAAATTCCAGAGTTAAGGCTGTGGTTTGTGCGTTTGGATGCCAAGTATCCCTGGTTACCATTTTTACTAGATTGGAAATCTGGAGAATTTGCTCGTTATACAGCCATGCTTGTACCACACCAATTCAGCGCTAAAGAAGGTATTCAATATAACCCTGAAGCTTTAGAAATATTTCTCATGCACAAAATTTTTATCTTAGGTGATTGGCTCAAGCAACAAGGTATCCCCAGCCAATCGCGCTTAAAGTCTATGGCGCAAATGCTCGGTTATGACTTAGATGATGCCTTTTTTGAGATTTTTTCTTAAGAACCTCACCCCCAACCCCTCTCCTTAACAAGGAGAGGGGAGACTTTGATGCAAGTTAAAAACCTGTTTTTGTATCAATGCTGTAGCCAAATTACGAGGGTTCAATGGCTGTAGAAGCATTGTGAATAGGACCAACAGAGGTAAGCTTGGCAAAAATCTGGCCGTTGAAAATAGGCTAAGGCTGTTGCGGAAGCATTTTTAACATTTCCCGAACATATCGAAAACCCCGACAGTAAGCCTGAAGATCAACAATGCCAGAACCGGGATTGTTTTCACGCAAAAGCGGCATCCTCCATCCCGTAGCGAGTATTTTTGCCCGTGCGTTTGTCCGGTAGCGACGACAAACGCTGGCGAAACGAACCGACGATGGTGTCGAACAAACCCCGTTCTTGCAACCGCTCTAGCTGTCTTGGATCTCTCAGATGTCATTACAATACCGAGATTCCCAGTGCTTGAACAGCTTCTTGCCAAAATGAGAATTGCTGGGGTTTTGAGTTCAGAACTTGTGCGCGTGCAGTACCTCCATCACGTCACAGAGATAGGCGATGCCGGAATAATCGTCGAAAAACTGCGCTGCGACCTCATCTGAGATCTTCACGGCCATATCCCGATTGGGGGTAAGCACCTCGAACTTTATATTCGAGTAGGTGTCGGAAACGGTGGTTTGTCCCGACGAGCGCACGTTGCGACTGCCTTTACCGCCAGCGTCCACCACTGTATAACCGGTAGCCCCGGCTTCGTCGATGATCTTGGCGATCTGTTTTAGCAGCAACTTTTCCGTGACGATGACGAGCTTGCTGGCTTGCTGGGTCATGTATGTTACCTCTTGATGCGTTTTGTTGTGACAATTCAAGACAAGACTTTATGGTTTTGTTTTGAAATATATATTTAATCTTATGTCAAAGATCGACGAATCCACTAGCCTCTGTTGAGAAAGATTGACTCAGATTAACGGAAGTATTATATAAAAAACGCTTATCTTTTTGACGCTATGACCACCATTTAAGATCAGATTTTAGGGGAAATTAGGAACGAGTAATCTGCCGTTTACAGTACCGTCCACTGGTAGAGTAATCAAACTTCGATTCACCATCCAACAGAGGAGCAGCTTGGGAAGTGCAGTCATAGAAAGCCTTTCTTGATAACAACAATGTATAGAGAAAATTCTATGATCGCAATTTACATTGACCAGAAATATACAAGTTTTCTGAGACTAAAAGAAAAACTTATGAGTTGAATTTGAAATTACTTAGTAGATCCATGTATAGCGATCGCAAATTTGTGTAATTTTTAAGATAAACTCAAGCACATACCCGCCGTCCTGACCCCTAATATCTGATCAAAGAGGAATTACAACATGGATTTTTTATCCGATTTCTTGACGCTCTTCCTGGCGAAGTTGCAGTCCCCGACACTCGGCTTTCTGATTGGCGGTATGGTTGTTGCCGCCGTCAATAGCCGATTGCAAATTCCAGATGCGATCTATAAGTTCATCGTCTTCATGCTGCTCATCAAAGTCGGACTGAGCGGCGGCATTGCGATCCGCAATGCCGATCTAGCAAAGATGCTGTTGCCCGCCGTGTTCGCCGTGGTAGTGGGGATTCTGATCGTGTTCATCGGGCGCTACACGTTGGCCAAGCTGCCGAAAGTCAAAACTGTGGATGCCATTGCAACTGCGGGCTTGTTCGGTGCCGTGAGTGGTTCTACCCTCGCCGCCGCCCTGACGATACTGGAAACCGAAGGCATCGAATACGAGGCCTGGGCTGCCGCACTTTATCCCTTCATGGACATCCCAGCTCTGGTAACTGCGATCGTCTTGGCCAGCATTTATACGAGCAAGCAGCGCGATACCGCAGACGAGTATCTCAGCAAGCAGGAGTATTCCAGCAAGCAGGCTATTATCGCACGCGGGTATCCCAGCAAGCAGCACGAGCGGGTCAAAATATGGCCTATCGTGAAGGAAAGCCTCCAGGGATCTGCCCTATCGGCACTGTTACTCGGCCTCGCTCTAGGACTGCTAACCCGGCCGGAAAGTGTCTATGAGAGCTTCTTCAATCCCCTCTTCCGCGGCCTGCTTTCGATCCTGATGCTGGTAATGGGCATGGAGGCCACCGCAAGGATCAGCGAGCTGCGCCGGGTCGGCCAGTGGTATGCCCTATATGCCTTTGTAGCGCCTCTACTGCATGGGTTCATCGCCTTCGGTTTCGGCATGATCGCCCACTACACCACGGGATTCAGCCTTGGCGGCGTTGTGATCCTGGCCGTCATCGCCGCCTCCAGTTCAGACATCTCAGGGCCACCCACTTTACGAGCCGGTATCCCGTCGGCTAATCCCTCCGCCTACATCGGCGCGTCCACAGCCGTCGGCACGCCAGTTGCGCTTGCCTTGGGAATACCGCTCTACATCGGACTCGCCCAGGCGCTGATGGGCGGCTGATCCCGGTGCGGTCGCGGCAAATCGCTATTAATGCTTTACAGCGTTGTTGATGACCGCAGTGGCGTAGCCTATCAGGAATACCATGAAGTCTATGGAGAAGATGTCCGAGCCACCTTAAAGTTTTTGTCCAGGGATTATCATAATTAATCATTAATCTACAGAACTGTTGAATGTAGTGATTTTGGTGAAAACCAATCTCAAAACTAATGCTCCCAGTCACGTAATTTTGTTTTCTAGTGACCTAACTTTATCTGATGATAAAATAATCGACTACTATAAACTGCGCTTCCAAATCGAATTTAATTTCCGGGATGCCAAACAATTTTGGGGATTGGAAGATTTTATGAATAGAGGTCAAACTGCGGTAACTAATGCTGCCAATCTTTCTTTTTTCATCGTCAATTTATCCCATGATCTTTTAGCTCAGTTTCGTGAAAACAATCCCGGTTCTGGCATTGTTGATCTTCAGGCTTACTGTCGGGGTTTTCGATATGTTCGGGAAATGTTAAAAATGCTTCCGCAACAGCCTGAGCCTATTTTCAACGCCCAGATTTTTGCCAAGCTTACCTCTGTTGGTCGTATTCACAATGCTTCTACAGCCGTTGAACCCTCGTAATTTGGCTACAGTATTGTTTGAAGAAGCCATTATTTTAGCTTTTCTGGGTTTTATTCCCGGATTTGTTGTACCTTTGGGACTTTATCGCTTGGCTCGCAATGCCACAAATTTACCGATATACATGACTTTATTCAGGGCAGTCTTTGTGTTATTGCCAGGACTTACGCAAAATTATGAAAAAACGAACCACGAAGGACACAAAGGACACGAAGTTAAGAGGGTTTCAGAGAGTTCTTGCGTAAGTCCTAATTGCTAACAATAATTATGTGTACTATTTCGGGAATTATCGCCACTCAGAGATTACAATCTGCTGACCCTGCGGATATGTTTTAGGGAGTGGGGGGAAGAGGCAGGGGGGCAGGGAGCAGGGAGCAGGGGGGAGAAGACGGTAATTTCCTAATGACTAATGACTATTCCTATGATGGTTATCTCTATTGAAAATCTGGATCATTACTTTGGTAGTGGTCAACTCAGTAAGCAGGTTTTATTCAATATCAATCTCACAATTAATGCCGGTGAGATTGTGATTATGACAGGGCCTTCTGGTTCTGGGAAAACGACACTGCTAACTTTAGTGGGAGGGTTGCGTTCTGTCCAATCTGGTAGTATGCGAGTTTTAGACAGAGAACTATGTGGTGCTAGTTCTAAACAATTAACACAGGCGCGGCGAAGTAATGGTTATATATTTCAAGCTCATAATTTGCATGGTAGTTTAACAGCACTGCAAAATGTGCGGATGGGTTTGGAAGTGCAACCGCAAATTTCGCCCCAGGAAATGCTCCAGCAATCACAAGAAATGCTTACAGCAGTGGGTTTGGGAGAAAGATTGAATTACTATCCGGATAATTTGTCTGGTGGACAAAAACAACGGGTAGCGAACTGACAAGTCAGCGCTTGCGCTATCGCGCGTGCGTTGGTAAGTCAGCCTAAAATTGTTTTAGCCGATGAACCCACTGCTGCACTGGATAAACAATCGGGGCGCGATGTGGTGGAAATTATGCAAAAATTAGCCAAAGAGCAAGGCTGTACAATTTTGCTCGTCACCCACGATAACCGCATTTTAGATATCGCTGACCGGATTATCTACATGGAAGATGGTCATCTAGTTAGAAATGATGTAAGTAGTTTAAATAGTGCTTAATGCGGAGTGGAAGGTTTTTCTCAGGGACTTCTAATAAATAAATTATCCAAATAAACGAACCACTCCAGGCACAGAGGACACAGAGTTAAGAGGATTTGAGTGGTTACTGAGCTTGTCGAAGTGAGGTTTTTTTCGTTAAGTGGTTGAGTGTTTTTTTATTTGGAAGTCCCTAAGCACTGTGGATGTTATTTTTACTCAGCACTCAGCACTGGTTCACCCAGCCCAAATTTTATCCAAAACGGTTTGGGGTGAAATATCCGCCATTTGACCTGTCGGTGATTTAATCGCCAGAAATTTATCACTTTTTGGCAACAACTTTGCTGGATCTGTAGGGCCAAATAGAGCAATAGTATAAGTTTGCACTGCCACACTGAGGTGAAGTAGTGGATCATCGGTTGATAACATCAAACTTGCGCCGCCAATCATGGCCGCTATCTTGCCAATATTAGTAGGATAAGTCACTTTGATACCGGGAGTCCTTTCTAGGAGCGATCGCCTAATTGGGTCATTTTCAGATCCTTGAATCACCACCACAGGTAAATCTGGCTGCTTTTGCTGACATTCTTGAATAATTTGCTGCCAATTTTCCACGGGGTAGAGTTTATCCACATCTGTTGGAGTTACCTGACTAGAACCAGCATGAATCAATATGTAGCCTGTTTCATTTACCCCCAAGCGTTTTTGTTCATTTTGTGACCACTCAATATCTGGCTTCAGTATATTCACTGCTAATTCTCGGCAAGGGGTTTTAATCCCAAACGGTTGCAGCAAATCGTGGTAAACTGCCGCCACATACTTGTTTGCTTGGAATGGTACAGAATCAGTGAGAAAACCTGCGCCTTTGCCTTGGTAGCCAACGCGGGTAGGAATTCCCGTTAACCAGAGTAAAAGACCCATTAACCAGCTTTGTCCCACAGTGATGACGGCATCATACTCGCGATCGCGAATCGTGCCAACTAGATTGCTCCAATCCGCCAAACTGTTGCGGTCGTTATAATCGAAGCTCAGAACATCATTAACTGACTTGCTCACCCGGTAGGCAGCCTTTGACCGGGGTTCCACAACGACATCTAACTGAGCGTTAGGGTAATTACGCTTTAAATCATCTAGTGTTGGGAAGAAAAGAATTTGGTCGCCAATTCCACCAGGAACAAGGGCTACTACTCGCATAATATTTATTGACGCGTACTCGCTCCTTATTTTAGGTGAATATAGTCATTAGTCATTAGTCAAACAATTTGAGATTTGGGATTTGGGATTTTAGATTGACTCCCTATTTAACTAAAGTAAAGAAAATTCCGGCTCCCTCTCCTTACTTAAGGAGAGGGTTGGGGTGAGGTTCTATATTATTAGTCATTAATGTCTTGAGGTTTTCTGTGTATTTACTCATTCCATCGGCGGGTATCGGCAAAAGAATGGGAGGAACCCGTAATAAACTCCTCCTGGAAGTGCGATCGCAAGCAATCATTGCTTGGACTCTCAAAGCGGCGGCAGCAGCCAGTACAATCAAGTGGATCGGGATTATTTCTCAACCTTGTGATTGGCCTGAATTTAAAGACATTATTGCTGATTTAAATTTGACTAAACCAGTGGAATTTATTGCCGGGGGGGACACCCGTCAAGAATCTGTTTACAATGGCTTGCAGGCGCTCCCAGCCACCGCAGAACACGTATTAATTCATGATGGCGCACGATGTTTGGCGACACCAGATTTACTCGACTCCTGCGCCGAAGCTATCCGCCAATGTTCTGGTTTAATTGCGGCTGTACCTGTGAAAGATACAATCAAAGTTGTGGATGATCATGGCATTATTCAAAGCACACCCGACCGACGGCAATTGTGGGCAGCACAAACACCTCAAGGGTTTAATGTCAAGTTATTGAAAGAATGTCACGCCCAAGGTGTGCGTCAAGGTTGGGAAGTAACTGATGATGCGGCTTTATTTGAAAAATGTGGAATTGAAGTCCAAATTGTCCCCGGAGAAGAGACTAATTTAAAAATTACCACTCCACAAGATTTAGCGATCGCCGAATTTATCCTCAGTAACCGAGAATGAGGATAGAACCTCACCCCAACCCTCTCCTTAGTAAGGAGAGGGAGCCGGAATTTTGTTGATTTTATAAGTAGGCGGGTTGATTTAGAATACATTGGCAAAGCTGATATTCTACCAATGACAAATGACCAATGACTAATGACCAATGACAAATGACAAATGACTAATGACTAATGACTACAGCAACAAAGATAGAAGCGATTCTGTATTTAAAAGGTAAACCCTTATCTCTGAGCGAAATAGCCGAGTATGCAGGGTGCGATCGCGCCACAGTCGAAGAAGGCATAATGGAGCTAATGGATAATTATGCTCACAGAGATAGTGCCTTAGAAGTCGTAGAAACTCCCACAGGTTATAGTTTGCAACTGCGGTCTGATTTTCAGGACTTAGTACAAACGCTGATTCCTGTAGAATTAGGACTAGGTGCATTAAGGACTTTAGCTGCGATCGCCTTAAATAACCCCATACTCCAAAGCGATTTAATTGAACTACGCGGTTCAGGAGTATATCAACACGTCCCGGAACTGGTGGAACTCGGTTTTGTGCGGAAACGCCGAGACAATGAGTCTCGCTCCTACTCCCTACAAGTCACACCGAAATTTCATCAGTATTTTCAACTTGAACAACTGCCCCAAATATTAGAATATAGCCACAAAGAAGAACAGCTAGAACTAGACCTCACACCCAAAGAAGAAGTAAAACCTGCGAGTTAAACAGAATCTCATCCACAAAAGTTTTTGATGCAGAATTTCTCTGTTGTAGACATAGACAGGGCTTTCCTAGATTAAAGTCCAACCTATACCAATAGAGAATGCAATAGGCTTGTACTATGGTTTAGAGTAGAATCAGCAACTAAGCTAAAATTTGCCAATGGTGTTTGACCCTGACTTTTTGAATGACAACTCCGAGGAAAATCCCAATCAGCTTCTGAACGACCATTTTGAGGAAAATCCGAATCAGTTACTCAAATATTTACAGCATCAGCCTCCTGAAGTTCTAGCCCGTGTCGCCCAGTCCGTCAGTCCGGAAATTAAGCATATAATTTCGCAAAACGTCCAAGGGCTAGTGGGAATGCTCCCCGCAGAAAATTTCAACGTGCAGATTACCACAGATAGGGATAACTTAGCTGGGCTGCTAGCATCGGCGATGATGACAGGATACTTCCTCCGCCAAATGGAGCAAAGGATGCAGTTGGAGCATTTGTCTAATAATCATTAGTCAATCGCCCAACTACTTACTTTTTCTCAGGATAGGAACCTGATTCCACTTTCAAAGTTTGAATTTTACCATTGCGGTTAACTTCAATTTCCAGGATATCCCCAACTGTGCTGGATTCAATCTGCTTCTGGACTAGGGCTGCTGTTTTGACTGGTTTACCATTGATTTTTTGAATCACGTCTCCAGGAAGTAGCCCAGACTCCTCTGCTGGTGAGTTTTCCATAACTCCCGAAATCACAACACCCGTTTTCGGTTGAATCTTGAGATTTTTTTCTTGATTAAGCTCTCGCCTTGTGGTAGGAGATAAATCTGTCATTGAAATCCCCAAAAAGGGATGTTCTGCACGTCCTTTAGTAAATAGTTCATTAGCAATACGAGCCGCAGTTTCAATCGGGATAGCAAAGCCCAAGCCTTGAGCATCGGCGCGGATAGCTGTATTAACACCAATAACTTCACCTTGGGCATTTAACAAAGGGCCGCCAGAGTTACCAGGGTTAATGGCTGCATCAGTTTGGATAAAACTGACTCGCTTATCTGGGACACCAACTTGAGCGCTAGTGCGACCAGTGGCGCTGATAATGCCGATAGTCACAGTATTATCTAAACCTAAAGGATTGCCAATAGCGATCGCCCATTGTCCTGGAATTAAATTTTGTGAATTGCCTAACTTCACAATGGGCAATTTATTTTCGGGAATTTTCACCACAGCGACATCTGTAATGGGATCAACTCCCACCACTCTCCCCTTAAAAGTCCGACCATCTTTGAGAGTGACTTGCACAGTCTCTGTATTCGCCACCACATGAGCATTAGTCAGCAATAGACCATTTTCGCTTAAAATAAATCCCGACCCCGTACCACGCTCAATCCTTTCTTTAGGAATTGGTTCCTCATCATCCCCAAAAAAGCGCCGCAAGAGGGGATTTTTCAAAGCATCTGAGATCGGATTGGGAACTTTACGAGTAGCATTAATCTTGACTACCGCCGGGCCAACCTTCTGCACTGCT
Organism: Nodularia spumigena CCY9414; assembly: GCF_000340565.2. Classification (NCBI taxonomy): domain Bacteria; kingdom Bacillati; phylum Cyanobacteriota; class Cyanophyceae; order Nostocales; family Nodulariaceae; genus Nodularia; species Nodularia spumigena. The sequence continues at coordinate 2,004,932 of NZ_CP007203.1, forward strand.
GAAGCAATAAAATTCAGATTATCACCCCTAGTAGCGCCAATAGCTCCGCCTACAGGATTAGGAACCACAGACTCTGGAGAAGATGACACCGTAATATTTCTTAATTCTTTGAACGAGCGATTGTGTGGCAAAAGATAACTACTGCCCAACACACCTGCACCACTACCAATCGCCAGTAGAGATAAATAAATAGCTAGTTGCTTTAAAGGTAAGTTCATAATGATTACGTTTAGACAACGCAGTGCAGTTGCTAATTCCTAAGTGTAGTCAAGCAAAGGGCAAGTGGACAGATAAATTTACATACAATAAAGACAATATTTTCCTGACAAAACGGGTAAAGGCAGTTGAACACAGATAAATCTGGACTTGTTGTCACTAAATAGACATCGGTCGAATTTAAATATGGATCTTCGTTGAGTCCTTGTAAAAACGTTTCATGGAACGTCTCTACATTCTTTGTCTCCAGATGTCTGATGAAAACTCCCCACAACCTCGTTCCCCAACTAAAATCTAAAGTTAGGCTCTGTTGACTTTTATATATGAATTTTCCTTATCGTCTACTTTTGCTCTGTAGCCTAGTTGGTGCTGTCGGTTTAACATCCACACCTCTCAACTCCAGCAGCGCCCATGCAGCCCCAAGTTGTCCAACTCCCGCTTTGTCTCGTTTCCAACGCCATCAAGTTAATCGTGGTGAAACTTTGGAGAGCATCGCACAGCGCTACAATCTCACGCCGACAACGCTGATGGACATGAATCCTGCTGTCAAAAACGGCAACGTTACTGTTGGTAGCCAGTTGCAAATTCCTCCCTACAATGGATTTGTTGTCCAAGTGGCTAGCGGACAAACTTGGCGAGAAGTGGCAAAAAAATATGAAGTTCGTGCTGATACACTGTTTGAAATCAATGGTTGCCAACAAGACCCCAGAATTGTCTTTGTTCCAGTAGGAAATGTCTCGCCCAGTAGCCTTTTAACTGCTTCTGGTGCGCCGGCTGATAGTCAGCCTATATCCATTTCTGGGTATCCTTTGCAGTCAGTGGCAACTGTGGCACTTCCTTATGGCTGGCAGATTCATCCTACTACTGCTGAAGTGTTTTTCCATAGTGGTGTGGATTTTATAGCTCCTGTGGGTAGTTCTGTACAAGCGATCGCACCGGGAACTATAGTGTTTGCTGAACAGCAGGGGACTTATGGCCAGTTGGTCATCGTTAACCACAGTGGCGGTCTCCAAAGCCGTTACGCCCATCTTGGTGATATTCAGGTTTCTGTTGGTCAAAAAGTTAATGCGGGTGACTTGCTCGGAACTGTAGGCACTACTGGAGAGCCTACCGGGAATCAGCCACACCTCCATTTTGAAATGCGCTCTAGCTCTGATTTGGGTTGGGTGGCTGAAGATCCTCAAGGTTATTTACAGCAATCAGGATTTTAACGCAAAGGGGCGCAAAGGTGAGCGCAAAGGTACGCGGAGGAGGTTTAAGTCAGGGATGCGATGGGTTTACTTTCCAAATACCGTTTTCTATATCTGCTGGGGTAATGTTGGTTGCTGCTGGTGTCGGGTGTTCCCCTGCATCATGTTTATTTTTTATGTGATTATTCATCTAAAATTATTTGACTTGGCGTTTTTCTGTTCTTGTCCGTTCGTTATTCAATTTAAGTGCGATCGCCTCTGAATTTGTTTTATAGTATTTTTTGTCACACAATAAGCAAGCGATCGCTGCTTAATCTCATTTTTTATCTGCTCTTTTGCCCTCTCATCGCCCAAAAATGCTCTGACTGTGGCAATCTGAAAGAAAGAGACTTTCAATTTGATATTTTAACTACAGCAAATTTACCTAATTAGGTTATGCAAACTCTGCCAACTCCTACAACCATTGACACCACCGCAGATCAACCCATCTTTGACACCAAAATTAAACGGCGTAAAACCAGACCTGTAAAAGTGGGAAATGTCACAATTGGGGGTAACTACCCAGTGGTGGTACAGTCGATGATTAACGAGGACACTCTTGATATTGATGGTTCAGTAGCAGCAATTCGTCGTTTACACGAAATCGGCTGTGAAATTGTCCGCGTCACAGTACCAAGTATGGCTCATGCCAAAGTGATGGCGGAAATTAAACAAAGATTAATTAAAACTTACCAAGATGTGCCAATTGTCGCCGATGTGCATCACAATGGCATGAGAATTGCCCTAGAAGTCGCCAAGCATATCGAAAAAGTGCGAATTAATCCGGGGTTGTATGTGTTCGAGAAACCCAACTCCAATAGAAGCGAATATACTAAAACCGAATTTGATGAAATTGGCGACAAAATCCGCGAAACTCTAGAACCTTTAGTAGTTTCCTTGCGAGATCAAGGTAAAGCCATGCGAATTGGTGTAAATCATGGTTCTCTCGCCGAAAGAATGCTATTTACCTACGGTGACACCCCAGAAGGCATGGTAGAATCTGCCTTAGAATTTATTCGGATTTGTGAATCTTTAAATTTCCGGAACTTGGTAATTTCCATGAAAGCCTCACGAGTGCCGGTGATGATAGCCGCTTATCGGATGATGGCTAAACGCTTGGATGAACTGGGTATGGATTATCCCTTGCATTTGGGTGTCACAGAAGCTGGTGATGGTGAATATGGACGCATTAAATCCACAGCCGGAATTGCCACATTATTAGCTGATGGTATTGGCGATACAATTCGCGTGTCACTGACAGAAGCACCAGAAAAAGAAATTCCCGTTTGTTACAGCATTCTGCAAGCTTTAGGACTGCGGAAAACAATGGTTGAGTATGTCGCTTGTCCTTCTTGTGGGCGGACTTTATTTAATTTAGAGGAAGTTTTACACAAAGTTAGGGAAGCCACCAAACACTTAACTGGGTTGGATGTAGCCGTCATGGGTTGCATTGTCAACGGCCCTGGAGAAATGGCAGATGCTGACTATGGTTATGTTGGTAAAACACCAGGTTACATTTCTTTATATCGTGGGCGAGAAGAAATTAAAAAAGTCCCAGAAGCCCAAGGAGTTGAGGAATTAATTAACCTCATTAAGGCTGATGGACGTTGGGTAGAACCATAGAAGAGGCAGGGGAGCAGGGAGCACCGGAGCAAGGGGGAGTGAGAAATTACTTTAAACTTCCGGTTACTTAACAACCGTTCCTCTTCTCCCCTGCCCCCTGCCCCCTGCCCCCGTTCCTCTTAATCCCCGGATTGTCAAGTATTTTAATGAAGTTAGTAACACATGGTTGGTTTGTACAGTGTAACCCTGTGTTAGATTGGGCATACTGACGATATATTCCTCCCTCTGACGCAGCTGTCATTATGGTCATTACAAAAAGTAGACTTGTTTTGGGTGCTACGGCGGTGACGCTTTCCACAATTGCTGTTACTAGCCTGGGTATTCACTCGCGAGGTCAGGCTTTATTTAAAGCAAGTCCCAAAGAATTAGTAGACGAAGTTTGGCAAATTGTTCAGCGCCAATATGTAGATGAGACTTTTAATCAAGTGGATTGGCTGGCTGTGCGGAAGGAGTACTTAGGCAAGTCCTACAGTAGTCAGGAAGATGCCTATACATCCATCCGGGAAATGCTGAAAAAGCTGGATGATCCCTACACCCGGTTTATGGACCCACAAGAGTTCAAAAATATGCAGGTGGATACCTCTGGGGAACTCACAGGTATTGGCATCACCATCAGTCAAGATGAAGAAACGAAGAAGATTGTAGTGATTTCGCCCATTGATGATACACCCGCATTTAAGGCGGGCATTTTGGCGAAAGATGTCATCATCAAAATTGATGGTAAAAGCACTGAAGGGATGGATACCAATGAGGCGGTATCCTTGATTCGTGGTGAAGCAGGAACGAAAATCAACTTGACAGTGGAACGGGACGGTCAACAAAAACAGTTTCAAATCACACGCGCCCGCATTGAAATTCATCCAGTTAAGTATTCTGAAAAACCAACTCCAGCAGGTAAACTCGGTTACATCCGCCTGAATCAGTTCAGCGCCAATGCTAGCCGGGAAATGCAAAGCGCTATCAGAGATTTAGAAAGGAAACGGGTAGCTGGATATATTCTGGATTTACGTGGTAACCCTGGTGGTTTACTCTACTCAAGTGTAGAAATTGCTCGGATGTGGATGGATAGCGGCACAATTGTTTCCACTATTGACCGGGGGGGTGAACAAGAGCGGGAAGTAGCCAGGGGACGTGCTTTGACGAATAAACCTCTGGTGGTTTTAGTTGATAAAGGATCAGCCAGCGCCAGCGAAATTCTCTCAGGAGCTTTGCAGGATAATAAACGCGCTGTTTTGGTGGGTTCTCAAACTTTCGGTAAAGGTTTAGTGCAATCGGTGCGTCCCTTAGAAGATGGTTCCGGTTTAGCGGTGACAATTGCTAAATATCATACTCCCAGTGGTAAAGATATTAATAAGCACGGGGTTGGCCCTGATGTGACTGTGGACTTGTCGGATGAACAGCGTGAAGAATTGTGGCTCAAGCAGCGTGAAAAATTAGCTACACTCGCAGATCCTCAATTTGCTAAAGCTGTGGAAGTTTTGGGTAAGGAAATTGCTGCTAGAGGTATGACGAGTTCCGAGAAAAAGTGAATTTGTCTACGATGCTAAAGGGGTGTCAGGTTTTGCGCCCCTACGCAACCAGGATTTTACAGAAATACATTAGATCATGACTTAATTTAAATATGCTTTTGTAAGATATGTATTTTAGATTAACTAACCACAGAGGCACAGAGTACACAGAGAAATAAGGAAGAGTTTGTCCTCCTGATTGCGCTAAAGTTGCAAATAACTGTGCATCTGGGAGGAAATATTTGTGAAAGCAGTTTTAATGACAGCAGCTGGTAGTCCTGAAGTTTTGCAATTACAGGATGTGCCAAAACCTACTGTACCTTTAGAAAATACTCAACTTTTAGTCCGTTTAGTAGCGGCTGGTGTTAATCCTATTGATACGAAACTCCGTCAGCGCGGCACTTTTTACCCTGAACAAATGCCGGCAATTTTGGGCTGTGATGGTGCTGGAATTGTTGAGGCGGTGGGTGCTGGTGTTGAAAGATTTCGCGTAGGTGATGAGGTATATTTTTGCTATGGTGGTTTGGGCGCACATCAGGGTAATTACGCTGAATATACGGTTGTTGATGAAAGGTTTGTAGCCTGTAAACCTGCTTCAGTCTCTTTTGCGGAAGCAGCAGCAGCGCCTCTAGTATTAATTACTGCGTGGGAAGCTTTGTATGAACGGGGAAGGTTAGCACCTGGGGAACGGGTTTTGATTCATGCTGGTGCTGGTGGTGTTGGTCATGTGGCGATACAATTGGCAAAACTTAAGGGTGCTTTTGTCTGCACTACTGTGAGTTCTCAGGAAAAGGCTAATTTTGTTAAAGAACTCGGTGCTGATGAGGTGATTTTTTATCAAGACACAGATTTTGTCCAGGCGGCTTTAAATTGGACTGGTGGTGAAGGTGTGGATTTAGCTTTTGATACTGTTGGTGGCGAAACTCTTCACAAAACTTTTCCGGCTGTGCGGGTATATGGCGATATTGTGACGATTCTGGAACCAACGGCTGATACTGTTTGGAAGGCGGCAAGGTTACGCAATCTCCGCATTGGGTTAGAATTAATGCTGACTCCAATGTTGCAAGGTTTGGAGGAGAGTCTGAAGCATCATGGGGAAATTCTGGAACAGTGTGCTATTTGGATGGATGAAGGTAAGTTGAAAGTTCAGGTTAGTCATCGGTTTCCTTTGGCGGAAGCGGTTCGGGCGCATCAAGTTTTGGAATCCGGTGGAATGATTGGTAAGGTTGTTCTGATGATGAGTGATGAGTGATTGAATTTTTTTTTAAACGCAAAGGGGCGCGGAGGTCAGCGCAAAGGGGCGCGGAGGTCAGGTTTTGGGTATCTCTGCGTTACTTTGTTATTTATGTCTGCGTTGTATGGCTTTTCTTTTCTGCACCTGCTGGGGCTAGTTCAAGTCAACCAGAACGCACTTCTTTAAGTCTGGAGTTGTTACAGGAACGTTTGCATACTCCGGTTATCCGTGAGGGTAATTTGACTGTGGATTTACGGGAGATGGTGATTGATTTGCGACCGGAGAATGGGGAGTTTCGGGATAATTTTTATCAGGTGCTGCGAAAGGAGTTACAAAGGTCGGGGACAAAGCCTTTGGGTTTAGATTTGAGTAATTCTCTGATTCAGGGGAATTTTGTGGGTAGTGATTTGGGTTTGAGAACTCCTCTCTACGCGCCCGTTATATCTAGTGAGCAGTCTGTAGGTGTCTATGCTCCTGTTTTGACGAGCAGTGAACAAGCACAACTGGAACATTTGCGTTTTGTTTGTTTGCAGTCTTTAGATATCGCTTTACCTAAGTCTAAGGACTGTCGCGCACTTTTGGGAAGTCAGCCGAGTGCATCTAGTGAAATTAACATTTTTCGTGGTTCTTTAATTCTGGTAAAAACTCGCTTCAATGGGGAGGTACAGTTCCCGAATACTTTCTTTTTTCAGCCTGTGAATGCCAAAAATGCCATTTTTTTACAACCAACTAACTGGATGGAAACTCGATTTAGTCGTTCTGTACGTTTCACTGGGGCTAATTTTCGGCAATTGAGTAATTTTCAGACGAGTGTTTTTTTCGACAAGGTGAATTTTCAGAAAGCGCAATTTCAGGAAACGGCTGATTTTCAAGATAGCACTTTTGAAGAGTCTACTCAATTCAATGAAGCTATTTTTAAGCAATCAGCTAAATTTAGTCGGGCGCAATGGAGAAAAAATGCTGATTTTTCTAGTGTACGCTTTGCTGAGACAGCACAGTTTACTAAGGCGAATTTTCATCAGTATATCTTTTTCACAGAAGCTATTTTTGAGCAGGTTGTAATTTTTCGAGATGCAATTTTTAACCAAGCGGTTAATTTAAGCGGTGCTAGTATTTTTAACCAAGCTGATTTTAGTGATGCGCGGTTTGCGAAAGAGGCTTTTTTAAATGTCCCTGGTTTAAGTTTTAATTCTAACCAAGGGAAAATTTTAGGGAATCCCGGCGAAATTGGGAAAATGTTTCGTGTTCCTACTTCTCAAGGTAATCAAAATATTTTGCGTAATTTGGGACAAAATTTCCGTCAGCAGCAGCAAATAGCTGATGCTAATCAGTTGGAGTATACAAAACAAAAACTGCGATTGAGGGAATTAAGTCATGGTTTGGTGGATGGGAATATTAATAGTGCTACCCGCAAAACTTTGATTAATTTGGGTTTTAGTGCAATTCAAGCGGATGCGATCGCCAATCGTCGGATGAGCAAATTATTTCGCAATAGCAGTGAGTTATTAAGTTTAGCAGATATCGATTTAGAAACATACAATCAATTGAGCGATCGCCTGGTGGTTGCTGAACCTCTTTCCCCTGGTGGTTGGCTATTACTTGCAGCAAGATGGTTGGCTTTGAGTGTACTATTGTTGCTTAGTGGCTATGGTACCAGCTTTTGGTTAGTGTTTGGCGTGGGCGGAGTGGCGATCGCTTATTTCGGCTGGCTATTTTGGCTAGTAGATCGCTATCGTCGCTTACATCCAGTGCCAATTATTCCCACATATTATGAAACTACATGGATATTAGCTGGTTTTAGCTTTTTAACACTCTTTAGCTTATTAGCCATCTTCCGTAATGCTGAACAGCCTTGGCTAACACTCGGTTGTCTGTTAATAATTATTATCCCCGTACCAGTAATTTTATTAATTCAACTTTACCAACAAGGCCGCTATCACGATTTAATGGACGTTTCTTATTTTACAGAAGACGGTACTTTTCGGCAATTAAGATTATTAATTGGGCGATTACCAGTCATACCCAGAAATCAGACATTCCGCGAACGATATATGCATTTGTTATGGAACCGCCGTTGGAACTGGTTAAATTACTACGACTTTAGCCTCAACAACTTAGTCAGGTTAGGATTTAACGATATTCGCCTGCGAGATGAACATTTACCAGGTATTATTGCCACACTTGCTTGGTATCAGTGGAGTTTGGGTATACTTTATATTACTTTGGTTTTGTGGACTCTTTCTCGCACTATTCCAGGATTAAACTTACTGATTTATCTCAAGTAATATCTGCAATATTGCTTCGGATTTATACAACTATATTTAGAGTAATTTCTCATAGATATAAATGTGAAAATAATTTTTCATATTTATGTATCTATCTAATGTTAGAGTAAATATTAATAATATTTATTTTGCTTAATTTAGCATTTTTGGTATTTGTTTTAAAGCAATAAATTTAAATTAATTAAAATAAATTGTCTGTTTACATTAATTATTTTATGCTATGATTGTAAAGAATTCATACCTCTTTTCACAGGTAAATATCATGGTTATTAATGATTTAGAATATTGCGAACTAGCAACAGATGAAAACAGGATTATTGGCGGACTAGATACTGGTACCAATATTGAATCATATGTGGAACCTGGATATGCTGACATAACAGCTTTAGCAACCGCAGTTGGAGATAGCTCTGAAACCTTTACCGAAACTAATACTATTGTAGATACTAGTAGTCAGTTTATGGTTACTAAGGCTACGGGAATAGCTTTATCTAGGGCTTGGGATAGTCAAGGTTTCTCCCAGTCTTACCAAAAACAAACTGTGACTTTAATAACAAACCAATACTAAAAACATCTGCTTATATTTTTGACCTTCTAGTTTTAAGCTCAATTTTTCTGTTGTAGTGCCAAAATTGCATTGTGTAATTTTGTTATTTCAGTATTTGCAATTTTTGGTAGTACCCTACTCTTGAACAGGGTAGGGTAGTACTTATAATATTAAGACTTTATTAAACATTATAAAAATCATTGGTACTAATGAATAAAGACTAATACCCAATCATTGTAAATCCCACGCCTATGAAAACATCGCCGTTAAGGGTTTTCATCTGCGTGGGATAATTGAATATATGGTTTTCTATAACTTTATTTTGTTTATATAGCCCTTACCAGTCTGCACTTTTCAAACATCCTCTAAAGGTGAAAAACGTATCTATGTTCCCTGTCCCCTGTCCTCTATTCTCAAATTCCAAGAAAGAGATAGAGAGCAACTCAAAGCCACTATCTATCTCTATCAAGAATCATCTTAAGCTATTTGTAGCTTTTTTCTCCCTTGATAGCTGCTGCTGTGGAACGGGAAGCAGCATCAGAAGAAACACCTTCGTATACTTCTGCAAAGGTGATAGTTTCAGCATCTGTGTTTTCACCGTATGCTTGAGCAACTGCTTGAGCATCAGCAAAGTTACCGACAACTTTCACTTTTACATCAAGTGTCTTAAAGATATCAACATTGACTTTGCTGTCAATTACTTCATGCTTATTGTTATCGATCTTAAAACCGCCACCACCAACAATAGCAGAACCTTCAACAGCTTCTAAGACGTTCAAATCAGAGATAACCATGAGTTTTTCCTGTGACTTTCAAGTAGGTTTTAGGAACTTTTTTATAACCAATTTCTCTTCCTTGGCTATGTTTATACAATAGCTAATTCCTCTAAATAAATAACTAGCTTTTTATTTGATTTTTCCTAAAAATAATCCATGTACTTATTTCCATGCGCTCTATTTGTGGGTTTCAGCAACCAAGAATAATTCTGTAATTATTTTGAGCGTAAGGACTCATCTCATGGGGGTTGACTAATTTCTTGCTCCCAAATAAATAATGTCGAATGCTTTTAAAGTCACAATTGGCTTGAGAATCTGCGACGGAGTTGCAGCAAATACAATCAAAGTTTTTCAATGCAAATAAAAAATATCGCTGAAATGCTTTAAAGACATTCCAGCCATATTATTACTACCTGATTACAATATAACTTTGAGAGCTTTCGGTCCCATTTATAGAATAAAATCAGGCAAAGATTAAGTTGAGAAGTCAGACAGACACGGACTGAAAAATAGTTGCATTCATTCTCAAATCAACATCAGATTGTTGATTTGATGGATTTTTTGGAAGATGCAATTATTGCTTAAGTCTTCTTAAGAAATGACAAAAACTTCTTGGTTTATCTTTATGGTTAAAGTTTCTTGATATTCTGCTTCTTCCTCTTTATTGCCATAATATTTGTCCTCATCTTTGTCCTTCTTTTTACCATACTTATCATACTCCTTGTCATAATCTTTGTCATAATCCTTGTAATCTTTTGAACAGCAGCAACCACCAATAATATTTCCAGCTTCTACGGTTTCTAAGATGTTTAAGTCAGCAATAATCATTGAGTTTCTCCTGGAAAATTTACTTTTTTTGAACCGATTTGTTTTGTTCGGCTATGTTTTTAATATAGCGCTTTAACCAGGGAAGTCAATATCTCATGCAATGCCTTTTTCTTAAATAAGTTGAAGATGAATATATAAGTTTATGGGAGAATGTTATCATTATAAATAAATGTAATTATGCAAAATTTAGGCAATACAATATGTCGCCCCGTCAGACATTTTTGTGAATTCATTAATTTCAATGAAAGATTAAATAGTGTTTAAAAAATAAATCTTTAAACACCATTTATGAGCATGGCTATATTTATTAGCCATCGGCTTTGCTGCTGACAGATGGTTTAGACAAACAGATACCCCTCCCCCAGCCCCTCTCCTGCAAGGAGAGGGGAGAAAGAAACTATAGCGGTTCTCAGTTAAGTGAGATACAAGAACCCCACCCCGCCAGCAAGGAGGGGGCTATGATGGAATGGCACTAAGATAACGGCAAATCTATAATTTAATTGCCATTTGTTATGAAAATATTTGCGGTTTAACTAGGCTATAAATTAAGACTGCTGAAGTAATTTTTTCTGTGGCTTTAGGGTATCCGAATCTAGCTGAGTAATTATTTCCATACACTGGATTTGTTGCTTTAACCAATCAGTGAATAATTCCGTAATGATTTTTTCGCGTAATGACTCATCCAATTGGGGCTGAATAATTTCTTCCACCCAAATTAAATACACTCCTTTTGGAGTCACAATTGGCTTGAGAATCTGCTGCAAAGTTGCAGCAAATACAGCAGATGCAATTTCTGGGCGAAAATCTTTGCGGTGTCGCCGTCCTTGATATCCATAAGTGCAGCGAAGTTCTGGTTCAAGAATATATAGACGAGCAATTTCTGGAAAACTGATTTCTCCTTCTTCCACCGCATAAAACATTTCTAAAGCTAAGTCTTTATCATCAAAAATGATTTCATAGGTGATGGCGGCGATATAATCTAGTTGGTGTTGATAAAAAAACCGTTCTACTTGAGAGGTAAATAGATGATTAGCTAATTTCTTAGAAAGGATTTTGTTTTGGACTAATTGTTCAAACTCATTTACAGAAAGATGGTGTTTTTGTAACCAGGTCAATGTATCTTTAGCTTTGACAAGCTTATGGGCTAAACGTAAATTATCTCCTTCTTGCTGTATTTCTTCTGGTGTGACTGTAATTCCTGATTTCTGGGCTACTTCTGCAATAATTTTTTGCGATGCGATCGCCTCGACAAGACCAGGAACTTGAGAAGATAATTTGAGGCTGTGAATGATATCTGAAGCAGAAATAGTCAGAATTTGAGACATGACAGAATCCCTGTACTATGAGTGTGATTTATCTACAACCAATCACCAATGACTAATGACTAATGACAAATGACAAATGACTAATGACTAAAGCTCTAAACCGTTTTGGTGCAACTTCTTGAACGGATCTAAAACAAAATCAATTACGCGTCGCTGACGCACAATAACTTCAGCATTTGCTGTTTGGCCTGGTGTTAATGGAATACGTGTTGCGCCGTTGTGAATATACTGTTGTTCTAAAGTTATTTCTAACTCATAGGTTTCTATGTTACCTGCGGGTGTTTGAGTCGTCTTAGAATCGGGAGAAATGCGCGAAACTTTGCCTTGTATAATGCCATATTCCTGAAAGGGGAAAGCATCAAACTTGATTTTTACCGGCATTCCCACATTTAAGAAGCCGCTATCCTGAATCGGCATATTAGCTTTGAGTACAATTTTAGTATTTTCGGGTGCAATGTCAGCAATTCTCTGACCGACTTGTACCACCTCTCCTGGCTTGGTGACTGGTAAATCAAAAATTGTCCCATCAACAGGCGATCGCACAACTCGTTGCTGCATTTGTAACTTTAAGGATGTGATTTTGCTTTTAGTTTGAGCAATTTCGGCTTTTAAATTAGCAACTTGTCTTTCTAGTTCTTTAAGTTGTTCTTGATATTTCAGCACCGCCAACTTACCAGCTTGCAGTAAGCTTTGATAGCTATTTTTCTCAGCTTGCAATTGATGTTTTGCTTGCTTAATATCAGACTGTAACTGATTCATTGTAGCTTCATAGCGGCTCGTTTCTTCAGCCAAGCGTAATTTTGCTTGTTTAACATCAGATTTCGCTCTAGCGTAGAGTCGTTTGCTGTCTTGTTCTTCCTTTTTGAGTTGGTCAACTTGATTTGCCGAAACCGCACCATCATTCACAAGTTGCTGAAAGCGGTTAACTTGCCGGGAATCTATACTCAACCGACCTTCAGCCGATACTTGCTCATCTTCAGCAGTTTGAATCTGCTGCTGCACCTGATTAACTAATGCTTGTCTTTCTAACTTTTGCAGGTTATAAGTTGTTTCTTTCAAACCCAGGTTTTGTTGTGCCTGGTTCACTTGAGACATTTTTTCTAAAGCTTGAAATTGGTTTTGTTGTTTCTGAATACTAAGTGTCAACTGTAGTTGACTCTTCAGGACTTCAAACTGTGTTTCTTGATTTTGCAGTGCCGAAAGTTTAGCCTCGGCTTGCTGAACTTCCGTTTGCAAAATATCAGAATCAAGTTCCACCAGCACCTGTCCCTGGGTGACAGTATCGCCTTCTGTTACCTTCACAGCTTTAACACTTCCTTGTGCTTGGGAGTCCAATTTTTGTGTTGCACCTTGAGGTTCTATACGTCCTCTGGCGCTGCCAGTTTCATCTACTTTCGCGAAGGTTGCCCAAGGTAAAGCCAGAGAAGCAAAGCCTACCAGTACATACAAAACACCACGAGTCCAGACTTTTGGTAAGGCATCTAGTAGTTCTTCAGTACCGTAATATAAATCTTCGGTGTTACCTGGTGGAATCGTCTTGTGAAGCTTAGTAGTTTCTTGGCTGGGTTGAACATAACTTTTATACTCATCTTGCTCTTTTTTTAGAAATACAGATGAGGAATTGGGAGAAATATAAGACATAGTTTTATGGGGAGTGGGGAGAAGAGGAACGGCGGGAGTGAGGAATTTTAGATTGCAATCCAAAATCTAAAATCTAAAATCTAAAATTGATTGATTTAAACTACTTGAGCTAGTTGTTGTTGATTGAGATAGTAGTAATGTCCTTGTTTGGCGATTAATTCGTCATGAGTACCGCTTTCTACTAATACGCCGCGATCTAAAACTAATATGAGATCAGCATTGCGGACTGTGGAAAGGCGATGGGCAATAATTACGCTGGTACGCCCTTGGAGAATTGTTTTGAGGTTGTTCTGAATAATCCTTTCTGATTCTGAGTCTAGGTGACTGGTGGCTTCATCAAAAAGTAATAAGCGGGGGTTGCCGATTAAGGCTCTGGCAATGGCTAGGCGTTGGCGTTGTCCACCGGAAAGCATTCCCCCACTTTCACCAATTTGGGATTCATAACCCATTGGCAATTGCTGAATAAATTCGTCTGCACCTGCTAATTTTGCGGCTTGAGTAATTTCTTCTACAGAAGCTTCTGGGTGAGCGATGCCAATGTTTTCGCGAATTGTGCCACCGAAGAGAAAGGTATCTTGGTCAACAACACCGATTTGAGAACGCAGCGATCGCAAAGATATAGTATTAATATCAAAACCATCAATCAGAACTTTGCCATCTGTAGGTGGGTATAAACCTAAAATCAACTTGCTCAAGGTTGTTTTTCCCGAACCACTGCGCCCCACTACTGCTACCATTTGCTCTGGCTGGATTTCAAAGTTGATATTTTCCAGAACGTTAGTCTCAGTTTCTGCATGATAACGAAAGGTGACATTTTGAAAACAAATACGGCCATTCAGTCTCCCTAGAGGCTTGCGGGGTTTATTTTGCAAGTCTTCCTCTGGTTCTGCTTCTAAAACATCATTAATCCGTTCTGTAGAAATAATAATTTCCTGTAATCCATTCCACAACATTGATAGCCTTTGAAAAGGACTCAAGACGTTACCCACCAACATATTAAAAGCTACTAACTGCCCCATAGTCAGTTGCCCTTCAATGACTTGCCATGCGCCAAACCACATCAAGGAAGCATTCACAAAGGTTTGAATAACGCCACTCACGATTCGCAGGCGGTTCCCAATCACTTGGGCATTAAAGCCTTTTTTCACCAAATCATTCAGCAGTTCTTCCCAACGCCAGCGTACTGTCTGTTCAATGGCTAATGAACGCACTGTGCGAATACCTGTGAGAGATTCAATCAGATAACTGTTTTCTTTGGCTCCAGCATTAAAAACTTCTCTGGAAATGCGACGCAAAATATTTGTGCTAGCCAATGCCAGAATAAAAAATGGTGGCACTGTCAATAGTACGAATAAAGTCATGCGCCAGCTATACCAAAACATCATGCTCAGATAAATCACTAATGTCAGCATATCCAGCATGATTGAGAGAGTCTCGCCGGTGAGGAAGCGCTGAATTTTTTGGTTTTCTTGAATCCGAGAAACAATATCTCCGACATAACGGGACTCGAAATAAGCCAGGGGTAAGCGGAAGGTATGTTTAATAAAACCGACAAGTAGGGAGATGCTGACGCGATTGGCTGTATGATCTAGCAGATATTGCCGGACTCCATTCATGGCAATACCGAACAAACCAAAAACAATCATCCCCATACCAACGGCGTTTAAGGTGGGAATGCTGCGTTGCACCAAGACTCGATCTAGTAATAACTGGGTAAATACTGGCGTTACTAGTCCGAATAATTGCATCAGCACACTGGCGAGGAAGACTTCTACCAGTATTGAATAGTGAGGTTTAACTAACTCAAAAAACTTCCAGAAGTTGGCAGTTTCATTCTTTGTTTCTTTGAGTAGTTCTGTCGGTTGCAGTAATAAGGCATAACCAGTCCAACCTGCATTAAATTGGCTCCTGGTGAGGCTGCGTTGACCGATAGCGGGATCACCGACTATGACGCGCTTTTTGGTGATTTGATAAACGACAATGTAGTGGTTGCCTTCCCAGTGTGCGATCGCAGGTAAAGATTGTTCTGCAAACTTATCGAAAGTAGCTTTCACAGGACGGGTGGCAAAACCCAGGTTTTCTCCTACTGCGGCTAAGGCACGTAAAGATGCACCACTGCGGTTGACGTTGGTCATATCCCGCAAGCGATTCACACTAAAGTGCTTACCCCAATACTTACCAATCATCACTAAGCAAGCAGAGCCACAGTCTGCGCCACTTTGTTGAGCATAGAAGGGATAGCGTTTGCTCAGGCGTTGCCACCAATGCCCCATTTTCACTTTCGGGCTGGGAAAGTAAGGAAGTGTTTTATTTTGCTTGGCTTTTGATTCTGGTTCTCGCTGGGGAAAGGGTATAACCTTGGTTATGGGCTTTTGGCGTGGTCTTTTGTCTGGGTTCGAGTCGCTTTTATGCTTACTTTCCCATTCTGTCTGATTAAGCGTTGAAGTATTCTGGTGTTCTGGCTCAGGTACAAAGGAACCTAATGCTGGGCAGTGTTCTCGTGCTTTTAACCAGTTTGAACTTTTCAGGATGTAAGCAATGGTTGGTTGTATGGCTTGCCAATGACCTTGATTCGGTTCAGTAGAGATTTGCCCTGGTGTCAAAGAGTTACCCTGAGAATGCAGTAGTTGACCTTTGTACAACAGCCATAAATGGGAATCGGGGAATTGTGTATTTACAGAGCCAATCTCTAGGTTATGTCGCTCAAAGAAGGATAAGGCTTTGAGCATGGCGTGAAATTGGGCGGGGTGTCCGGGAAATCCTGAGTTTTGGCGACACCACAGCAATAAATCCCAGATTTCGGCACGAGAAAACAGGCGATCGCGAATGTGAGGATATTTGTTCATCAACCCTTGCAATACCTCTGGTTTGAGATACCCAAGTTCTAAATTTTGTGAGCTTCTGGCGCTGTAGTGATTAAAGTTCTCCTCTGGAAACAAAGTCATTTCACCAAATGAAGACCACGCCGACAGAGTAGTAATTAAGTCATCAGAACTATCAGACAATCTGACTTTACCTGCAAGAATGACGTAAATACCAGCGTTCATTTCTGCTGATTGCCAGAACTGCTTGGCTACTGGTGGCTGTACTATTTCCATAGATGCCAAACAGCTTTGCAGTTCTTGTTTTGAAAGCCTGTTTCCTAAAGTGTAAGTAAGTTTTTCACCCAGATATTCCTGGGAAAATACCGTTGTCATAACCTAACCTCCAAAACAGCATTAGTTATTGGTACATCAGACTGAATAACTAATAAAAACTGGGTGAATTACAAAAACCTGATTTAGGCTATAAATTTTGGATAAATCACAACTATAGCTGGGGAGTGGGGAGTAGGGTAAAAACCTTTCGGTGTCTAACTTTTATGATCAGTTTATGTCCTAACGTCCTTGGCGGTTGCTATAGATGGGTTTCCCCACCTGTCCCATATTTGTCAGATATATTTATTCGTGAAATGTCCCTAACTTCAACAACTAAGGTGAATAAAAATAAATGAAAATTTGTTCCAAAGGCTTACAGCACATTTAATCTGAGTAGGTAGTAGGCGGGCATCTTTGCCCTGACTCATAAGATATAGAATATTAAAATGTGTACTTCACTTACTTGAAACGTGCTGTAATTCCGGGAACTATGAGAAATAAGTGCTAAAACTACCACGAGCAGCAATTAGTAAATTTAAACTTTAATGTCACCTACTTACTTAGTTGATCAAATGAGTAACTCGTCATTGTATCAGCCTAAAAATCCCATCTCAGTAATGTTTAATTTGTGGTTTTTTACAAATCATAGTTGTTATCAACGTTATACTGAACCATCAATTTTGTAGCAGGTTTTTAGGGTTTATGTCACGCCACAATGGCAAATATTACGGGAAAATCTATTTTTATTTTTAAAGAAAATATTCTTGTATTTCATAGTATAATGATAAAAAGACCTAGTTAAAATATTAGTGCAAGTTACTCTTTTCATGAAATAACTTATATAAATATGCGACAATAGGGTAAATTTTAGATGCAACTGCTTTTGGGTATATCGGTAACTTTATCAAGCCTTCCTTTGCTTCCTTTGAACACCCAATAGTTGATTTTGTTTTGCAAAAGCCGAATCTTTGCCAGCATTACCAGCGTGTGAATGAGAAATTTTTCAGCGACTTCTAAAACAGTGAACAGTTATCAGTGAACAGTTATCAGTAATCAAGGCTGACAGTGGGGGACTTAAACCTACTTACACTTATGTATCTTAACTGGTAACTGGTAACTGATAACTGATAACTGTTAAACTTTGGCTTCTAAAGACTTGAGCAACTCAGTATTTACACCCGACTCACGAGTCAGGGCAATTTTGCCAGTGCGGGCGATTTCCCTGAGACCAAATTTTTGTAACACTTGGACGATCGCCACCATCTTACCAGGATCTCCCACAACTTCGAGAGTGACAGAATCTTCGGACACATCTACCACTCGCGCCCGAAAAATATGAGCCAGTTCGACCACTTCTGAGCGGTTGCTGCTAGTAGCATTCACCTTCAAAAGCATCAATTCTCGCTCTACACAAGGAATTTCGGTGATGTCATGGACTTTGAGAACGTTGACCAATTTGTACAGTTGCTTGGTGAGTTGCTCAATCACGCGATCGTCTCCAGGTACAATCATCGTAATGCGAGACACTCCTCCTTGCTCTGCTGGCCCAACTGCGAGGCTTTCTATATTAAAGCCACGACGCGCAAATAAACTGGAGATACGGGACAGAACGCCCGCCTCATCTTCTACCAAAACTGAAAGGGTATGTTTCATCTTCGCCAACACAGATCAGGCAAGCATTTGATTAATATAAACACTAGCTCATGACTGCCCTACACCTAAATTGCTAAATTATTAGTCTAAGGTTCCATTTTAAACTCAATACCTACACTCATTACACTTTCTCAAAATAATTTATAGGCAAATCACACTGAAAGCACAAATTTTGGCAGTGCATATCTTTACATCGGTAGATGTAATTTATTTGCCAAGGGTTTATCCTTCATATATCGTTGATAATTAGCCAAAAATTGGAGAAAAGCTGTTATGAGTTGGTTAAAAAGACTTTTTGGGTTAGAAAAACCGCAAAATGCCCAAGTAAATCCTACCCCGCAGCAAGTACCGCCAGGTTCGACTACTAGCGCGGCTCCTGCTACTACTGAATCAATTCCGCCAGAACGTTTAGGATTGAATGGAGAATACGACCAAAGTGGGTTGGCCAAGCGGGTAGCGTTGGCGTTTGATCAAGATTCGCAACTTGGGGATATTGATACTCTCTGGGTTGCTCAGACAAGCGGGACTGTGGTATTGAAAGGAAATGTTCCCGACCAGGAAACCCTCAACAAGATGGTTGCTGTGGCGCGTTCAGTTAATGGTGCTACAGGTGTTAACACCGATGAAGTCACTGTTGGGTAATTCCTAATTCATAATTAATGTGCCTGTTAATCCAATCTAGAATCACCTGATTAACTTGTTCTGGGGATTCATCATGGGGACAATGGCCGACATCTTCTAAGTTGAGAAGTTCTAGCTTTTCGTTGTACTGAGTAAATCTCTGTGCCAGTAAAGGGGGAACAAATTTGTCTTTCTGCCCCCAAATTAACAGCATTGGTGCTGTGATGGTGGGTAATATGGCTTTGACACTAGGACTAAAGTTAACAGCGATCGCAGCTCTAAACAAGGCACTAAAAGCCCGCGCTGAACCTCTGTCTTGGGGAGGCCCTGCTAAAATGTCCACCAGTTCATCGGTGATGGCTTCGGGATTGGCGTAAGCAAGTCTGACCCAGCGACGCAGCACGCTGGGTCGGCGCACGAAGTGAAACACAGGCTTGAGGATCAACGGGGAAGCAACCATCTTTTTAATTCCTGTCACCAGAGGTCGCAGAAAAGGCGGGATGGCTTCTTGTTCTAAAGATGGGTCGGGTAAACTCATCATGACTATACCCTTCACCATCTCTGGATGAGCCGCAGCTGCTGCTAAGGAAATCAGTGAACCGTTGGAATTACCGATTAATATGACTGGTTGACGGATAAATGCTTGCCAAAATTCGTATACCTGCTCTACCCACAGTTCTATACTGTAATTCGCTGGCGCTTTTTTGGATGCACCAAAACCCAGCATATCGAGGGCGTAAACGGTATGGTGTTCGCCTAAGACTTCTAAATTATGTCGCCAATGACCAATGGATGCACCAAAACCGTGTAACAGGATTAAGGGTGTGGTGGATTTATTTTGGCTAGGTCGGATATAAGTATAACGAGTTTGCCAGCCTCGCCAAACCCAATCTCTTTGATTACCAACTCGTTGTTGCCAGTGTACCGTAGTGGTCACGGTTGCCTCCAATTTATGAACCCCACCCCCAGCCCCGCCAGCGAGGAGGGGGGTATGATTCTAAGATACTGGGATTTTGAGGCTTTTGTGGAGGGTGCGATCGCTTGCTCAAGAAATTACCCAAAAAATCAAACGCCTAGAAAAGGTGTGAGGGCTAAAGTTTTCGTCATATCAGTAAGGAAAACGCGATCGCACAGGTTAAGCAATTCTACCTCGGTCTGTGTCCGTCGCATCAACCGCAGGAAATCACCTTCAGCGTCAACACTCAGAGCAATGTAATTGAGGAATCTTTTGAGATAGCCGATACGCGATCGCGCTGGCATAGTTGCGGCGGCTGGAGTTTGCCATAAACGATCAATATAGTTGCGTACCTCTACTAAAGGAACCGGGGTAATCGGTTCAAAGCGCAAAGCCTGGCGAATTTGATTAAAAAGCCAAGGATTCCCAATCGCCCAGCGTCCCACCATCACACCCGCCGCGCCGGTTTGAGAAAGCACTTCCAGGGCAGTTTTCGCCGAGTGGATATTACCATTGGCCAGGACTGGACATTGCACCCGTCTGACCGCTTCGGCAATCAAATCATATTTCACTGCCCCGTGGTACATATCTTTCACCGTGCGACCATGCAAACTCAGCAAATCAATACTGTGGCGATTAATTATATCGAGAATTTCGTAAAAGGTATCTGTATTTTCAAAGCCTAAGCGCATCTTCACCGTCAATGGTCGATCATTGACTGTCTGCCGCAGTTCTGCCAAAATCCGATCCACTTTTTCTGGTGAAAGCAGCAATCCACCCCCAACATTTTTGCGATAGATTCTCGGAGCAGGACAGCCCATATTCAAGTCAACTCCAGCGATATTATAGCCGCAGAGTTCCTTTGCTGTTCTTACTAAGTCTGGAATGCTTTCGCCAATCATTTGAGCAAAAACGGGGCGACCTGTGTCATTTTCGGTGATGGCTGCCAAAATGCTCCGATTCAGCCGTGAGGTATCATTGACCCGGAAATACTCGGTGAAGAAGTAGTCAGGACTGCCATAATGAGCAATCACCTTCATAAACCAGAGGTTGGTGACATCCTGCATGGGCGCAAGAGCCGTGAGGGGTAAGTCTTTGAGGAGGGATTGGGGGATTGATACCAGGGGCATAAAGATACCGATTATTCAATTTTGGATTTTAGATTTGCCTTAGCTCCGCGAGTATTTTAGATTGACTGTACCGCTCTTGGGGGAAGTTTGACAATACTTTTCATTTTTGATTTTTGACTTCCCCTCCTGGGACGCTCTGCTCTTGCACCAAAACGGCTCCACAGGCGAAACCCGTAGAGGCCGGTTTAAAAATCCTTGGTACTTCAAAGCAAAAATTCTAGAGCTTGACTGGCTGCTTCTTTTCTGGACTCTGGTAAGCACTGCTATTTTGAAGACTTTGTGCTTCTACAAAAGCTTCTCTACCTGTAATCAATCTAGAGCGACGATTACGGGTGATATAATTCCACGCCCACTGAATTACTACTACTACTTTAGTGTCAAACTCAATTAAGAAATAGATGTGAATTACTAGCCAAAATACCCAAGCAATAAAACCTTTGAGTTTGATTAAGCCTAAATCTACAACAGCTAAATTTTGCCCAATCATTGCCAAACTACCTACATCGTTGTAGTCAAATTGTGGCAAAGTCCGACCTTTAGCCCGTGCTTGAATCAGTTTAGCTACATACTCTCCTTGTTGTTTGGCTACAGGTGCAACACCAGGTAAGGGTTTACCATGTTGATGGGAAAAGTTGGCTAAATCTCCCACTACGAAAATGTTTTTATAACCCTTGATAGTCAAGTCCGGTTCTACCATCACACGTCCGGCGTGATCACACTCTACATCTGTACGTTCTTGTAGGACTTTCCCCATTGGGGAAGCTTTTACACCTGCTGCCCACAATATAGTTTTTGAGGCAATTTCTTTGACTTCACCGCCTTCCTTGAAAGTAACGATGTTATTTTCAATATCTGTGACTCTGGCTTTAGTGTGGACCTCCACACCCAAGGATTCCAAAGCTTCTGCTGCTGCTTGCGATAAGTCAGGCGAAATGTATGGGAGAATGCGATCGCGCCCTTGCAATATTAAAATTCTCGTTTCTGAAGTGCTGATATTGCGGAAATCTTCTTGGAGAGTTTTGTATGCCAACTCTGCGATCGCACCTGCTAATTCTACACCTGTGGGACCTGCTCCCACAATCACAAAAGTCAAAAAAGCACGGCGTTTTTCGGGATCACTTTCTTTTTCTGCGGCTTCAAATGCCGAAAATATCCGCCGACGTATTTCTATCGCATCTTCAACAGTTTTCAAGCCAGGAGCATATTCTTTCCATTCATCCTTCCCAAAATAGGAATGGTTAGCACCTGTGGCCACAATTAATGTATCGTAAGGTATTACTTTCTCATCCAAAATAACTTCCTGCGCTTTAGGATCAATATCATTTACTTCTCCCAATAACACTTGTGTATTCTTGCTTTTTCTGAGTACAGATCGCAATGGTGAAGAAATATCCGCAGGTGATAGCGTACCTGTAGCAACTTGATATAAAAGCGGCTGAAATAGGTGAAAGTTTCGTTTATCGATCAGAGTAATCTTGACATTCGCTTTCGCCAGAGTCTTTGCTGTATACAGTCCACCAAAGCCACCACCAATGATTACAACCCTATGAGGTGCATTATTTTCAGATGAAACTACCATAATAAATATTTTTCCTTGTGTTAAGAGCTTTGTAACTATTCTTAACAAAAAGCTAACAAAATTATGATAGACTCTGCCGTTTATTTGGAACATTCTAAAAAATCATAAAAGTAGTCAAATAGCGATATTAGGTCTTTTGACTCTAGCCCTGGCGATGAGAAATCACGGCTATAATACCATTATCAATGTTCACTATTGATACTCTCATAAATACTGGCAAGTAATTTTTCAAACACAACCGCTCTAACTTCTTCGTTATTCATTACTTCCATAAAGATTTTTTCATTACCTTCCATACGTTCAATAATGAGGTTTTCCAGATGCTTATCTAAAACAGGGGCAAAGTTTTCTTTTGTGTTTACCTGGGCGGCTTGTTTAATAGAATTATTACTCATCGCTGTTTCGGCGATTTGTTCAAAAAACAATTGGTCAGCTAAAGTAAAATCTGTGCCAAATTTATCATTTAGAGAATTAATCAGTTGAGATAAAGGAATTTCCTTATCTGGCTGACGGGTTCCCACTGCGGTAGCTCCTGGTAATGGTTCTGCTTCACCATCATTGAGGTCAATTTTACCAGCACTGATTTTTTCTAAGCGAAAATATTTTAATTCTATATCCCCAGATAAATCTACTTTTGGCGCTTCGGAATTGCGGGGTAATTTTTTCAGCAGACAATACCCGTAAGCATAGAGTTTTTCTAAGTCTGAATCTTGGTAAGGGAGAATCTGAGCCAGGAATAGATAAAGGTTGCGAAAGCTGGTAAGTTGACTTTTAAATAGTTCTTTTTCTGGTTCTTTGCGCTCTTTATAACGGTCAACTATCGGATCTAGTAAAGTATTTAATTTTTTATGTTCGCCTCCAGTCAGAGAAGTTTTTTGGCGAAACCAAATTTCACACCATTGGGTAACATCCTCTTTGGTAAAAAAGCCCCATTCATAAAGTTGATAAGACAGATCATTAAGTTGTTGTGGCTCTGCTGTTTCTCCTATGGGTGTTTCTGTGTAGTAGGGTTTAAAGGCTTTGTAAATGTCTTCTGGTTTATTAACGAAATCGAGAACAAAAGTATCTTGTTTACCTGTAGTAGTGCGGTTTAGTCGTGATAAAGTTTGCACGGATTGGACTCCAGCCAATCTTTTATCCACAAACATTGTATGTAATAAAGGTTGGTCAAATCCGGTTTGAAATTTGTTCGCAACTAACAGCACTTGATAAGCATCACTGCCAAATTTTTCGGGAATTTCTGATGTTTTGATACCATTAATATTGGTTTCTGTAAAGGTTTCATCAGGAAATTCATCGAGGGTAATAGCACCAGAAAACGCCACTAGAGATTTTATATCTTTATAACCTTTGTCTTGAATGTATTTATCAAAGGCGAGTTTGTATTTTACAGCGTGTTCACGGGAACGGGTAACAACCATTGCTTTCGCCTTCCCTCCGATTTTATGGCGAGTATGGTTGCGAAAATGTTCAATGATGATTTCTACTTTTTGGGCGATGTTGTGGGGATGAAGTTCAATGAATCGGGCGATGGCTTTGGCTGTTTGACGACGAGGTAAATTTGGGTCATCTTCTGAGGTGCAAACAAGTTGATAATATCTTTCATAGCAGGTGTAATTTGCTAATACATCTTTGATATAATTTTCTTCAATAGCTTGACGCATGGTGTAAAGATGAAAAGGAGATTGATAAATAGTGTTTTGCAATTGTTGATCTAAGATAGTGCGATCGCTAATTACAATCACACTATGAAAGATTTTTTCATCTTGGGAGTCGTGGAGATTAGCCAAGCGATGTGCTAACCAAGCGATAGAGTTAGATTTTCCCGAACCGGCGGAATGTTGAATTAGATAATTATGTCCCGCTTTGTGGTGTTGGGTGTGGGTAATCAGTTTACGCACCACATCAAGTTGATGGTAACGGGGGAAAATCAGGGTTTCTTTTTTCTGGTATTTAACACCAGTGTCTGTAGTAATTTTGGTTTCTTTGACTTCGATGTGGAGGAAACGCGCCAAGATGTCCAAAAGGCTATCTTTTTGTAAAACCTCTAGCCAAAGATAACTCGTGCGATATTCTTCATTGTCGCCGATGGGATTACCAGCACCGTGATTATGTCCTTTATTGAAAGGTAGAAAATGGGTACTTTTTCCGGCTAGTTTGGTAGTCATCCAAACTTGTTGTGTATCTACGGCGAAATGGACTAAGCACCGTTGTTTAAAGGTAAATAAGGGATCTTTGGCATCTCTATCGGTTTGATACTGTTCAATGGCGTTGTGGTAGGTTTGCCCAGTCAGGGGGTTTTTTAGTTCAATGCTAGCGATAGGTAAACCGTTGAGACTGAGAAGAATATCGGGGATTCTTCCGGTTTTGATAGTAACTTGGCGGGTGACGGTGAGGCGATTTTTTTGGTAAAGTTCCCAGGTTTCCGGGTTCATCCCGGTGTTAGGTTGGAAGTAACCAACTTTAAAGGTTTTACCATAACATTTAAAGCCATTACGGAGGACATCTAACATTCCTCGGCTTTTGAGTTCTTTAGTGAGGCTATCTATGATGATTTTTTGGGCATCATTGGGGCTGGTTTTGGCTAATTGTTGCCATTGTTTATCTTGAGTTTCTTGAATAAATTTAATAATTTCTGTGGGGAAAAGGGCTGTTTCTCGGTCATATTTTTTGGCGTTGCCTTTTTCGTAGCCACTAAATTGAATAACTTCATTTTCTATAATGTGTTCAAATTCGCTTTCTATGTGCATCTTATTAAAAAATTAGAGCGTAGTTGAATAGTTCGTAGGGTGTGTTATGCCGTAGGCTAACGCACCTTGAATTATTGATATAAGCCGAAGTTTTGATGGTGCGCTGCGCCACAACACACCCTACATTAAAAGTTCTTAACTAAGTAGATTTTCGTCATCAATTTTTGGAGAGGTTTTCTTGATTTCTTGAATAAGTTTTTCTTGTTCTTGTTCGGGAAGTTGTAGAACAAGATTAAGAATTTGCTCAAAGGTTAGGGGTAGTTGATAGGTTTTTTGTGTCATGATGGTTTCTAGGCTAAGGGAAAAGACCAATAGTGAAAATCTATCTTATGGGGAGGGCAAAGATGCCCGCCCTTGTGTACGCTCTAATTTTGTTGCTCTAACCAATTAGTTAAATCTTCTAAAGATTGGAAATCAAAAATCGCATCTGATAGGTTTTCTATTTGTTCTGAAGATAAGCTATTAATTCGGCTTTACAAGGCAGGAGTAATATTATTAAATCGCCGTTTTAGTTGTCTTTTAATAATTTTTTGTTCTCCTTGTTCAATCCCTTGCTCAATTCCTTGTTCAATCCCTTTTTCAATTCCTTTTTCCATCCAACTGGTAACAATTTCCATGATTTGTTCCTCTTCAACTAAGTTGGCTTGTTTTAATTCGGTGTTTAATTCTTGTTCTTCGGTTGTGTTTAATCTGAGATATGTGTCAATAAAACCGGAAATTAGTTCTATTTTAGCAGGGTTTAATTGTAAGGTGACTAGCATTCTTAAGCATTCTAGTTTAACTCTGACTCTTTCTTCTGGCTTAAAATCCATTTTTGCCATTAATGCGGCTGCTACGGGGTTTGGCTGATTTAAAAAGTTTCGCCATTTCAGGTTATTTAATTGAATGGCAAAGTAGTTAAATTCGAGTATTTTTCTGTTAGGAAAGTTAACAGTATATTGGCTTTTTTCGGGGCGTTTTGGTTCGTCGTAGGAGAAAATAACTATAGGGAAAATGGGAAGTAAATATTTTGCATCTAAACGAGCGAAGTAATGAAACATCCGCCGTTGAAATTCTTTCTGATTATATGCCTGATTTTCTAGGTGAATGAGTAAATAACTGTCTTGTCCTTGCCATTTTACTTGTGCTAATAAATCTATTTTTCTTTTGTCTCCAGAGGTAACATCGGTAAATATTTCTTCTGGTAAAAAGGTGAGGCTGTCTGTTTCTACATACTCTAATATTTCTGGTAAAAACAGTTCTATAAATTCCCAAAAGAAGGTTTGGATTAATTCTTTAAATAGTCTATCGTGGTCTATCATATTTTTTTATTCGATTTTAATTAGGGAATCATAATTTGATGCTATTTTAATCGGGTTTAAGCCAGTTTTCTATTTTTAAATTAGGAATGCGAGAAAATTCACGAACATTAGCAGTAACGACAGTTAGATTTAGGGTGAATGCTTGCACAGCAATCAATAAATCATTACTACCAATGGGAGTTCCTTGACGTTCTAAATTTGTGCGAATTGTGGCGTAATTATGATCTATATCTGGCATTAATGGTAATACAGGAATAATTTTTAAAGCTAGTTCAATTCGTTCTTTTAATCGGAATGATTTGCTTTTTTCTGCGCCAAATCGTAATTCACAAGCTACAATGATACTGGTACAAATTTTTTCTTCACCCACATCTTGAATTTGAGAAAAAATTCTCCCTGTTGGGTGTTTAACAAAATCAGAGAGTATATTAGTGTCGAGCAAGTAAGAATAAGACATTTTTACAGTTCAATATCATCTAAGGGTAATAATCCTTCGTCAACATTGGGAAATTCTTCTTCAATGTCATCTAAGGTGGCAAAGATTTCTAGGAGGGATTTTTTCTTGTAGGGTTCTATGATTAGTTTTCCATTTTCTTGTCTGATAATTACTTCTGTTGTTGATAGGTTTAATTCTTGAGGAATTGTTAATGTTTGGGTGTTTCCTGTTTGAATAAGCTTGATGTGATATTCTGTACTCATTGTTATTGTCCTTTTTTGGTTGTGGTTTCTGGGGTTAGGGAATAGCAACTTTTCTTACATCAATTTTACCTGTGACGGCGTTGGTAATTAGGGAGGTGCGATATTCTTTTAATAGTTCTATGGCTTCTTTTATTTTGGCTTTTTGTTGGTAAATTTTTTGCATTTCCTTATTTAAAAAATCAGTTATTTGCAATTGTTCATTGAAAGGAGGAATCACTGTAAAAATATTACTTATTCTTTCGACGTTTAAATTTAATTGAGTATTTAAAACAGCAGTTGATAAAAACAGGACTTACGCAAAATCATGAAAAAACGAACCACATTCGCGTAGCGTCTCCCCTTCTCCCAAAGGGAGAGGCTAGCGCCAAGGGAGAAGAACGCGAAGGACACGAAGGAAAGAGGGTTGCAGAGAGTTATTGCGTAAGTCCTAAAAAATTGCTTCTTCATAGAACTAAAAAGATGGTAAAGAAAAAATATATCTGTCATTTTTGATGGAAGAAAACCCACAATGCTATCAGGGAAACAAGCATTAAAGTTTAAAATTGCCATATCTCCTATATTTGCAGCAATTGTCATTACAAGTGTTCCTGAAGGAAATTCTTTGCTTACTGCATAACCATTTTCATTTAGTGTCTGTGTATATTCCATAATAAATTTATTCGCATTTGCAACATCACCAGTTTGTATAAAAGGATATTGACCATCATAGAATCTAGGATCATTTCTTGGTCTATGAGTAAATTTTCCGCGCAAGATTTTAGTTAAATGTTTAACTTTTATCACTTCCCAATGATTCGGAATTTTACCCAGCCACTCAATACCAGAATCTTTCATAGGTACGCTGGGATCTAGTCCTTTGGTGACAGCGTGACTGATGAGGGCGGTGCGTTTTTCGTCGAGTTTTTCAATATTATATTCTTGACCAAATAGCCCTAAATTCGCCTCTGGGTTTTGCTTTTTAATGTGTTCTTCTGAAACCGAAAGCATTCCCCCTGTGCCTAATGTGGGGTCATAGACTGAGCGATAAATACCTTGTTGAAAGACATCCGTTTCCTCACAAAAAACCAGATTCACCATGAGGCGAATGACTTCACGGGGTGTAAAGTGATCTCCGGCTTCTTCGTTGGCTTGTTCATTAAATTTTCTCACCAATTCTTCAAACAGATAACCCATTTGCAGGTTAGAAAGTTGGGCGGGAGATAAATCAACTTCTGGTTTACAAAAATCTTTAATGATTAAATATAAGCGATTACTTTCATCGAGTTTTTGAATCTCGCTTTCAAAATTAAACTTCTCAAATATATCCCTGGCTCTAGGTGAAAAACCATTGATATAATTGATTAAGTTACTCGCAATGCCATCAGCATCATTTAATAATTCTTGAAATGTAAACTTACTGGTATTATACAAAAATTGTTGGCGATCGCTCCCAATTGCGACTTTAGCGATCGCTTTCTCAAAAGCCTCACCCTGTAACCCCATTGCTTCATATTTCGCCTTCGCATCAAGTACGTCTTGTTTAGTCGGTTCTAAAACAGCATCTAAACGCCCTAAAACAATCAGGGGTAACATAACCCGACGATATTGGGGTGGACGGTAAGGGCCTCGGAGTTTATCAGCAATAGTCCAAATAAAACCAATTAAATCTTGATGAGAATTTTCTGTATTTGTGGGAATCATAAGACTAGCTGTGTAAAGCCACTACATTTTTTAAGTAATTTATTTTAGGTCAATTTCTAGCTGTTAAGTATAATTACTGTGGCAGGTAGAAGGTGATGATTTTTAACATACCTTGAGATGGGCTAAAAGAAATGTAATAAAAATTAATATTATTTGTGATAAAATTTACATTAAAGATAGCCACAGAAATTATCTCAGAGTGAGTAGAATAACAAATACAGTGACGACTAATTGATCAATTAGTTATCCTAGAAAAATAGACTCAAGCTTAAGTCCTTAGTTCAATTGCTGTCTTGTGCTTCTGAGGCATCCCAAAGAAGACCAAGCGAACCAAGTCCAAACCACGTCTTAACTACTAGAGAGCTTCCATAATCATAATGCCTGTGATTGAGAAAAAACGAACTCGCGATCTGCCCCAAATCAACGAGCGCATCCGGTTTCCCAAGATTCGAGTCATTGATACTGATGGCGCGCAATTAGGAATTATGCCTCCACAAGAAGCACTACAACTAGCTGAAGAAAAAGAGCTAGACCTAGTATTGCTAAGTGATAAGGCTGACCCCCCGGTTTGTCGGATCATGGATTACGGGAAGTACAAGTTTGAGCAGGAGAAGAAGGCGCGGGAAGCCCGGAAAAAGCAGCACACGGCTGATGTGAAAGAAGTGAAGATGCGCTATAAAATTGAAGAACACGATTACAATGTGCGTGTTAAGCAAGCCGAGCGCTTCCTGAAAGATGGTGATAAAGTGAAGGCAACTGTGATGTTCCGGGGTCGAGAGATTCAACACAGTGACTTAGCAGAGCATTTGCTCAAGCGCATGGCCAAGGATTTGGAACCGCTTGGAGAATTGCAGCAAGCGCCGAAAAAAGAGGGGAGAAATATGATGATGCTGATTTCCCCGAAAAAGTAATTCGCCAATTTTTCCAATATAAAGTATAATTCCTAACTGAAAATTTACCATTGACCCAAAATCGGTAAAATTTTCAGAAAATTGATAGTCCTGAGGGCTGAGTGGGAAAGATAATACTCAGTTGCTCAGGATTTTTGCCGTTTGTGGGGAGTGGTGATGAGGAAAATGAGGAGCATGAGGAGCATGAGGAGCATGAGGAACATGAGAAGCATGAGAGGGACTAGGAGGATGAGGGGGAATAATGGGTTGTTTTCTCCCTTATGTTCTCCTGCTTGTTTATCTGATTCCGAATCCAACTTAGTGTAACTTGCAGTGCATGGAATTTAAAAATAACTCGTTTGCTGCAAAAAAAGGCTTTCTCACACGACTGTTACAGTGGTTGAATCTTCGACCAGAAGAAGGCGAACGCACTTGGTTGATGTTTGCTTTTTACACCACTGTATCAGTAGGTTTGCGCTGGGCTGAAGACAGTACAGTGGCACTGTTTTTAGATGAATATGGGGCGGGTCCCTTGCCTTGGATGTATATTGCTAGTGCTGTCATGAGTATGGCACTGGTTGTTGTTTATTCTTGGCTGCAAAAGATTTTCCCGTTGCGTTGGGTGATTGTGGCGATCGCACCTTGTATGGTGATGCCATTAATCTTTATAGTCTCCTTGCGGGGGGGAGTCTATATTTCTTACCTAACAGTAGCCCTAGTGTTTCTGCTGCGGTTGTGGGTAGATGGAATTTATGTGATCAATGACCTGAATACCTCTATAGTTGCTAACCAATTATTTAATATCCGAGAGATTAAACGTACCTATCCCTTAGTCAGCAGTGGTATGTTAGTAGCCGATGTGATCAGTGGCTTTAGTTTGCCTTGGATGCTGCAATTCATCAAACTAGATCAAGTGATACTCATCGCCTGTACCGTGATTATTTTAGGTTCAGGAATTCTCTTTTATTTAAGTTATCACTATCGCGAAGCTTTTCCCGACGCTCCCCAACGGGTAATTCCCCAGGAACAAGCGACGCGACACCGCCGCCTGGAAGCGCCATTAAAGCGCTATACATGGCAATTATTCGCTTTTGTCGGTCTTTTACAAATAATTGGATTATTAGTAGATTTTCAATACCTGCGGGAACTAAATGCTTCTTTAAGCAGCGTCGAACTGGCGAGCTTTTTAGGTCTATTTGGTGGCGTTGTGGGACTGTGTGAGTTAATCACTCAGTGGTTTATTTCCAGTCGCATCACTGAACGCTTTGGGGTATTTTTTACAGCCGCACTTTTACCCATCGCTGTGGGCTTTATTTTACCAGGAGCGCTGGCTTTATTGAATTTAGTCCCTGTATTGCAAGCCCAAGGCTTCTTTTGGGGATTAGTCGGTTTAAAATTCGTCGATGAACTGTTACGCTACACCTTTGTAGTCAGTAGCGGCCCTGTTCTCTACCAACCCATACCTGAACGTATTCGCAGCCGCACGCAGACATTATCAGGGGGAACAGCAGAGGCGATCGCCACCGGTTTGGCAGGTATAATCATTCTGGTAACTTTGTTTGTTTGCAATCAATTCCTACCCATAGAAGTCCAAAAGTGGGTATTAATCGGAGAAACGGTAATCATCGCCGGGGCTTGTTTAAAAGTCGTTTTGGACTTGCGATCGCGTTACGTAGACCTGCTAGTATTGAGTGCAGAACGGGGAGAACTGAGTGCTGCAAATGTCGGTTTGCGTTTCTTCCACCAGGGGGTAATCAAAGCTTTATCCGAAAAAGGCAGTACAGCAGATAAAAGGTCTTGTATTGAACTATTGGCACAAATTGACCCCCAAGGAGCAGCCCAAGTTTTAGCACCCTTACTGCTGAAATTACCCCCAGATTTGCAGCGCCAAAGTTTGGAAGTCATGATCATGGGGAATATCAATCCTGTTTATGGGCTGGAAGTGCGCTCCTTGTTACAACAGCCCCCAGGAACCGTTGATCCCGAAGTTTTTGCCCTAGCTCTGCGTTACGTTTGGCTAGCGGACACCAATCCCAATTTAACCCTTTTAGAAGAGTACCTCCAACCGCGACATCATTCACTGATCCGCGCCACAGCAGCCGCTTTAATTTTGCGTCAGGGAACACCTCTGCAAAAAATCGCCGCCACCAAAACTATGCGCCGAATGCTGACTCATAAACAAGAACGAGAACGAGTCAATGGGGTGAGAGCGCTCCGAGAAGCGGTATATTTACAGGCGTTACGGATTCACATTCCCAAATTGTTACAGGATGAATCCTTACGGGTGCGCTGTGCAGTTTTGGAAATAATTGCTGCAACTCATTTAGAGGAATATTATTCCGCATTAGTCGGGGCGCTTTACTATAAATCCACCCGCAGTACCGCTATGCGGGCTTTGATTAGACTGGAAAATGAAGCCCTGGATATTCTGTTACAGGTGGCTACGAATAATTACAAACCAGAAGTAGTCAGGATGTATGCTTGGCGGACTATTGCTCAAATTTCCAGTTTTGAAGCCATAGAAACTTTATGGACGCACTTAGAAATCTCTTCGGGGGTGAACAGACATCATATTCTCCGCAGTTTACTCAAAATAAATCAACAACCAGAAGTCACCAGTATAGATACCTTTCATCATAGTCAGGTAGAAAATTTAATTGAGCAGGAATTAAAGTTTTTAGGGGAAATTTACGCCGCCTATCTAGACTTTCAACAACCACTACCAATTAACGAAAATTTTCAATCAGACAGGACTTTAGTAATTGCTAGCTTATTACAACGCGCATTGGAAGAGTTAGAAATCGATGTTAAGGAGCGATTGCTGCTGCTATTGCGGCTACTTTATTCGCCAGAAAAGATGCAAGCCGCAACATTTAATCTCAAATCAGAATCAGGGGCAAATTTAGCACAGGGGTTAGAAATTTTAGACCATACGATTACTTTGCCCACAAAAGCTTTAATACTCAATAGACATCTCCGAAAAAGAATAAAATTATGGTATAAGAGTATAAAATGCTATTTTTAGTAAAGCATTATGAGCAGTATATTCGATTATATCCAAAATAATCCCCAGGAAGCACAGCGTTTAGTAGGGCTGAAATATGAACAGTTGCAGGAACTTTTAGACAAAGCCATTAAACGGCACAATCATAAACGAGAATTGCTTGAAGATAGAAAAGTGAGAATTATTCTGGGTGGAGGTGGTCGCAGACCAAAATTATCACCATCGGAGCAAATAATTCTCACCCTAACATATTTACGACATTTAACCACATTTCAACTATTGGGTATTCAATTTGGCGTGAGTGAAACAACTGCAAATGATACGTTTAACTATTGGTTGCCATTATTGGGAGAATTATTACCACCAAGTTTAGTAGAACAGGTAAAAAAAACTCCAGTGACTATGAAATTGTTAAAGAAGTTTTAACAGACTTTGAACTAATCGTAGATAGCTATGAACAGCCCATAGAAAGACCTTCAGAGTATCAACAGCAGGAAAAATATTACTCAGGTAAGAAGAAAATGCACACTAGAAAAAGTCAATTAATTGTTCTGCCTAATGGTAGAGATATTGTTGATGTAGTAGCTGGTGAGCCAGGACGAAAAAGTGACATAAATTTATTTCGGGAAAATAAAAATGGGTTTGAAGAGAAACAAAAATTTTCCGGTGACAAAGCTTACCAAGG